>JAILEX010000034.1 GCA_024687185.1 Bacilli bacterium | reverse complement strand
CACCTTAAGGAAGCCTTTCCCGAGCATGGTTTCCTTTCTGAGGAAAGCGATGATGACCCATCTAGGTTTGAAAAGGACTACGTTTGGATCATCGACCCCCTCGATGGCACCAAGGAATTTGTGAATAGGAATGGCGAATTCGCCATCAACATCGCCCTTACCTACAAAGGGGAACCCGTTTTGGGGGTCGTTGGTGCGCCTACCTTCCATAAGGTCTATTACGCCATTAAGGGAAAAGGGGCTTTCGTTAGGGAAAACGGCATCGATACCAAGATACATGTTTCGAATAGGAAGATGGGTGAGCTGATCCCCTATTGCTCAAGAAGCTTCTCTTGTCCCGACGCGATTGAGTTTGTGAAAAAGAACCGCGAGATGTTCGCCTGTGAGTCTCTTCCATTGGGCTCTGCGCTTAAGATGGCCTTTATCGCGGAAGGCAAGGGCGACTTCTTCCTAAGGCTATATGGCGGCACAAAGGAATGGGACGTCTGCGCAGGCGATATCATCGTCAAGGAAGCAGGAGGATCCATCTTTGATGGAACAACGCTGAAATCCTTTGTTTATAATAGAAAAGATGTATATAATCGTAATGGTTATATCATTGTGAACCATGCCGAATTCCTTCGACCGGACCTCATTGAGGAGTGGAAGAAAGAACACCATGATTAACAAGGATTGGCCATACTATATAGGAGGAAAAAGAAATGCAATGGTTTAACAAACAATCTCGTCTCATCCAGGTCATCCTACTCATCATCCCGTTCGTCAACTGGGTCGTCGAGATCTTTGTCCGCGTCACCGCGGTCATCGAAAAGCCTACCGTTGGCAACATCCTTGGCGTTGTCCTCGCCATCGTTGTTCCCGTTTGGGGCTGGGTTGACCTCGTTTGGGTCATCGTTTTCAACCACCTCTGCCTCGCGAACTAAGGTTTGTCTAGGAGCAATAGGCGTTTGATTGGGAGGAATCATCGTGGCATATAACAATTTCCTTGATGGGTTACCCCGCTGGGCGAAGATCCTTATCTCGATCTTCCTTGGCGTTCTCTATACCGTCTACATGGTCATCCGTGACATCGTCGGCAAAAAGAACGTACTGGTCGTGGTTCTCGACATCTTGTTTGGCACGATACTCGGCTTCGTCAACTGGATCCTTAACATCGTCTTCATCATCAAAGACGACAAGGCCGTTGATTATTCTGAGCTATTCGGAATCAACTAATATTCTACCTCGAAAGGAAAAAGCGGGCTGGCAACAGCTCGCTTTTCTTTCGTTAATTGATGTATGGGTAGGCTATTTTGCCTCTCCAGACCCTTCGCCGAAGAGCTCGTTCATCCTCTCTTCCTGCTTTCTTTTCATATAGTCCTGAAGCATATCCTCGGGAACCCCGTCTAACCTAACCCCAAGCACGCCTGGGACCTCTTCCATGATAAGTACCTCAATGCCTTCGCTGACGTCGGCCGCTGCCATCATGCAGCCTTGGCAGGCCCCTGACATGGTGATATAGACGATGCCGTCGCGGAAGCCGATGAGATCGATATCGCCACCATCCCTATTTAGGAATGGGCGGATCTTGGCGATGGTCGCTTCGATCAATCGAATCGTTTCTTCCTGATCCATTTTCTTTCTTCCTTCTTTCGATGCCCGCATATTCTAGGTTGCCGCGCTTGTTGTTTCAATGAATTTGATTGCTTTCTTGCCTTTTGATATTCGTTTGCCCCTTGTTGCCTTTCCCTAATGGGAAATCTAAAATGTATCTACTTTCCAAGGGGGTTTGGCGATGTCGAATAACTACCGATACCGAAAATATGTTGGCGAAAAGGATTTCAGCAACCGTTTCGCAACGCCAGAAGAAATCGAATCGCTTCTAAACGAAGTCGATTTGACCAAGGACGAACTCCCTTTGAATAGCGGGGGTGCCGCCTTTATTTCGGACACCAAAACCGCCTACGTCGATAAAGGTGACTACCATACCCTTATCTTGGGTGCGACCGGTTCGATGAAGACGAGGCTTTTCATCTTGCCTACCGTCTATACGCTTGGTTTGGCCGGCGAAAACATGGTTATCACCGATCCTAAAGGCGAAATATATGAGAAGACCAGTGGCTTCTTGGAAAAGAAGGGCTATGACGTAAAGGTATTGAACTTACGTGATATGAACCATTCCGATTGCTGGAACCCTTTGGAAGAGTCTTACCATCTTTACCATAGTGGCAAGAAAGAGGAAGGCCTTCGCCTTGCCAAGGAATTCGTCACCGTTTTGCTTAACCGTCCCATGAGAATCTCAAGGGATATCTTCTGGCCGATGTCCGCCAAACAGTTTTTACAAGGCGTCGTTGAGATTTTGGTTCGTGGCGCACCGAGTGTGGACGAGGCCAATATCGCAAGCGCCCTATCTTTCTTCTCCTACACAAAGGATGAAAACGGCGACAACAAGCATACGCCCCTTCGCTCATTCTGCGAAAAGTTACCTCCCGAAAACCCGATTAAGCAAAACCTGGAGGCCGCAATCGCCAATGCCCCCGTTACCATGGCCGGTATTTTGGGACAGGCATCCTCTTCTTTAGGCCCTTTCTCGATTTCAAAGTCATTACAAAAACTATCCTCGAGTTCCACAATCGATATCCACTGTTTCAAAGACGTGGAGAAAAAACACGCGATATTCGTCATCGTCCCAGATGAGGTGACGACATACCATTTCTTCGTCTCTTCCTTTATTAAGCAGATCTATAGCGCGGCCATTAACGATGCCCAATCTTTCCCCGACGGTGCCTTGCCTAGAAGGCTGAACTTCCTCCTCGACGAATTCGCGAATATCCCAGAGATTCCCGAAATGTCGACGATGATCACTGCCGCAAGAAGTCGCAACGTCCGATTTTATCTCGTTGTTCAAAGCGACAATCAACTTAAATCAAACTACGGGGAAGAGGGGGAGACCATCAAGACCAATTGCCTCGTTTGGGTTTACCTCACCTCAAAGGAAGTGCCTTTGATCAAACAGGTACAGCTTTTGACTGGCGATAGCAACCGCAGCAAAAACAGCAAACCCCTCATCACCGAATATGAACTCTCCACTTTGAAGAAGGTATTCGGCAAAGACGGCGGTGCCGAGGCCATCGTTTTGATTTCTAGAAGTAGGGCCTATAAGACCTTCTTGCCCGATATCTCGCGTTATGAACAATTCGTGGCCTACCCGCCGAAGGTCCTTCCGGTTACCGATGGTGGCATTTCCTTCTTCGACGTGGAGGGGCTATGCACGAACCTTGACGAGGCGGAAATCCTTAAGATCTATACCGATGCCTATTCTGGCAACGACGTCTCTTTGTTTGTAAAGTCATTTAAATAAAAAACAAACCGCAAAAATGGGGTTTTGCAGGGTTTTAGCGCGTATTCCCGTTTTTTAAATGAACGCTAAATGAAAAGGGAAACCACTAGGATTATTTCCTATACTAAAGCTCATGGTCCGTTTTTTAAATTAAAAACGGTCATTTCATATCATTAGATTCGTTGTTATAATTTCTTTATCGATAACCCATTGAAGGGAGTTTGCTTATGCCTAATAATCGTGCATTACGTACCAACATGCTTCCCATCCCCCTTTTCCTAAAGGATGCGAAGGTCAGCCACATCGCAGTCGATGGCGACGCCTTGGTCTTCCACTTCGCCAGCGGCTTCTATATGCCGACCCGCGATGGAAGGGACGTTAAGAACCTAACCGCCGCTTCCATGAGCGTACATTTCCAAGAAGGCAGCAAACCCGCGGACTCCATCATCTGTGCAAGGAGGATCCGCTGGCTCCGCCGCAGGAGAATCGATAAGTTCATCGCTGACGTCTCCGCCAAAGGCATGAAGCTAGAAGATCTCTTCTTCTCCCGTCATACCAAATCGATCATCGTCGAGGGCAAAGGCAAGGGTGACCTAGTCGTCCAGTGCAACAACGTCGCCGACATCAGCTTCGAATTCAACGAACGCCACGTTAAGGTCTATGATACCCCGATCGTCAACCGCTCCGACGTGTTCAACATCAAGAAGTAACCGATCCATACACCTTCTAGCCCCTTCCTCTAGGGGCTTTTATATTGCCTTGCTTCGCTTGCGGGCACGCGATAGGAAGTAGTAAACTTTATATCACCATCTAACAGGGCGTTTCACTTAGTGAGATGCCATAGCCTAAGAAAAGGCGAGCGTTAGGCAAAAGGGGGGGCTATAGAACGTAAATGGAAAACCCAATCAACCTTTTTCCATCCGAAACCATTGAGGTAAACCCGGTTTTTTCTTTGTTCCCCAGAGAAGAAAGATCCTCTCTTTCCCGCACTTTCGGTGATGCTAAGGCCTCCATTAAGGTTCCTCTTGGCCCTTCCCCCATCAAAAGAAGAATCATCGTCTCTGGAAATAGGAACGTGGTCGGACCCTATCTTTTTGCTTTGGCCACCAAGGCAAAGGCATATAACTATGAACTTATCGCCTATTGTGTCGCCGGCCTTCCTAGGGAAGTGGAGGAACTTGGCGTTAAGGTCATAACGAAGGAAACGAAGCTTTGCGATGCCTCCTTGCCAACTTATGTCTATTACTTCAAAAAGGACTTCAAGGCGGCTTCCACCAATGACCTAATCGAATTCGCTTTGCCCTGCGCCTCCAAATACGTTTGCTTCAACATCGAAAGCGATTCGCAATCTATAACCTCCGACCTAACCCAGCGCGACTATATCACCGACTTCAGTAGACAAATGACATCCATTTCCCGTGACGGTGTGTCTTTTTGGGGCCGTAGGGGCACGGAATTCAAAGGATCGGAAAACCTTTCCCACGAATCCTATAAGCCCAAACTCGGCAGCTACATCAAAGACAATCTTGTGATGGCCTTATTGGATGAATGTTTCCAAGACGAATCGTATAAAAAGCCGTTTTATATCGATACCGCCTCAACAAGCCTTCTTTTCGAAGAATGTGTGAAGGCGCTTCTTTCCTCCGTGGGCCCCCTTGATGGGAATATTTCCTTCTCCATGGACAACGATTTAAGCCAGTTTCGCAAACTCGGCCGCATCCTCCATGATGGCAAGGCCTATCAGATGTTGCCGAAAACCCAAACCGACGTCAGCCTCGATAAATTCGATGGTAAGGTCTATTTCGGTGCTTTCCTTAGCCAAGAGGAGGCCTTAGAGAAGGCGAGGGAAATCAAATCCCTAGGCCTAGCTTTGGATAAGGCGATATTCCTAATCAACGATCCGTCTTTGCTTTCCTTCTATGAAGAAGCCCTGTCTTCCTATTTGGGGTTCAAGGCGGTTGTCATATCCTCTCTTAGCGCCTTCCCCTGCGTGAATTTCTCCTATAGGAAAGAAGAGGCGATAAGAAGGACCCACGCCCATCGGTATCTAGTGGACAACACGGACTTCTCCACGATGAGCTATCCCCTATCGGAAGATGCCATCTGGGGACTCTACCTCCCTGATTTCAAACTCTATTGCTATGACTATGCCAATTATTCCCCAATCTATTCGCCCATCTTGTTCTATGACGAAACAAGCAAGAGGGGAGGGGACTTTAGGGAAATCGCCTTCGCGGAAGAAGATAGGTATATCGTCGATAAGATCGCCAGGGGCGAAAGGATAAACTCCGTCGCCTTGTATTGCGCGACCTACCCCCTATACAAAAAGAAGGATTCCTTACTTTACGCATTCGCCAATTACGAACACATTTATTGGGCTAGAAGGACCATCTTCCATAGGGACAACTATAGGGATAAACCAGAATGCCTGGCGGATTTGAATAAGCTTATCGATAGGGTCAAATTCGACCAATATTCTAGAAGCAACCTCGACTCCGACAAGCTATCAAGATGTCTAAGCGAGGATGTGGTTTGGCTTGATTTTGGCACAATTTTCAACTTTATATCCCTTGTTTGTAGGGATTTTAGTGGTGCAAACCTAAGTTCCCCCTTACCTATTTTGAACACCAAATCCATTAAGGAGGCCTTAAAGGATCCCAATGGCGACGAAGCAATTTTAAGGCAAAGGCTTTCCTATAGGGACATTCTTTCGTTCTACTTGGAAAACCCATCCTTCGATTTTGGGGAGTTTGGCGAAGCTAGGTTCGTCAAAAAGCCCAAGATCACTTTGCCCAATCTTGTGGACTGTCCCTCCTTCTATTATGCTTTGCCTCTTTCCTATTTAGAAAAAGTGCCTAACGTCGGCGACATCTTTTCGATCCAAGGCCATAGGGTAATGGTCCTAGATTCCTATAAGGTCAATAACGGTTCCTTCCTCAAATGCTCTTTGTCGATCCAGGAATACGAAGACGATAGCAAGGGCTTTGGCCTTGCCTCCTTCCTTGCAAGAAACGCCACTGATGGCGATGATTCCATAGTCGTTTTGCGCCTTCTCGCCTTTCCTTCGTTATTTTCGCCATTAAACGATAAGGGAATCGGCTCTTTGCTCTCTTTGGTAGAAGGCGCCAATATCGACGCGAACTCGCCGTTATTCGCCCTAATGAAGATTAGGCTTGTCGCCAAATTCGATTTGGGAGAAGCCGCAACAAAAGAAGTCGAAAGGAAACTAGGCGAGTCCTTATATTTGAACCAGGCGCCCTTTGTTAGGGTCCTAGATCCGTTATCCATTACTAGTTACCACTATCAGATGGCTTATCACTATAACGAATATAGTGAGATCGGCTTGAACCTAACCGCCACGCTAGCCGATATCGCCAGATGCATCGATCCCCTTCCCGAAAAGTTCCCATATGACGAAAACCTTGGTTATATCGGACCCATTAAGGTGAAACAAAGCGAGAAGCCATCCCATGTGATGATCCCCTTTGCTGTTGCAGACCATTCCTTCGCCCATATCATCTCCTTGCTTTTGAACATAAGCGAACTAGAGGCCAAAGACGTCTTGGATGGGAAATTGCTTTTCAATAAAGCCCTCCTAGGGAATGGCGAACTCGATTTGAAATCCGGGACCATATCCTTCTATGACGCCTTTGACGATATCTTGCCTATTCTTAAGGGAGAAAAGGGCGAGTTGGCCAAGAAAATATATTCTTCCTTCCTCCTCTATCCTTATGGCGATAATGCGGAGAAGCTTCTTTTCTTACGCCTTGCAAAGCTAGGCCTAATCAGTAGGAATAGCTTCTACCATAACGTCTTGCCCGTCACCAATGACCTAAAAAACGCCATCCTCTCCAAATCGCCCTACCTAGGCACATATGGCGAGGCGCTTCTCAATACGCTCCATAGCCTAAAATACTTTGAAGAAAGCAAGGGCAAGGACAACAAGGAAAGGCAAAACATCGTCAAATACGCAAACGAATGCTTCTTGACGCTATATTTCTCCCACTACATCGCTTCCTTCTATTTCGAAGAAGGCGAAGAACAATCGGGACTTGCCGTCAAAAGATTCGCCGGAATACTCAAAGAGGCCTGCGTAAGAAACAAGAAAGAGGCCATCGACTATATTATCTCCTTACGCGAAAGAGCCACTCCCCTATTGTCCGTGAACGTCTCCAAGAGGGAAGGCGAATATGCCCTTATGGCCGCCTTCTTTGAGATTAGCCCAAAGGAAGATATCGATAATGCCTATTCCCTATCCGCTAAAACGGACAAGCACTTCCTCGCCAATATGCCCTCTGGGATAGAGGAACACTACTATGGGCTAAGGCCTTGCCTATATTACCTATATAACAGGACCGTATTCGATTCTGAGTCTTCCTTTAACGCGACCTATGTCAAGGAGGCTTCCATTGAGGAAGTCGATCCACCGGAAGAAGTCGAATTGACGCCCTTTGAGGAATTGGGCCCAACGGTATTCTTGGTAAAGGGGACCTTCAACTATAGAAGAAGCGAATATTACCTCCTTTATCCCAAAGTATCGCAAAGCTGGATAAAGACGGACGAATTCCTATTCGCCTATAAAAAGATCGGTGGCGATAAGCCATACTATATCGTAACCAACAACACGGAACTCAAAGCGGTATACGATGCCGCGAATAGCATTATGGGAGGGAACGACGATGAAGACGACGACGATGACTTCTAATCCCTTATTGGAATTAGCCTCTAAGCCGGGCTATGAAGGGCTAAAAGATTGGGCGCTCACCCTAGAGAAGATCGGAAAGAAGAAGCAGAAGTTCGGAGGAAGCTTAGTCCTTCCCAATTATTTCCTTTCCTCTATGGATGGCTATGACATGGACTTGGTATTGGAGGCCCTAGAGGGAACTTTGATCAACTATGGACTATTTAGTTTCACCTCATCCGTGAACCATTATTGCCTTAGCCTAGACTATTCCTATCCGACCGACCAAAGATTCTCCGCCTTCAATGACCTATTTTCCGCGGTCGAAGATGAGTTAGGAAGATTTGGCACGCCCTTCCAAGGCATCCTTATGATTGACATTACCGACTGGGTGGAAAAAGGTGCATGCACCGAACGCAAGTTCCTTGATTTCCTCCGCTATATGTCCGATTTAGACGAAAGGACCCTCGCCATCTATCTAGATAGGAGCGGAAGCGAGGGCAAATCGAATAAAGCCAAATCGACGATCATCACCAAAACGAGGATCGAATACCTGGAATTAAAACTAAAATCACCGCAAATTGCCCTTCAAATACTCAAAAACGAGCTAAAAGACCTTGGTTTCACCCTAAAGAAGGAAACTAGGGAACCTATGCTTTCGGCACTAGAGGAAGTGTTGAAGGTCGAAGGCCAAGAAGGGCCTTGGACCATGCGCCAATTAGCGCAGGATATCGCCTACGCCGCATTTAAGGAAGGCGAGGGCCTACCCAAAGAAATTGACGAAATATTGCTTAAGCCTTTCCTTCATGGTGGATCTTGGCTTAGCGAGTTTGCGGCCAAGAAGAGCTTCTATATGGGCCTAATTGGGGATTAAGAGGATGGGCAACCGTTTCCGATATAGAAAATTCGTCGGCGAGAGGGAATTCAACAACCGTTTCGCCTGCCCCGATGAGATCAAGGAGGTTCTTCAGCACGCCGATTTGACTTCGGACGAACTTCCCCTAAATAGCGCTGGCACTCCCTTTATCAGCGATACCAAGGAAGCCTATTTGGACAATAGCGATTACCATACCCTCGTCTTAGGTGCGACAGGCAGTATGAAGACGCGCCTATTTATCCTTCCGACTATGTTCGCCCTAGGCCTAGCTGGCGAAAACATGGTCGTGACCGACCCCAAAGGGGAATTATTCGATAAGACTAGCGGCTTCTTAAAGGAGAAGGGCTACGATATCCATGTCCTCAATCTCCGCGATATGTCTAGAAGCGATTGTTGGAACCCCTTTGAGGAAGCCTACATGCTTTATAACTCCGGGCAAAGGGAAGAAGGGTTAAAGCTGGCAAGCGAATTCATAACCACCCTAATGGCCCCGATGACGGAGAAAACGACTGACCTATATTGGCCAGAATCCTCCAAAGCCTACTTGAATGGCTGCGCCGAAATCCTTATTCGCGGCGCACTCAAAAAAGAGGAGGCCAACGTCGTCTCCATGTTGAATTTCCTTCCCTATTCCAGAAGGGCCGATAGAAGTGATATCAGTTCCTTATGGCGTTTCATCGATTCTTTGCCTCCCCAAAACCTCATTAGGCAAAACCTAGAAAGCGTCGCCAAGAATTCGCCGATTACCCTAACCTGCATCTTGGGCTTCGTCTCCACCGCGCTTTCGCCTTTCGCCGATTCCACCTTGCTTCAGCAGATTTCCTCCAAATCCACGATCGATATCCATTGCTTCAAGGAAAAGGATAGGAAGCATGTCGTCTATATCATCGTCCCCGATGAGACCACCACCTACCATTTCTTCGTCTCCAGCTTCATCAAACAAATCTATACCGCGGCCGTCTCCGACGCCCATTCAAGTAAGGAAGGGACTTTGTATAGAAGGCTCAATTTCTTGCTCGATGAATTCGCCAATATCCCCAATATCTCCGATATGGCCACGATGATCACGGCCGCTAGAAGCCGTAACATCCGTTTCAATTTGGTCGTCCAAAGCGACAACCAGCTTAAGGTCAATTATGGAAAAGACGCCGAAACCATCAAGACAAACTGCCTAAACTGGGTTTACCTCGCCTCTAAGGAAGTTCCTTTGATCGAGCAAATCCGCAAACTCGTCGGCGAAGAGAATAGGGAACTCGATAGTTCGCCCTTAATCTCCTTCTTCGAGCTCTCCACCTTAAAGAAGGACTTTGGGGAAGAAGGTGGCGCGGAGGCCATCGTGCTTATCTCTAGGTGCAAGGCGTTTAAGACCTTCCTGCCCGATATCTCCAGATATACCCAGTTCTATGGAAGGAAACCGGTCGAACTGCCCCATACCGATAAGACCATCGCCTATTTCGACCCGCAGAAACGCTGCATCGATCTGAAGACTGGGGAAATCCTAGAGATCTATGACGAGGGCTTTTCCGACTTTGACCCACTTCTATATAAGCGTAAACTTCCCCTCGAGGAATAAAAGATGAAAGCAAAGAAGGAGTACCCCCAATCCAATCTGAAGGTTTTAGGGGTCGTATACGAACTTTCGCTATGTTCCCTCGCCCCTTCAAAGGAAGGCATCGAGGTGGTGCTCCATGGCGAATTCGACTATGGAAGTTTTTCTAATCTCATCTTGTTTGGCTCCTTGCTTAGTATCCAGGGTAAGCGCCTTGCCGCCATTTTGCGCTACCTAGTCATCAAGGGGCAATTAAGGGAAAAGGAAGTAAAAAGCCAAGGCGAAATCTATTATTTTCTCACCGAGGAAGGCGAAAGGATGGCAAAAGCGTTCCTTTCCCACTATCATAAATCGTCCTTAGTGGAATCTAAGCCCGAGAAGAGGAAGTTCCTCGACCTCGATTCCCTTAGGGAAGATTGACTTAAATCTATATATTAGAAAGAAGGTATATACCTATATGGAAAAAACACTACCCGTTTTCGAAGAGTGGCCCTACCGGATGCCCAACATCAAAAAGGCCATCAAGAAGGTCGAACTACTGACCAAGAAAATGAACGAAGCCGCCGATGAGAAGGAGGCGTTGAAGGTTTGGAAGGCGCATGCCAAGATGAGCGATAGCCTCAATAACGACGTGAACCAGATCCAGGTCCTTTTCACCTTGGATTCCAACGACCCCAAATATAAGGCCGATAACGACAAACTAGATGAGGGGCTCCCCCTTCTTAGCGCGGCCGAGAACGCCTTCATCAAAGCCACGGTGAATTCTCCTTTTAGGCCTTTCCTAGAGGAAAAGCTAGGTTCCTATCTTTTCCAAATCTATGACTACACCCTACGTTCCTTCGACGACATCATCATCGAGGATAGCGTCGAGGAGAATAAGCTTTGCTCTTCCTACGCGATGACTTTGGCCTCCGCCAAAATCGAATTCCGCGGGCAGACCTATAACCTTTCCCAAATGGGCAAGTTCATGGAGGACCTAGATAGAAATACCCGTAAGGAAGCCTCCAAGGCCTATTATGGTTATCTGGATACCATCGCCGATAAGCTAGAGGACATCTATTCCCAATTGGTTTTGGTCCGCGACCGCATGGCCAAGAAGCTAGGCTATAAGGATTACGTCGAACTTGGGTATCTTCGCATGGGTAGATACGATTACGACAAAAACGACGTCGCGAGGTATCGCGGCTATATCGGCGAAGTCGTGACCCCGATCGTCTCCAAACTCACCAAGGAACAATTCAAAAGGACCGGGGTCCGCCACCCCGAGATCTATGACCTCAATATCCTTTTTAGCGATGGCAACGCGACCCCGAAGGGAACTACCGAGGAAAAGGTCAACCGCGCCAGGGAGATGTATGGCAAATTAAGCGAGGAGACGAGCTATTGGTTCAACTTCATGGCCGACCATCACCTCCTCGACCTAGAGGCGAGGGCTGGAAAGCAAACCGGTGGCTATATGACCGAGTTCCCCACCTATCAGGTGCCCTTTATCTTCTCTAATTTCAATGGCACCGCCGGGGACGTCGACGTCTTGACCCACGAATTCGGGCATAGCTTCCAATATTGCATGTCCAGGAAGATCGCGATCCCCGAATACAGGATGCCCACGATGGAAAGCTGCGAGATCCACTCGATGTCGATGGAATTCATCGCCGAGCCCTATATGGAACTATTCTTCGATAACGCGGAGAAGTACCGCTATCAGCATCTATTCGAATCCATTGCCTTCCTCCCCTATGGGGTAAGCGTGGACGAGTTCCAGCATTTCGCCTACGAAAACCCGAACGCGACCCCCGATGAAAGGGATGCCAAGTGGCATGAGATCGAAATGAAGTACACACCCTACAAGGTCGCTTGCTATGGCGAATGCGAATATATGAAAAAGGGCCGTCGCTGGCTCACCCAGGCCCATATCTTCGAATCGCCCTTCTACTATATCGACTACACCCTCGCCCAGGTCATGGCCTTCCAATTCTTCAACCTCGATAGGAAGAACCACGCCCTTGCCTGGAGGAAATATCTGAAGCTATGCAAGATGGGTGGTAAATATCCCTTTAGGACTTTGGTGAGGAAAGATGGCATGAAAGACCCCTTCGAAGAAGGTGTCGTGAAGAAGACCATCACCCCATTGGTGAAGCAGCTTAAAACCTATAAATTCTAACCCTAAGCCCGCAAAACCTGGATTAAATTCTTGGAATTCGGGCTTTTTCTTTCGCTTATTTGAACGGTTTTTCCACTAGGATTCGCTCTAGGTAAAAAAAGGATACTAAGGTAAAATAAACCCCGAAGCATATTGGGAGAACCGCCATGTCCGAAGCATTTGAAAGATTGAAACCCTTCCTTAGGAAGAGAAGGTCGCTCAACTACCTTATTTCCATTTTGAATTACGATATTTCCACCACCTGCCCCAGGAAGTCGATCGAAGACGAAAACGACTTGATGCTCACTTACGTCGAGGAATCGGCCGAGCTAATGCAGAACAAGGAGTTCGTCGAGGCCATCAGACTCGCCAACGACGACCCTTCCCTCAACTTCAGGCAAAGGGCGGTGGTCGATAACCTATATGAGGAAGTGAGCTTCTTCGATAAGGTCGACATCAAAACCTATTCCGCTTGGCAAAAGGACATCCATAAATGCGACGAGATGTGGAGAAGCGCCAAGGAGAATAACGATTTCGCCTCCTTCCTTCCCTATTGGGAAAAGGCCATCGAGGCCACCAGGGAGATGGCGAAGGTCAGACAAAAGGGCGAAAAGACCCTGTATGACGTTTTGCTAAACCAATACGAAAGGGGCAATAACTCGGAAATCATCGATTCCATCTTCAATCCCCTTAAGGAATTCTTGGTCAAGAAACTGCCGGAGGTGCTTAGGATCCAAGCCGAGCACGAAATTCCCAAAGTCGCCCCGATGGACAAGGACTTGCAAAGGAAGATGTCCATCGATGTCCTTAACCGCATCGGCTATGACCTAGATAGGGGCGCTTTAAGGGAAACGATGCATCCTTTCTCCGATTCCTTATCCAAAAACGACGCGAGGATCACGACCAACCTAAGCGACGATTTTAGGGATAACCTATATTCGGTGATCCACGAGGCGGGACACGCGATAGAGTTCCAATGGTTTGGCGATGAGCAATATGAAGACTATAGCGAGATGCTAGCCTCTAGCGCCATCTGCGAGACCCATAGCAGGTTCTATGAGAATATCCTTGGAAGAAGCGAACCCTTCCTAAAGGGCTTTTACCGCGACTATAACGACAAATACCTCCATCTAGACGTTAGCGAAGACGATTTCGTCAGGATGGTAAGGGTGGTCGAACCCTCTTTGATTAGGACGGAAAGCGACGAATTCACCTATTGTCTCCATATCATTATCCGCTACGAGATCGAAAAGGAACTGATTAACGGCACCTTAAAACCAATGGACGCGCCAAAGGTCTGGAATAAGAAATATAAGGAATACCTAGGGGTGGACGTGCCTTCCTTCTCCATGGGCATCCTTCAGGATATCCACTGGGCCAGCGGGCTATTCGGCTATTTCCCTAGCTACGCCCTAGGCAATATCTACGGCGCGATGATCTTTGAGAGGATGGAAGATGAGCTGCCCATGGACGAATTGCTATTAAAAGGCGATTTGGTCCCCATTAGGGAATGGTTCGCCCAAAACGATTTCCGTTATGATTGCTTGCCTCCTAGAGTTTGGTTAAGGAAAGTCACGGGAAGCGACATCGAGGTCAATGCCTTCATCGATTACCTATCCAAGAGGTATTTGAACTTCAATTCCACGATGGAACGCTATTTCTCTTCCCTCGCCCCTTCTTGGGTCGATAGGAACGAGAAATCGGTAGAGGAAGCCGATGCGATTTTGTCTCCCCTAGAGCTAAAAGAGGGGGAGCGTGTACTCGATATCGCTTGCGGCAAAGGCATCATGACCGGCCATATCGCCAGACACACCAAGACCAAGGTATTGGGGATCGACCTAAGCGAAAAGATGATCGAACTCGCCAAGAAGGACTATGAAGGCAACGATTTGGTCGAATTCCAAAACGTCGACTTCCTTAAGGTAGACGGCGAATTCGATAAGCTACTCATGTTCGATGCCTTCCCCCATTTCCAGGATGTGGACGCATTGAAGGAGCAGTTCCATCGCCTAATCAAAAAAGGTGGTTTGGTCCTGGTGGTCCATGATTTGGGGAAGGATAGGCTCAATAGCCATCATGCCAATATGAACCATGACTTATATAGGGACATATTGTCCGCTAAGGAAGAAGCGAAGCGCTTTGAAGAATATTTTGATGTGATTTTGACCATAGACGAGGATAATCGATACGGATTCCTATTGAGGGGGAAATAACAATGGCAGTCGACGCAGGAGAAAAGAAACTAAACCGCGCCTTGGCGATGATGGAACTCAGCGCCTATTATCTAATCACCTTTGGGTTAATGAGCTTGGTCTATATGGGCTTTAAAACCCTAGGCGTTCATTATTTGCTTAATGCATTAATAATCAATGTGATCGCAACGGTTGTGATCTACGTGATCGGTTTGATCAAGAAGACCAGTTCGGTCTATGACCCCTATTGGTCGGTCCAAACCCTCCTTTTGGTGGTGATCATCTTGGCCAACGAACGCGTTTTCCATCCCATCATGCTCATCCCGCTTGCCGCATTGACCTTCTATACCTGCCGCCTTACCATCCATTTCGGCACGACCTTCTCTGGGTTTGATTATGTCGATTGGAGATATAAGGATCTAAGGGAAAAGACGGGAAAATTCTTCCAGCCCGTCAATCTCCTTGGGATCCATATGATGCCCACCCTATTGGTATATGGGTTAAGCATTCCCCTAATCGTCTTCCTAATGGAGACCCCGGCTCTATTTGAATCAAATCCCGTTTTGACTACGGTTATCTCTATCGCCTACGCCCTTACCGCGATTGGCGCCGTGTTGATCGAGATGTTCGCCGACTTGCAGCTTAAATGGTATAGGAAGAAGCCCCATGTCGAGGATGCTACCTGCGAAGAGGGTTTATGGCGTTATTCCCGCCACCCCAATTACCTAGGCGAGATCTCCTTCTGGGCCATGGCAAATATCCTTTTGGTCTCCGTTCCCTCCATTTGGTGGACCCTCTTCTTCACGATTGGCCTAATCGTTTTGTTCTCCGCCTACTCAATCCCCATGATCGAAAAAAGAATGATGTCGCACCGTCCGACCTATGCGAACTATCGCAAGGTCGTTAGCCCCCTCCCCTTGCTTCCTAGAAGGAAAGCGAAGGAAGAACCCTCTGCTAGCGAGAAAAAGGGCGACGCGGTGAATTAAGAAGAAAAGGAAGACTATTATGAAAAAGATTCTATTGGTATTATCGGCGATGTTGCTCGCCTCTTGCGGAGGCGGAAGTGGCGCTTCTTCTAGCCAAGAAGCATCCAAATCCGCGGAAGTAACTAGCACCGCCTCCAGCGTTACATCCACCACATCCGAAGAAAAAAGCGAGGAAAGTTCCTCCTCGTCTAGCTCCGCCACATCGGATTCTAGCGTCGATGCTACAGTTGGTGCCTGGACGATCGATGCCTCTTGCCTAGACACGACCACTGGTAGCGCGTATTTATACGATTATTCCTTTAACGTTACCTCCAAAAACAACGAAACCCTTCGTTTCCATGGTGACCTCATTCAGCGTAATTCCAGCAAATTCGACGTGGAAGTCGTTCAGATGAAGAAACGCCAAGACGATAGTTGCGGCTATATCAATTCCGAATTCTCTATGACCGGGACCATTACCCTTTCCGTCATAAT
>JAILEX010000072.1 GCA_024687185.1 Bacilli bacterium | reverse complement strand
AGCGAGAACTACATGTTCCGCAAATTCATGATCGATAGCGCAAAATTCTGGGCCACCGAATATAAACTAGGCGGCTTCCGCTTCGATTTAATGGGTCTACATGATCTAACCACCATGAATACGCTAACCGCCGCGGTGAAGGAAGCGACATTTGATAACTTCACGATCTATGGCGAGCCTTGGACTGGCGGATCTACTCCGCTTACCGATGGTGCCGTCCAAGATAGCATTTCCAAATATGAAGGCTATGGCGCGTTTAACGATCTAATGAGGGACGCCCTAATCAAAGGCGGCCTCAATCCTACTAGCGCCCATGGCTGGGCAATGGTCAGTGGCACCGATAAGGTCGCCGCGGCCGATGCCAAGGCGATCGTCAATGGCATTAAGGGCTGGACAAGTAACGGCACCGCCACCAAGAGCAAAGATCCCAATAAAGCGGTCCAATATGCCTCTTGCCATGATAACTACACCCTCTTTGACAGGATGACCGTCGGTTATAGCAAAGACGGTGGCAAAACCACGACCGCACCTAGCGATTTGCTCCATTATGGCCCAACTCTTGCCAATGGCTTAGCCCTTCTTTCTAGCGGCACTAGCTTCATGCTAGGCGGCGAGGAATTCCTCCGCACCAAGACCAAGGAAGATGGCACCAAGGATGGTAACTCCTATAACGCAAGCTACGAGGAAAATGCCTTCGACTATGCTCTTCTAATGGAAAACCAAGACGTCTATAGCTTCTATAAGAACCTAATCGCGCATAAAGTCGGTAACGGAGCTTTGCAGCAAGATGAGACCGGCGCCTCCGCGCTAAGCGTGGAAGCACTTAACGACAATAACGTCATCACCTACACCTATGGTAACTATACCGTCTATGCCCGTAATGGCTTAGATCTCGATGATGCGACCGTCGATCTAAATGGAAGGGTTGCCTTCACCAATTATGGCGAAGCCTCCACTAGTGGCAACAAGCTCACCCTAAGACCTTACGAATTCGTTGTCATCGCCAATAGCTAATATCGCCTTCTAACCTATATTTGGGCTGAGGTCACCCTCAGCCTTTTCTATTTGTAAGGAAGTAGAGTTATAATATCGCCATGCCACGCATCTCTGATCCTTCCAAATACAAAAAGACCTCCCAAGACAAGGAGATAGAGCGCCTTGAAAAGGAAGTAAAAAAGGAAGAAGAAGCAAGGAAAGCAAGTGATGGCAAAATCAAAAAAGAACCGAAGTGGTCGGTTCTTTATGTGATTATCGCAATCGCGGTATTTGGTCTAGGGTTATTAGTCATCTGCCTAATGAACCTAGGGATACATGGCTATTTCGGGCTTTAGTGGGCGCCATCCCCGCGGTCTTCGAAGCTCATTGTCTCAACGTTAGATAAAGTAGAGGTATACTCCTCGCTATAACCCATGAGGACGGTCTCCCCGTCTTGTAGGAGCTCCGCCTCGTTTTTATATAGCTTTTCATAATCTAGGTCCACTAGACGTAAGAAGACGAATTTATCCGCGACGCTATAATGGCCGCTAGAAAAGGCGCGGTAGAGCAAATCGAGGAAGTAGGGGAAGACGAGGAATAAAACGACGTAGAAGGGGTTAAAATAGAAAACACCGATACTTGCGGGTGCCGCTAGGATTAACATTTTTAAAGGAAGCTTAAAGAAAGAAGCGCTATAGCCATTTCCTTTGTTGGCGTAACCTTGCTTGGTGATCTTTTCCCCTAACCCCGCGCCATGGCCAAATATTAGCGGCAAGACGATGTAATTAATTAGCATCGCTAAAGCAAACGGGGCGATATGGCTTAGACCTAAGGAAAGGAAATGAATATCGATACTTTCCTTATACTTAGGGATAAATTCCCTGGTGCGGACCTCTAAGACCTGATAGGAAGAATAAATCGTATCATGAAGTGCGGTTAAGCCGCGGCTATTTAAATCATCGACTCTAGCATAGCCCACGACATCAGGATTGACCGATCCATCTTCTTTTAGGACGTAGCTAAAATAATCGGTTTGGTAATCGCTAGGGGTAGGGTTCATAGGAAGAGAATACATCTGGATATTATAGATATGCTCGATGGTAAAGTCGGTCTCATTCGCCTCATTGAATTTTTCCTTGATGGTATCGGTAAAATGGACGAAATAATAATCCTGCATCGCCTTGATTAATTCTTCGTTGCTATTTTCGGTTTTTAGCCACAAGGAATAGGTATCTCTAGTGGTTTTATAAAAATCGTAATTAGCGCGGTAAGCGGCGTTATTTTCTCTAAGAGGATAAGCAACCGCATAGAATAAAAGAAGAGTCAAAGCCCAGATAAAGGAATAGTTGATAAAGAAAGAGATGCAGCTACGGAGATTATCGGGCTGCGAATGGACAATACCCCTTTTCTTATCGTCTTTTTCTAGCTTATTCCTCTCCGAGGAAGGATTTTTCTTCTTCATCCTTATGGGCCTCCTTCCATTCGAGTTCGTCTAACCTATCCCTAAACCAGAAGCTACGCCTTTCGTCCGCGACCACCGTATAGGCGATGAAGTCATGGAAGGAACGGTGTTTCTTCATGAACATCGTCATCGTATAGGAGATAAGGAAAGTAGCCCCAAAGGATAAAACGCCTCCAACTAGCTCCAAAGCGATATAGGCGATACTTCTAGGGATAAGCTGCCATTTCTTTATCTCATATCCTGAGCCATTTAATACGATTAGATGCATCGCTAGTTTCCCTAGGGTTTTGCCATAAGGCATAAATAAGGGGATTAAGCCAGTAAATAGGAACGCCGCGGCGGCTACGGTTGGGGCAAGCATCCATAACGCAAAAAGCTGAGAAGCATTATTCTCGTCTTGGCGCGACTTGATTAACTCGCAGCTATTAAGTTCATCGACCGCGTTTTCAAATGCCTTTTTCACGTATTCTAGCGTTATGGTCGCATTATTGGAGTCAATAAGCGTAACCGCGTAATGGACTTCGTTTTCAGGGATATAAAAGGAAGCGATGTTACTAGTGGAAGAGCCTACCGCAAGGATAGAAGAGGCGAATACTTCGGTAGTTAGATTGACCTTATCATCGAAATAGGTTTCGCGATGGATCGTATAATAGTTATGCAAAGCATCGAGGATATGGACTTTGGTGGCCGTACCGCCTAAGACGATCGTAGAAGTGGTTAAGGTAGAGATCGAATTGACCGCGTTATTGTAATATAGGGTACCAGAAAGCTCATCGGTATATTGCTTATATAATTCGCTTGCTAATTGGGCCTGGAAGACCACCTCATTGTTTTCCTTTACCTTCTCTAACGAATAGCAATTCGGTAAGACCGCGGCAAAATATAAGGGGACGGCAAGAGTCAAAATCCCAGCCAAATCGATTGCGTGTGCGGCAATACGGGGCCAGATCCCCGCGAGGACGATCTTCTTTTTGAGCATATCATTATTATACGCGCGCGCATAAGCGTTTCAATAAGCCGAAGGATTATAGGGAAACTAGTAGAACTGCCTCGTTTTCCTTGAATTTAAGCGAAACGAGTTTAGATTATAGCCATGGAAAAATTTGAATTCGTTTGCCCCACGCACATCTACTTCGAGGAGGATGGCGTATCTAGGATCGGGGAACTCCTCAGGGAACATGGCTTTGCCAACGTCTATTTGGTCATGGGAGGGAAGTCATTAAAAAATAATGGCACCTACGATAAAATCGTATCCTCCTTGCTCCGTTATGAGGTCTCCTATAGGGAATATGGCGGCATCGAGGCCAATCCTGATATCTCTGACGTTAGGAAAATAGTAAAAGAGCTAAAGGAAGAAAAGCCAGATTGCATCCTCGCCGCAGGAGGAGGAAGCGTTCTCGATGCCTCCAAATGCGCGGCCCACGGCTATTACTATGATGGTGACCCCCTAGACTTCAATAAGCATGTCGCCAAACCCGAAAAGGCGCTTCCGGTCGTAACCATATTGACTCTTGCCGCCAGCGGCAGCGAGATGAGCGATTCCTGCGTTATTAGCGATAGGTCCACCGACTTCAAACTCGGTTTCAATTCGGTAACGAACTATCCCTATTTCTCGCTTATGGACCCTCGCCTCACATTGACCGTGCCCCCATACCAAGTCGGCATAGGGCTCGCCGATATGTTCTCCCATAGCTTCGAAAGGCTACTTTCCCCAAGCCATGACTTAGAGCCTTGCGACGACCTTGCCCTAGGCATTTTATCCTCGATCGTAAAAGTATCTAAGGAAGTATTAAGCAAACCGAATTCCATCGAAGCAAGGCGCGCGATGATGATATGCGGAAGCCTCGCCCATAACGGAATCACTAGCTATGGCAAAACTAAATCCATGCCAATCCACGCGGCGGAGCACCTTCTTTCCGCGCGTTATCCTTCCCTAGCCCATGGCCAGGGCATCGCTTTGCTAATGGAAGAGCAGATCCGCCTTAACGGGGATGTTTATAAGGATAAGCTTCTAGCGATGGGGAAAGTGGTTTTTGGGATAGATAACCCAACTCTAGAAGAGGTAAGGGAAGCCTTCCATTCCTGGATCTTGTCTTTACCAATCGCCCATGGCTTCGATGAGCTTCCCTTTACTATTAAGGAAGAGGATATAAAGGAAAGTAGGCAGGTCCTTATCGATAAGGCCCCTAGGAGATAAACCGTCCTATCTAGACGCTTCCTAATCCTGGAGGCGTCTTTTTCTTTGCTTTCCCAATGCGTAGAAAAACAAATAAAAATAAGGTTGAAGTGCGAATGTAAGCGCTTATAATTTAGGTATACAAACCAGCAGCCACTTACCGATTTCCCGCCTACCAGGAGTTTAGAGCAAGGAATTCGGAATTATTTGGTTGCATAAAGGTTTATCAAATCTAAAAGGAGACCATTAGCAATGGCAGAAGAACAAGAAAGGGGATTCGTATCCCTTCGTCACATCGATAAGGTCTATGACAACAACGTCCAGGCCGTCTTCGATTTCAACCTCGAGATCAAGAAGCACGAGTTCATCGTCTTCGTCGGTCCCTCCGGATGTGGTAAGTCCACCACCCTACGTATGGTCGCGGGTCTAGAAGACATCACCCGTGGCGAACTCTATATCGACGGCGAGCTTTGCAACGACAAGCCACCCAAGGACCGTGACATCGCCATGGTCTTCCAGTCCTACGCCCTTTATCCCCATATGTCGGTCTATGACAACATGGCGTTCGGACTTAAGATCCGCCACCTCCCCAAGGCCGAGATCGATAAGCGTGTCCATGAGGCCGCGAGGATCCTTCAAATCGAAGAATACCTAGATAGGAAGCCCAAAGCCCTATCCGGTGGTCAGCGTCAGCGTGTCGCCTTAGGACGTTCGATCGTCCGCTACGCGAAGGTATTCCTAATGGACGAACCTCTTTCTAACCTAGACGCCAAGTTACGTGTCCAGATGAGAAGTGAAATCGTTAGGTTACATGAGCAACTTAACGCCACCACGATCTATGTCACCCACGACCAGACCGAAGCTATGACGATGGCTAGCCGCATCGTCGTCATGAAGGCTGGCAAAGTCCAGCAGATCGGCTCCCCGAAGGAAATCTATAACAACCCCGCGAACCTTTTCGTCGCCGGTTTCATCGGCAGCCCCGCCATGAACTTCTTCAAAGTCGATTACAAAGACGGCAAGGTCACCTTCTCTAGCGGCGAGACCATCGAACTCCCGAAGGAAGTCATCGCCGGCAAGGAGTTGCCCGAAAAGCTAGTCCTAGGCATCCGTCCTGAGGATATCCACGCCGCAACGGGGGAAACCGCGAAGAAATTCCCAGGCTCCGTCCAGGAAGTCGAGATCAAGGTCGCAGAGCTTCTTGGCTCCGAATACTATCTCCATAGCGAATTCGGCGGCATCGACTTGGTCGCCAAATTCCCCGCGGAAGACGAGATCAAGATCGGCGATAAGGTCAAACTCGCCATGGCCCTCAACAAGGTCAAGTTCTTCGATCCCGAAACCGAGATGGCCATCTAATATAGATTCCCTACTATCCCAAATCGGCCCTTTCCAAAACGGAAGGGGCCTTTTTGATGCAAAGGAAGTAGGAAGAGAAAGCCTAAGCTATCGTCTATTAACAAAATCGTATAAAAAACCCGATAATCCGTATTTTTTTCATTTTATTGAAAATTTCATTAATCGAAGCGCTTTCAAACAACCAATGATTTGTACTTTCATGATTTTTCATAAATTTTTCAAAAATAAATTGACATGGCTAGCGCAAGAGATAAACTATGAATAGTTTCGAATGCGCGTTACATATTTTTATGTTAACCGCATATAGGCCACATACCCTATTCCTAAGCAAAGGGTTTTGGCCCAATCCCTATATGTTTTTTACACCTATAGCCACGAAACTATATAAATGAAGAAGGAAAGGACAATTGGGTTATAAGGCTATATATAACCGGGTTAGCAACATGAAACTAAACAAGATCTTAGCAGCAGGCGTAATCTCCATGTCTCTCGCCGCCGGTATCGGTGTTGGCATTGCTTTAGCCAATGAGACCAATGTTGCGGTGGATGAAGTTAAGGCAACGGATGTTGGTTCCTATAACATTTATCTTCAAGGAAACTTTAATGGTATAGATTGTTGGAATACCGACGACTCAAACAGAAAGTTCACATATAATGCGAGTGCCGATGCATATGAGCTATATATCAAGTTATACACGGGCGATACTTTTAAAGCTTATTCCATTGAAGCAATCGGAACCGGAAACGTCCATTGGATATCTTACAATAGTGAAAAATTGGGAACGACTTATTTTGGAGCCGGAGACGAAGGAAACGGAACAGTTACTGTTGGTGGCGTTTATAAGTTATCTCTAATCGCGTCCGGTCTTAGTAATTATGGCGATGTTTCTTATTTATGGAACGCTGCGGTTAACGTGACTCCTCACCAGTATATTTGGGCTGTATCAGACGATAGCAATTGGACCGGAAATAGCGCAACAACAAGAGCAGGCGTATGGGGAGGATGCAACAAAAACTATCATGAAGCCACTGCTGATTACGTAGTTACTGTTGGTTCATATACCTATTATAGAATTGAAGTCGAATCCGATATCACAGGCGTTAAATTTCTAAGATACAATAGCACCAACACGGAAAAGTGGAATGAGACAGGCAATTGCGCAAGTGGCGGGTCGGTTAATCACGTCTATGACCTCAACAATACAGGCGGAACGACCGTGGATTTATTGGCGGCTGCTCCGGAAGGCAATGTTTCTGCAGCATTATTCGGAAAGGCCCTTGAACTAATCAATACGTGTTCCAGTGACAGTGTTAATGGATATGGGGCTTATAGCACTTTGGAAACTGTTTTCTATGATTCGATGAGCAGATCTGAGGTTGCTAATTTAGAAAGCGTCGAGATTAACGATTATATTAAAACGGATTATGATACATACGGTGGAGACTATTCAAAAATGGCAGGAAACTCCGTAACTAGATCTGGCACTACCAACGCAAAAGACAAATGGGAAACCATGGCTAGCCTTTCTGGCGTAAGCAGTGCGAGGCTCACAACTAATATGAGCGAAGATAGCACAACCACGATGACCATCGCGGCATCGGTAATAGCTGTCTCCTCCATAGTCGCCGCAGGCGGATTCTTCCTCCTTCGTAGAAGAACCCTATAACCAACCATATCCTTCTTATGTATAAATATAGAGAAGCGATAAGACCCATAATCCTCAAAGTCCCTTCTAGAGATAGGAGGGGCTTTTGTTACGTCTAAGCCAATTCGGAATGGCCTGGTTCCCTTTTGTTTCCAATCTATTTGGAATTCTCACTGTGGCGATCCCGTATAAGAAAATTTATGAAAAAAGTTGGAAGCGCTTACAAATATTTTGGAAATTCCGTTTATAACAGTCTAAAAAGTACCGATGAATTCTTTGTTTTTGAAATTCGTCGAAAAATTGACATCGACAAAAAGAAATGTATAATTTTAGATGATAATAAGGACTTTGGTGTTTTCTTTGTAATAAAAGTGACATCCAAACGCCCACATATCAATTTAAGGATGTTGTTTTGATTTTTAATTAGAAAAGGAGCAATTATTCATGAAGAACAAAGCACTTAAACTCGGTATTCCCGCCATCGCTTTATTCGGACTCGTCGGAGCCGGATTCGCCTTCGGCGGAAACCACGTCGCAGAAGTAAAGGCCGACGGCGATCATAACTTCAGGGCTCAGGCCGGCTATACCGCCGGCGATACGATCTTCCTCGAAGCGAAAAACACCTGGGATGTCGATAGCGCCAAATATGCCATATATTTCGCAGGCCAAGGTGTAACCCCAAAATGGAGCACACAAGTCAATTTGGACGAGTACAAAGTCGCGGTTGGTACTGCCAACGATGTTTCTGGTATCTACGCATACACGCTTCCCGACACTTTCACGGAAACCTATACTACCGTTCAGGTTTGCCGCTATGGAGGGGATATCCCCGCATTGCCAACCGACGGTTGGAACCGTACGGACGCCATTACCGCCACCCGGACAACAAACGCAATCTACCTACCGGCAACTCCTGGCACTAGCGGAGGAGAAGTCTTTGCATACACCGACTACTATACGATTTCAGTGGGTGGACAATCCTCTTTGATGCTCTATCACACGGCGGCTGAAAAGAAAGCCACATTCACTGCTTCGAAAGGCGATACCGTTTCGGTTACCTATGGCATAGATGCCAATGCCGGAACGCTACATCCCAACACTTTATATTCCAATAACATCACTTCCGCCTTCAAATTGAAGGTCGGTGGCGAAGTCACCGTCTATCTTACGATCGATGGCTGGGGCACCTGGGTTAGCGGATATATCGGAACCGAAGAAACCGCCTTGCAGAATTTCTGCGATCATCTATTGGCCAACACGATTTCCGATGGGGTTTGCTATACCACCAACTGGGGCGCCCTAAAGTCAGAATATACCGCCTTGGGAGAAAGCCTACAAACGGCCTTCAAAGGAGCTAGCACCACCTATAGCGAAGGCTACGCAAGCGTTATCTCCGAAGCAAAGGATAGGTATATCTATTTAGTCAACTCCAGAGGAGTGGAAGACTTCGCTTCCCTAAGCGCGCAGGCCAGCTACAACATCAGCACCACCGTAGACAACCATTCGGCGAACATTGTGATTGTCGCAACAATCGGCATCGTTGCGGTTTTGGCTATTAGCGCGGCGTTTGTCTTTGCGAAAAGGAAAGAGAACTAAGCTTTAATAAACTAGCCTACTAGCCCCGATTTTTCGGGGCTTTTATATTGGGTTTTTATAGATTCTTTTGAACCGTTTTGACTAATTCGTCCCCTTTTCGAGCTTTCCTATTTTGGAAGAAGATGTCACAAGACCGGATCATAGGAAAACTTCCTTCGAATACCCGTATGGCCAAAACGTATCCGTAACACACCGTAATTCTAAGTAGATTGACGAAAACATTTTCTTTTCCTTTTTCCTCGCATTTCTCTTGCCAAAAATAGAGCACTCATCCGTTTTAATCGAATGAAAAGGAAAATCAATTTCGTGAAAACCCAATCATTTGAAACCCCTTTCATTAAGGAAAGAGGACGTTTATAATTAACGCTATGAAAGGGCTTTCATAGTATTTTCGTGTATGAAGGTTCCGTTTTTGGGAAATAGTAGATAGGGTTTATCCCTATACGTTCCATTTAAAAAGGAGGGCTGCCATGTCGAAAGCCAGTACAAAGTTATTGCTTCTATCCGCCGCGATGCTTCTTTCCTCTTGCGGAGGCAAGCAAACCACGAGCTCCTCAAACGAAGTCATCACCAGCCTTGAGGAACAGACCTCGCTTTCTCCTGAGGAGACTAGCAGCGAGGCGCCTGTCGTCACTAGCTCCCCGGTCTCTAGTGGCAGCGAAAGCGAATCCTCTGGCGATACCCCGGTCTCCGGCAATAGGACACTAAGGATCGCCTACCATAATGACGCCAATACCCAAAGCGATTTGGCAATCTACCTTTGGGCGGATGGCTTAAACGGCATCCTCTATAACTGGGATGGCAACCTAGACGAGAACTTCGCCTATATCGACGTCAAACTCGACGAAGACCCCTTTGTCGGGTATTGCGACGAGACGATCTATTTCATCATCCGTCCCAAGGCGACTTGGACTGGGCAATCTACCGATACCACGGTCACTTTAAGCGAATTCGAGTTCCTTCCTATCGAAGGAGGGACGATGGCTACCGCGTATTGCTGCGAAGGTCCTGGGGGAAGCGTGGAAGTCTATACCGACATGAAGGAAGCCTTAGGCAATAAGTTCTCTAGTCTAGAGATCTCTAGCGATTTAAAGACCTTAAGCTATACCGCGACTGCCTCCCCCGTATTCGTTAACGTCTATGTCTTCGATAAGACCTTCTATGACTATAGCGATGAGGAAAGGTATAAGCACCGCCATGATTACCTTAAGGTAACGCTTGATAATCCTAAGATCGAGCAATCCTTTACTTTGGAATCACTAGGCGAATCTGAATTCGATCCCCATAAGACATATATGATCACCGGCGCCTTTAGCGACAATATCGGTAAGGTTAGGACTAAATTCCTTAATATGCGTCCTCTATTCGATACCAAGGGCTTTATCGAGAAATATACCTATTCCGGACATGATTTAGGATGCGAATATAACGGGGAAGACAAATCCACGACCTTCAAGGTCTGGGCACCCACTACCGCTAGGGTCCAAGCGGTCGTCTATAAATCCCCAACCCCACGTACCATCAACCGCTATAGCGATACCTACCATTATTCCAATGACGAAGTAGTGGCCAAAATCGATCTAGAAGATTTAGGACAAGGCGTTTGGGGAGGTACCTATAAGGATAAGGACCTCGCGGGTTATGGCTATATCTATAGGCTATATAGAGATGGCAGCTATACCGATGTCGTTGATCCCTATGCCCATGCTAGCGGCGCCAATTCTAAACGCGCGGCGATCTTGGACTTCGATACCACAGATCCCGAAAACTTCGAAGAAAGCTTTGAAAATCTTCCTACTTTATCTTCGCCTAACAAGCTTAGCGTCTATGAAGTCCATGTCCGTGACTTGACTAGCCACGAGACCTGGAACGGCACTAGCCAAAAGGGCACCTATGGTGCGTTTACCGAAAAAGGCACGACCTATCAAGGCGTCAAAACCGGTTTTGACCATATCCTTGATTTCGGCGTGGAAGCGGTTCAGCTTTTACCGGTCTTCGACCAAGATAACGACGAACGTACCTACGATAAGACCATCAATGGCGTGGAAACCCACTTCGAACCCGCGTTCAACTGGGGTTATAACCCGCAGCTATACGCCGTCCCAGAAGGAAGCTATTCCACCGATCCCTATCGCCCAGAAGTCAGGGTAAAGGAATATAAGCAGCTGATAAAGGACTGCGCGGATAATGGCTTACGCGTCATTATGGACGTCGTCTATAACCACGTCGCCAGCGTTACTAGCAATCCCCTTAACCACGTCGTCCCAGGATATTATTTCCAATATGACGACGAAGGTTTCCTTATCGACCATACGGGTTGTGGCAATACTACCGCTAGTAGCCGCGTGATGATGGCCAATTTCATGGTCGACACCGTCTCTTGGTGGGCCAAGGAATATGGCGTCAAGGGCTTCCGCTATGACCTAATGGGCGCACTAGACTATAAGGCGATGCGCATGGTCAAGGACGCGCTTTATGGAATTGATCCAGAAATCGTCGTCTATGGCGAGCCTTGGAGCACAAGCGGAGTCAAGCTAAACGAAGTCTATAGCGAACTAAAGGATAACGGCAAAGGTGCGGTCGGCGCCTTCAATAACGGCGGACGCGATGGCTTAAAAGGCGATACGACCTACGCCAACGTCACCCCAAGCTATGGCTTTATGAATACCGGCATCGATTACATGAACTCCGATATCAAACGTAAGGCAGACGCCGCCTTCATGGGCTGGAATCCCTTCTCTAGCGACTATGGCAAAAACGATCCCGCCCAAACGGTCAACTACGTTTCTTGCCATGATAACTACACCTTATTCGACCAGCTTAACTACACCCTTCGCCAAGATGGCAAGGATGCCTATAACCTAGACGATGAAGTAGCCAAACACGCCAAAATGGGCGCGGTTGCTACTTTGGCGGCCAATTTCCTCTCGCAGGGCATGGGCTTCATCCAAGGCGGAGACGAATTCTTCCGCTATAAAATCATGAGCGAAGACGATGAGATGTTTGAAGAACTGGTAGAGTCCTATAAGCAAGGTTCCTATACCCATGATGACGGCCATGTCGATACCTGGATTGAAGGCGATGGCATTGCCTTAAATAACGGGCAATGGTTAGTCCGTAACTCCTATAAATATGGCGATAAGGTCAATGGCTTCAACTATGCTCTTCTTGCCGAGAATACCTATGGCTATAGCAAGGTTAAGGAAGCCTTGTCGCTTCGTAAATCCATGATGGGTTCCTTATTTGGCAAGAGTAAATCCGAGATCACTAGCGGCAAAGCCAGCATGTGGGGCACCGTCGCCGACGGGCAAAACCCGACCGACCCAATCATCGCGGCCTACTATAGAAACGACAAGGAAAGCCGTAACTACTACGTCGTCCTTTCTGGAAGAGAAGGCACCGAGACCTATAACGATATCCCAATCAACAACATCGCCGTAGGCAAATGCACCATCAAGATCGCCTATTCCAGCAACGACTACCACGAAGTCGGCCAAGAATGCGAGTGCACCACCACCATGGGCGCACGCGACTTCGAGCTTATGCTTTGCTATATGGCATAAGATTCGATTTTAAGGGGGGATAAAAACGTTTGTTCTACCCGCTCGTAAAGAGGGATAAACAATAAAACAAGTAGAAAAAGGAGAAAAGAAAAGAAAATGAACAATCTACTTAAAGTCGCATTGCTATCTGCAGCAATGCTCCTCGCTTCCTGCGGCGGCGGTTCCAGCAGTGCAGCGAGCTCTTCCGCAGCCGCCACAACCGAAGCCGCCACAACAGAAGCCGCCACAACCGAAGCCACTTCCGTTGCCGATGACACCAGCGATGAAGTCGCCTCTGTCACAGATGATGCGTCAAGCGAAGAATCCCATACCTACGTCGACTATTACGTTGTTGGTAGCGTCACTGGTTGGGGCATCACCGAAGGACACCAGATGTGGGCTCCCGAATCCGACGACGAATCCGCCTATAGTGCCGTCTTCCATGGCCTAAGCCTATCCTGGAACGATTCGATAAAGGTCGTCTATAGCGCCGATGGCAGCACCATTGGCAACGATGACTGGTATGGCGACGCCAGTGGCGCAAACCTCGTCGCGAACGACAAGGGCACCTATAGCGTCTATCTCACCATCACCGATGAAGCCAAGGTTGCTTCCTTAGTCCTAGACAAATCTTCCGGCGAACAAAAGCCCACCGAAAACTATTTCGTCACCGGCTCCTATGGCAGCTGCAGCTGGGGCACCGACGGCGCCGTTAAGATGGTAGAGGCCACCGGCGACCTAGCCAGAACCTATAGCTACGTCACCAAAGAAACCATCGCCTTTGAAGTGAACAACATGGTCAAAGTCATCTTTGGCATCGAAGGAAGTGGCAGCTATACCTGGTATAGCGGCGACGCCAATTGGGCAACCGAGAACGAATCCAACTGGACCGTCACCGACGATAATGACAAAAACGTCAAAGTTTTAGTCGCGGGCAGCTACTATGTTGGCCTAACGACCTCCAACCTCGTCCGCCTTTTCACCGCTGAATAAGTAGGCGAACCAATCCGTTGAATCATTGATTCATCCCCCTCCCCGAAAATGGTTCGGGGAGGGGTTAGGATATTCTTTATTCGTAACGAAAGAGAATGACCTAGCCCCTAAACGATTCGATTTTTTCGACATTTACTAGAAGAAAGGAAACAAAGGATCATGAAAAATCTCAACTTTGTGGCGGTTCTAACGATCGCCACCCTTCTCGCTTCCTGCGCGTGTTCGCCTAGTCAAAGCGACACTAGCTCGGCTGCCGATTCCTCAGCTAGCGCCACAACTAGCACCGAGGTTAGCGGAGACTACTATGAAACGCTTACCGTCACCTTCCATAGTAACGGTGGGAGCGAAGTGGCTAGCCAAACATTGAATTACGCCACCAAAGCAACTCGTCCCACCGACCCAACTAGAGAAGGCTATACCTTCCTCAATTGGTATTGGGATGAGGTCTGCGTGACCCCATATGACTTTAACTTAAAGGTATTCGCCCCCTTAGATCTTTACGCAGGTTGGAAGGAAGGCAGTTCCCCCGCGACTTCTAGTAGTAGCGAAGCTTCTTCTAGTGAAAGTGACGTCACCTACGTCGACTATTATCTAGCAGGCAGTTTCACCTCGCCTTCCTGGAAACCCGATGCGAATTACCGCCTCCAAGAAGATCCTAGCGGCAATAATCTAGGCGTTTTAACCGGCTTAAGCCTTACTAAGGGCGATAAATTCAAAGTCGTAAAAAGCAGCGATGGCTCTACCATCAGCGATTGGTATGGCGGCAATACTAGCGCCGCTAGCGGACAAAGTGGCTGGCATACCGATACTAGCGATAACAATAACGTCGTTATCGATACAACCGGCAGCTTCACCCTTTATCTAAATAAAGATAAGCTTGTCTGGCTTGCCAAGGAATAAGGGAGGAAAGAGAAATGAAGAAACAGAAATTCATCCCTGCATTAGGATTACTCGCCACTTGCGCCATCATCGCCAGCGCGGCCGCCTTAGGCGGAGCCTATAACGAAATGGCGATCGCCGAAGGCCACCAGGCTTGGTGGACCGTCGTCTTCAATCCCTGCTACTCCGGGGCAGAGCTTAGCTACTCTAGGGGCTATAGGGGCGAGACGATCGAAATGGAAGAACTCGCTAGAAGCGGCTTCTCTCTCCTTGGCTGGAGCGAAACCTATAACAAATCGACCAAAATGGGCGATTCCTCCTCTTACTATACCTTAGACCAAACCTATACAATCGAAGGCAAAAACAAGGTCTTATACGCGGTTTGGAAGCAATATGAGGCCGAAGAGCATACCGAAGAGGAAATCGACGCCTATATGGAAGGGTTAAAGAGCTCTTCCAAAGACGGCCACCTCTATGTCCATTATTACCGCTGGGCCAATAGCGCCGACGATTATGCCGAATGGGACATCTGGAGTTGGCCCTATAGGCCACACGAAGCCGAAGGCTATAACTTCGATTTCTCTAGCGAAGTCGATACCTTTGGCGGTGGCGTTTGCGACATCGATATGACCAAAACCTACGATGGTGGCTGGGATAACGTCAAAAAGACCGTCGGAGGAAGCGAAGTCAGCTATTATGATGAGGAAGGCAAACTCGACACCCAGGTCGGCATCCAAATCGTCAAGAAGGCGACGCGCCAAGACCCAGAAGCCGAATTCTGGAGCAACGATGGCGGCAATATCTATATTCCTCTAGCCGATGCCGCGGTTTCCATCAATGGCGGAGGCACCGCCTACCACGTCTTCTGCGTCCAGGATAGCGCCCAGGATTGGACCGTGAAGCCTTTGGCGAAGAAGACCGATCCCTTCGCCAATGACGATGGCACTAACGTCACCAAAGGCGACGATAAATACGATAACGCCAATTGGAATGACAAGGAGATCATGAAGACCGCCCCAAGCTGGAAGAATATCGGCGCGGGCTACCAGATCATGGTCGCGAGCTTCGCCGATAGCGATGGCGATGGCTTCGGCGACATCTATGGCATCACGCAGAAGCTCGATTACCTCGCCGATTTGGGCGTGGGCGCCTTATGGCTTACCCCGATCCAGAAATCGGATAGCTACCATGGCTATGACATCACCGACTATACCGCGGTCGACCCGAAGTTCGGCTCCACCGTTTCCACATCTGGCAAAGCCAATGGCGGAGTGGTCACCGACGCCACCGCGATGGCCGATTACGAAGAGCTGATCGCGGAGGCCAAGAAGAAGGGCATCAAGATCGTGATGGACCTCGTCCTCAACCATACCTCCACCGCCAATAGGTGGTTCATCAAATCCGGCCAGCTCGATCCCGATTACCGCGGCTATTACCAATGGGCCAATAACGTAAATGACCCAACCGCCACGATCGCCAACTGCTGGTATCCCTATGGCGACCACGTCTATAGCTATTACGCGAAATTCGGTAGTGGCATGCCCGAACTGAACTATTCCTACCAGGCAACCCGTGACGCCGTCGAGGAAATGAGCTTGTTCTGGTGCGAAAAAGGCGTTGAGGGCTTCCGTCTAGACGCCGTTAAGCATATCTATATGACCGATGAATGCGACGTCGCAAGCGGAGATACCGTCATCACCGACGTCAACGCGGAAGGGGTCAACTATTCTAGCGACCTCACCAAGAACCTCAACTTCTATAAAGAACTCAATTACGCGGTGAAGAAAAAGTATCCGAACGTCTTCTTCGTCGGCGAGAACTTCGATGGCAACGCCTATCAGGTCGGGCCCTATTACGAAGCCTTCGACTCGATGTTCGACTTCTATACCTACTTTAACCTCACCTCGATGGCCGCGATGGGTAGCGGCACCTCTAGCGTGGGCGGCTATGCTTCTGGCTGGATGAGAGGAAGTAGCAAGTTCACCGGTGTGACTGGCAAAGAATATAACGTCTCCGGTCTAAAGAAGACCTGGAACGCGCCCGATGTCTATGCCGACTATTCGACTTGGAGGGGCGATGACGCCTTACCAGGTTGCTTTACCTCCAACCACGATATCGCACGCGTCGTTAACCGCATCGCAGGCACTGGTAACTCCACGGGGTTGCAAGCCCAAGGCAAAATCACCTCCGACAACTTCGCTAAATACAACAAGTACGCGATGTTAGTGAAACTAACCGAAATCTTCATGCCTGGCGTCACCTGGATCTATTATGGCGACGAGCTCGGCATGACCGGCAACTTCCTAATGAACGCGGAAACCGCCGAAGACGATTACGCCGACCTCGCCTACCGTCAGCCCATGAAGTGGGTCCATGGCGGCGAAGTGGGAGATGGCAGCATGACCACCGGCTATGGTATCAATGGCGCTAAAAGCGCGATCTACTGGGATGAAGTGAATGCCTCTAGCCTAGTAAAAGACGCGACTAGCCAAGCCGCTAGCTCAACTAGCGACTACGCTATCCTTGCCGAGGCAATCGCCTTAAAGAACGCTGATCCCAAAGCCTTGATCACCGGTACCTTCACCGATAACAATAGCCAAAACACCGAGCTTATCTTTAACCGCGCGGGTGGCGGCAATACCTACACCATCGACGTCGACTTCAAAAACGCGACCTTCACCCTAAAGAAGGGCACCGCAACCGTATTTAGCTACAAATAAACTAGCCTAAATGCCCTTATTGGCCGTCTAGAAGCCCTCTAGGCGGCCTTTTCCCTTGAAGGCATTATTCTCCCCAAAAGGAAAAAGTCTCTTGTAGGGAGAGGAAAAAACGACTAAGTTATGATTCTTCCTTCCTTGCGCGTATAATAGCGGGGCGGAAGCAAACGCGACAAACGAATGAAACTATCCATCATCTTCCCCTTAAAAAACCAGACGGACAAAGTCATCGAGAACATCAAAAACAAGGTGATCCCCTATTTTGATGGGTTTTCCGCCTTGACCTATGAGATCATCGTCTCCCCCAATGGAAGTGAGAGGGAGGAGGATGGGCGATTAAGGAAACTCGCCTCTGAAATCGGGCCGGTCGTACGCGTGTTGCCTCTAGCTTCCACCGCTGGGAAAGGCATAGGGGTAAAGGAAGGCATCTTGGCCTCTAATGGCGACTATGACCTAGTGATGGACGCGGACCTTGCAACAGACCTAAAGGCCTTTGACCTGATCTATCCTGACCTAGGCAAATTCGACGCCTTCGTCGCCGATAGGGACATGGAAGGCAGCGATGCCGACCATGGCCACCTCATCCGCAAGCTCGCCCACCGCATAAGCAAAAACATGGTGGCAAGGCGCTTTGGGCTAAAGGAAATTAGGGATACGCAGTGCGGATTCAAATGCTTTAGGCATAGCGTCGCTTTGTTAATGGTAGAAAGGCAAAGGCTCTCTGGCATCGCCTATGACGTAGAGCATAGCTATTTCCTTACCCTCAACCACTACAAAATCAAACCGATTCCCGTCAAATGGGAAAACGACAAGGATACCAGCATCCCTTTCTTTAGCGCCTCCGCTAGTTTCTCTAGGGATCTCCGGGACATAAAAAAGCACCGTGAGAGCTATATTTTGGACGAGAACAAAAAAGGGAAGAAGGAGTAAAGGGGAATGCTTCTAGACAAAGCCATAATAGAAGTGCGCTCTGGCAAGGGCGGGGATGGTTCCATCTCCTTCCACCGCGAGAAAAACGTACCTAAGGGCGGACCTGACGGCGGCAATGGCGGCAAGGGTGGATCTATCATCTTGGTCGCTAGGAAAAACGTCAATACTCTCCTTGCCTATCGCCATAGCCGCGCATTGATCGCAAGTGATGGCGAAGATGGGGATAAATGCCTTAGGGCGGGAAAAGGGGCGCCAGACCTATATTTCGACGTACCCTGCGGTACCTTGGTGATGGAAGAGGCGACCGGACTAATCATCGCCGACTTAAAAGAAGACGGCCAAGAGGCCATCGTGGCCAAAGGCGGCAGGGGAGGAAGGGGCAACGCCTCCTTCAAATCCGCGCGCCATAGGCTTCCCAAAATCGCCCAGAACGGGCATCCCGGGGAAAGGAAACGCCTAATCCTAGAACTCAAGCTCCTTGCTGATGCGGCCCTAATCGGGTTCCCTAGCGTTGGGAAGAGCACTTTGTTGAATATCGTCACCAAGGCCAGCGTACCGACGGCCGACTATCCCTTCACCACCCTTGAGCCCAATCTAGGCGTGGTCGATATCAAAACGGGCGACGAATCCTTCGTTTTGGCCGATATGCCTGGGCTAATCGAAGGGGCAAGCCAGGGAAAGGGTCTAGGCATCGCCTTCCTCCGCCACATAGAAAGATGCCGCGTCTTGGTCCATATGGTCTCCATGTCCGGGGAGAAAGACCCCTATGAAGCCTATTTGGCCATCAATAACGAACTAAAGCTATATAAGGCCGATTTGGAGAAGCGTCCCCAAATCGTGGTCGCCTCCATGATGGATATGGATGGGGCCAAGGAAAGAAAGGCGGAATTCGACAAGAAGCTTGGCTTTGAATCGATTGGCATAAGCGCCTTGACCGAGGATAACGTGATCCCTCTTATGAGGAAGGTATACGAACTCGTCCAGAAGACGCCTGAATTCCCCTTATATAAAGAGGAAGAGACTGCCGCCTATAAGGTCTATGACGCTAGAAGCGATTCCAGCAAAAAGCCCTTTGTCATCTCCCGTCCTGGCGAACACCATTTCGTGATATCGGGGGAAGAGGTCGAATCCTATTACCGCCTCATTAACCTCTCCACGGACGCCGGGGTGACCGCGCTGATCGCCTATTTGGACAAACTGGGCGTTGAGCAGGCGCTGAAGGAGAAGGGGGCGAAGGAAGGCGACATCGTCTCCTTGCTCGACTTCGACTTCGAATATAGCGAATAAAATAGGGCCACCCTTAACCCGGCAAATCGAGAAAAGTTCGATTGCACGCGGATTCGAGGGTGGTTTTACTACTCAAAAAGTAGGGTATAATAAATAGGAAGACAAAGGAAAAGGCACCATGATTTACTCACTCAAAGGCAAGATAGTGGAACGCGATAAGGAAAGCGTCGCGATCGATTTGGGCAACATCGCCTACGAATGCCTCGTCTCCCATCCCGAGGACTATGCCCTAGGGGAAGAGGCCACCCTATATACCTATGAGGCCATCACCCAGGATGAGCATTATCTGGTGGGCTTTTCCTCCAAACTCGAAAAAAGCGCCTTCGAAGCGCTTATCTCCGTAAAGGGAGTCGGTCCGAAAACCGCGCTACAGGCCCTAGGCAAAGCTAGCCCCGAAGAGCTATTCAAGGCCATCGAGGCCCAGAATACCTCCTACCTCAAAAAGCTTCCCGGCATCGGCCCGAAGGCGGCCGCCCAAATCGTCTTGGACCTTAAGGGGAAACTTGCCCCCATGGACCATAAGGGCGCCCCGGTCAGCCACGAGGAAGTGCGCCTCGCCCTAAAGCAACTCGGCTTCAAGGCCAAGGAGATCGACGATGCCCTCACCCCGATCACCGAACCGGGCCTAAGTAGCGACGAAGTGCTAAAGAAAGCCCTACTTAACATCAGGAAAAACAGTAAATGAGTAGACTATTAGACGCCAAAAAGAACCAAGACGACAAGGATATGGACCTTTCCTTACGCCCAAGTAGGCTTAAGGAATATATCGGCCAATCCAAGATGAAGGAGAACCTCTCCGTCTTTTTGAAGGCCGCCAAAAAGCGTAACGACGCCCTCGACCACGTCCTTCTTTATGGCGCCCCCGGCTTAGGCAAGACCACCTTGGCCTATGTCATTGCAAACGAACTCGGCGGCGATATCAAAATCGTGAATGGGCCAAGCATAGAAAAAACCGGCGACCTCGCCGCGATATTAAGCGAAATCCAAGAAGGCGACGTGCTTTTCATCGATGAGATCCACCGCCTCCCCCGCGTCGTCGAAGAGGTTCTATACGGGGCAATGGAGGACTTCAACCTCTCCGTCGTCATCAACAATAACGGCACAAGTAGGGCCATCAACCTGCCCCTACCCCCCTTCACCTTGGTCGGCGCGACCACTAGGGCGGGCGGACTTAGCGCACCCCTTCGCTCTAGGTTTGGCATCTCCTTGAAACTGGATTTCTATACCCCAAGCGAACTAAAGGAAATCGTAATGAGGACCTCCAGGGTTTTGAAGATGCCAATAGACGAGGACGCCGCGATGCTCATCGCCGAAAGAAGCAGGGGTACCCCGCGTATCGCCAACCGTATATATAAGCGCGTGCGCGACTTCGCGACCGTCTTCGAAAAGGAGAGGATCGAAGCCGATCTTACCCTTGAATCACTAGAGAAACTGAAGATAGACCATCTAGGCCTAGATGACGTCGATATCCGCTATCTATCCTGCATCATCGACCGTTTCCGCGGTGGCCCCGTGGGGTTAGAAACCATCGCAAGCGCCATCATGGAAGAGGAGACGAACCTCGAGGACGTCTATGAGCCATACCTGCTCATGATAGGCATGATCGACAAGACCCCAAGGGGCAGAATCGCCACCGAAAAGGCCTATAAACACCTCCATAAGACATTCCAGGGAACTTTATTTTAACCGCCCCCTAACCCTATATTTATCAAAAACAAGGGGGACGTGTATCGATTTTCGCCGTTTTTGCCCTCTAAAAAGAGAGTAAAATCACGGGTTGAAGCCAATACTCTTAAAGAGTATTCTATATCGCGTCAGCGCGCCTGCTGTTTCTTTATTGGCGCGGCATGATCATCGGGACCACCCGACATTTACGTAAAGGAGAGTCACTATATGCGTAGACTAATCTCTTATTCCATCCTATCGGCGGCGATGCTGCTTGGCATTGGAATCTCTTCCGTGCCCATCATCGAGCAGCTAAACACCGACATGGCCTATAGCGATGCGAAGACCCTGTATTTCCGCGCCTCGGTGGAAGACCCCTCGAGCACCAACGGGAACTATGGCGTTGAAGGCGAATTCCTCCCCGCAGCGGACAAGGACGTTTCCTCCAACTACATCATCGACGACATCGCCGATACCATGAGGAAGAGGATGGACAATTGGAGCAGCAGCGAATATTCGCTCAAGGTCATTGGCCATGACACCATCGCCATCACCCTCCGTACATCTAGAAACACCGACACCCAGTATAAGTACATCCAGGATTACCTTTGCTTCTCCGGCGGCGACTATGATCTAGACGCGACCGAAGTCGACCACGATAACTACCCTGACCTCGATGCCTTCAGCGACATCATCGACGGGGTGGAGGCCAGGATCGAAAACTACACCTTGGGCACCGGCGTCGAACTCCCGACCGTCGTCATCCCCCTAAAGGAGGGCGAGACCTATCAAACCGCCTTCCGCGAACTCGTCACCTATTGCCAGAACAACACCAAGGAAGCTGAGACCGACGAAGAGGGCAAGGAAACTAGCCCCGCAACCTCCTGCAACCTCGTCATCTGGGCCAATAGGAAGGAAACCGACCTCTATAGCAACGTCGCCACCGATGCCAATGTCGCTAGCCGCGTCCTTTGCACCGTAAGCGCCGCCACGGCCAAATACGTCCCCGACTCCGACGCCGAGAAGGAGGAGAACGAACAGACCCTCTCCCTCCGCATAGTACCTCCTAGCGCCGCAATCGGAAGCGATGGCCAATACAATAGCGACAAAGGCGCGGAAGCCTACGAAGCCGCGAACTTCTACCTCAACATGTTCAACGCCTCCAGCTATTCCTACCAAACCTCCTCGACCGCATCCACTAGATACCACGTCAGCTACCTCTATAGCGAAAAGGCCTCCGCAAGCGTGGAGCAACTAGTCAAGCTCGGCGACTGGTATATGTCCCCCGCCCTTACTAGGACCCTCATCGCGACCTTGGTCGCCATCGTGCTTCTGGTCGTTGGCCTAGTCTTCATGGACCGCGTCGCCAGCCTTGCTGGCATCGTCGCCTCCTTAGGCACCGGCTTCATCTCCTTCGCCATCTTCTATGCCTTCGGCTCGCAGTTCAACGTCGCCGCGCTAATCGCCTTAGGCGTCAATGCCCTAGTCGCCCTATTCGGATACCTATATCAGCAAAGCCGCGTCAAGGTCGAACTCTATAGGGGCAGAACCCTCAAAAAGGCCAATCAGGAAGCGGCCAAGAAGAGCTTATGGCCGATCCTAGACGCCGGCATCATCACCACCGTCACCGGCATCTGCGTCTATTTCCTCGGTGGCGTCGTCGCCAGCAAAGCAGGCGTCATGCTCGCCATCGGCGGCATCGTCTCGATCCTCGTCAATTTAATCGTCACCAGGTTCTTGATGTGGGAACTTGCGAACGACGATACCGCGCAAAGCGCATTCCCCAAATGGTATAACGTCAAAAAAGACGCGATCCCCGATCCCCTAAAGGATGAAAAACAAAGCTATTTCGGCCCCTTCGACAAGACCGATTTCAAGAAAAACCGCAAAGTCGGATTGATTGCGACCGCCGCCATATTGCTTGCTAGCATCGGCACCTCCATCGGCTTCGGCGTCGCTAACGGCACCCCGTTCAATGACACCACATTAGGCGCCACCACCTCCTTGATCCAACTCGACATAAGGAGTGAGGAAGAAGGCAAAATAGCTGGCACCACCGCCGAAAAGCTCTATTCCGTCGCCCAGCTTAAGGGCTATGACTCCAACAATAACCCAAGGCTACTCGAGACCATCAAGATCGACGATAAGCTCCTTTCCACCTACGTCAAGGACATCGAGCTATCCGCGACCCCCAAAACCGTCTACACCACCGAAGATAGCGGCGACGGCACCAAGGACTATTGGTTCTATTACACGATCTCGCTTAATACCAAACTTAGCGATGAAGACGGCGTCTATACCTTCAAGGTCTATGACGGCACCAAAGACGCCGAGGGCAACCTCAACTACGCCGAAAGCAGCGCCACCAACGTCTCCGATTTGCTAACCGATGTCATCAGTGAGCGTTTTGTCAGCGAACCCGACGATTACCGCGTCTCCCTCGACGCCGTCAAAACCGACGCCGCCCAGCCCTATGTCTGGCAGATGTTCCTCTCTCTTGGCGTCGCCATTGCCGCCATCACCGCCTACTTGATGATCCGCTTCCGTCCTGGAAAGGGCTTAGCCCTAGGCCTAGTCTCCGCCGCGACCGGATTCCTAAGCTTTGGCATCTTCGCCCTCACCCGCATCCCCGTGAACCCAACGGTCTCCCTTGGCGCGATCGCCGCGACCGTCGTCACCTTACTACTTGGCATCTTCTTGCTTAATTCCACCAAGGAACTAGAGAAGGAGAGCAAGGAAAAGGAAAGGTCCACCTTCGAATTCCACCGCGACAACTTCGAACGCAGCTTCCAAATCGACGGTGGCAACGTCTTGTACCTACTTGCGGTAGCAAGCTATATCCTCATCGTCTTCTTCGGCTTCGGACCTAGCTATTACAGCATGCCCTATGCAAGCGCCTTCCTAGGTGTCTTACTTGGCGGACTCATCCTCCTATTTGGCTATGCAAGCGTCGGCAACTTCTTCATGAAGCTATTCTCCAAGATCAAGTTCACCGCGCCCAGAAGGAAAAAGAAGAAGAAGGTCGCCGGACAACTCATGAAGAAGAAGGGCGCCGAACCCGAGGAAAGTATCTTCATCGGCATCAACGACTAAGCGCTTAGAAAGGAGAGAAGCCCATGGAAAGCCTAAAATCCAGATTGCTTACCCACTATGGGCTTAGGGAAGAGGACTACCCTTCCTTCGTCATAGAGCCCTCCTATTCCTTAATCCCGACAATCGAAAACGAAGCCGCCGCCATCGAGGCCAAAAAGGTTTTGATGGCCTCCATCGCGGCCAAACACGATATTTTGATCTATGGCGACTACGATACCGACGGCATCATGGCCACCTCGATCATGAAACGCACCCTCGCCCTGATGGGCGTGGAGGCGAAAACATTCATCCCAAGCCGTTATCACGATGGCTATGGGCTTACTTTGGATAACGCCAAAAGGATCGCCGAGAAGGGCTTTGGCCTAGTGATCCTAGTCGATAACGGCGTCTCTTGCTTTGAGCAGGTCTCCTATTTAAGGGAAAGAAGCATCAACGTCATCGTGATCGATCACCATGACTTGCCAGCCTCCTTGCCCCCGGCAAACGCGATTATCCATGACGAACTATTAAAATATGGGGAAGCGGCGGTCAGCGCTGGCTTCCTATGCTATTTGTTCTCACGCGTACTGCTAGGGAAAAACGATCCCTACCTATTTACGCTAGGGGCTTTGTCCCTTCTTAGCGACATCATGCCGATGAAGGCGCAAAATCGCGTCGCCGTCGGATTGATGCTTAGGGAAATCCGCCAACACGAATTCCCCGAGATCATGATGCTCACCTCGCAAAAGCTAATCGACGAGAAGATCCTTGGCCTAGACGTGATCCCCAAGATCAATAGCATCCCCCGCATCAAGGAGGGAAACGAAGTCAATCTCCTCGTCCCCTATTTTGCCTCGCTAGAAGCAAAAGACAAATTTAAGGTCGCCGAATGGATGGCCAAGACCAATGAGGAAAGGAAGGCCCTAATCAAGGCGGGCTTTGAAAAGCTCTACCTTACCGAGGCCCCCGGCTATTGCATCAAAAGCGATAACCCAGAGGGGCTAAATGGGCTTATCGCCAACAAGGTCCTAGACAAATGGAACGCCCCCGCGATCGTCTTCTCCCCCTCTAGCGCCCACCCTGGCTGCCTTGTCGGCAGCTTTAGAAGCAAGGAAGGCGCGGAGATGCCCTCGTTGATCGAGGCGCTAGGCGATATCCCCGTCCAAAGCGGGGGGCATGCCTATGCCGGAGGCATCACCATCAAGGAAGGCGACTTCATGAAGGTCCATTCCATCATGGAGGAATGGGCCAAGGCGCATCCATTCGTCAAGAAGAAGGAGCAGCCGATCGAACTTCTTCTAGAAGAGGCCAATATGGATACCTATAAGGAAATCCGCAAATTCGGCCCCTTTGGCGAAGGCCATAGGGAACCGGTCTTCCTTATTAGAAACGTGCCCCTAGCGGGATTGAGGATAATAAAGGAAGAAAGGCCCTTTAAGGCTTTGGCCAACCTCACCAAGGTATGCCTAAAGTCGTTCCGTTTCGGCAAAGACGCGATATCGGCTCCGAGTTTCGATATCAAAGGCACCTTTGGGATCAACGAGTTCAGGGAGAGAAGGACCTTCGAATTCACCTGCGAACTCGCCAAAGACGAAGACTAAGAGGAAAAACACGCACTATATAAATATAGATAAGGGAAATTACGATGGAAGTAGAGAAAAAGGATAACGCCACGCCTACCGATAGCTTCGGCAACGTGGTCCATAGCTATGAGGACTTCAAGGCCCTGTTTTTCCCCTATATCCAAGACGTAAAAAGCAGGCAGCTCATCCATGACGCCTATACCCTCGCCAAGGAAAAGCACGAAGGCCAATTCCGCAAAAGCGGCGAAGCCTATATCGTCCACCCGCTTGAAGTGGCCTATATCTGCGCCGAGCTACAAAGCGGGCCAGCCACCCTTGCCAGCGCCCTCCTCCACGACGTAGTCGAGGATACCGACGTCACCATCGAGGAAATCGGGCAGAAATTCGGCGAGGAGGTCCAGGGAATCGTAGACTCCCTCACCAAGATCCAGCGCATGAAGCTTAGCCATAAGACCGAGGAGGACTTCGAGGCGGAAGACCACCGCAAAATCTTCCTAGGCATGGCCAAGGACGTCCGCGTCATCATCGTCAAACTCGCCGATAGGCTCCACAACATGCGCACCCTCGCCTCCTTGTCCCCAGAAAGGCAAAAGGCGCTTTCCAAGGAGACTTTGGAGGTCTTCACCCCCATCGCCCATAGGCTAGGCCTATATAACATCCAAAGCGAGCTTGAGGACATCTCCTTAAAATACCTTGAACCCTCCAAATATAACCGCATCGAAAAGCTCGTCGAGCAAAAGTGCGTCAACACCGAGAAAAGCCTTGAGCAATTCAAGAAGAAGGTGGCCGACACCCTGTATGAGCAAAAGATCCCCTTTAGGCTAGAAAGCCGCGTCAAATCGGTATATTCGATCTATAAGAAGATGTACCGCAAAGACTATGAATTCGAACAGATCTATGACGTCCTCGCCATCCGCATCATCACCGAGACCGTCATCAATTGCTATGAGATCCTAGGTATCATCCATTCGATGTTCGCCCCGATCCAAGATAGGTTCAAAGACTATATCGCGACCCCCAAGCCGAACATGTACCAATCCATCCACACCAGCGTCCTCGCCGGCGACTCGCAAACCTATGAGGTCCAAATCCGCACCGAGGAAATGGACAGGATCGCCGAGACCGGCGTCGCCGCGCACTGGAAGTATAAGGAAAACTCCAACTATTCCGCCAAAGCCGAGCAGAAGGAAATCGAAAACCAGCTCCACTGGTTCCGCGATTTCGTCGCGATGAGCGGCGAATCCGATGTCGGCGCGAAGGAATACATGCAGGGACTTACCCACGATATCTTCGGGGCAAACGTCTATGTCTTCACCCCGCTTGGCAAAGTCATCGACTTGCCTACCGGCTCCACCACTTTGGACTTCGCCTATAAAATCCATACCAGGGTTGGCGATAGCGCAACGGGGGCGATAGTAAATGGCATCGGCGTGCCCTTGAACACCGTTTTGAAAACAGGCGACGTATGCGAAATCCGCACCTCGAAAAACGCCTCCCCCAATTCCTCCTGGCTTGAAATCGCCAAGACCAGTAGCGCAAGAAGCCACATCAAGAAGGCACTGCAAAGGAAAGAGGAGGAGTCGCTAACGGAAGAGAGGACGCAAAGCGGGAAAGCGTCCTTGATGGATTCCTTCCGTAACGCCGATATCTTGGAAGAAGAGGCCGTTAGGATATTGGAGAACAACATCACCAACCTGAAAAGCGAATTCCACTGCAATTCCATCGATGACCTCTATTTGCTTGTATATGGCAAAAACCCAACCCCTTCGGCGGTTTTGGACTTCCTGAAGATAAAAAGGAAATCCGCCTTCGATTTGGAAAAGGCGGTCAAGCGCACCAAAAGCGCGATCAGCGACACCAAATACCCCGTTAGGATACCCGGCATGGATAGCGGCATGGCCGTCACCCTCGGCAAATGCTGCTGCCCGATTCCCGGAGATAGCATCGTCGGCTACGTCACCAGGGGCAAAGGCATCACCGTCCATAGGGTGACTTGTCCCAACATCATCGCCGAAAATAGGCGTCTGATCGACGCTTATTGGAAGGAGGACCTCGGTCTATCCAATTATCCGGTCGACATAGAAATCTATTCTAGCGATAGGCCGAACCTACTCGCGGAAATCCTGCAAACCCTATCCGCAAAAGGGGTAGGCGTAAGCGACCTCTCCGCCCATAGCTACCACGAGACGCAGGAATGCTCCGTCACCTTGACGGCCTTAGTCACTGACGCGAAGATCCTCCAGGATTGCTTCGCCGATTTGCTTGGTCTAAAAGGCGTCTATAGCGTCACTAGGGTCACGCATTGACCCAATTTCGGTAAATATCGTCCCTTTTCAAGGTGGTCTCATTGCTTTAGGACCTTATGGGTCCTATAATTTTCGCGCATTGAAAGTAGACAATGCCTCGAAAATATATCTAGAGGTAAACAAGAAGAAATGGCAAACAACATCATCGCCGTCAAAGGCACCCACGACATGATCGCGGAGGAATCCTCTGCCTATACCTATATCCAAAACGTCTTTAGGGCGGTGGCTGGCCTATATGGCTACCAACCCATCGAAACCCCGATCATGGAGCATACCGAATGCTTTTTGCGTTCCACCGGCGAAGGCAGCGACGTCGTAAGGAAGGAGATGTATACCTTCCTCGATAAGGGCGAAAGGTCGATCACCCTCCGTCCGGAGCTGACCGCGGGCGTCGCTAGATGCATCGTCGAGAAGAAGTTGCTCGCCACCGGGGACGTCCCCCTAAAGCTATTCTATAGCGGACCCGTATTCCGTTATGAGAGGCCGCAACTTGGCAGATACCGCCAATTCATCCAAGCCGGCGTCGAATGCGTTGGCCAGGATTCCCCTTGGCTAGACGCCGAAACGATCGCCTTAGCGATGCGCACGCTTTCTTATCTAGGCTTCCGCGGCGTTAAGGTCAAGGTCAATACCCTAGGCGACAAAGCAAGCCGCGATGCCTATAAAGAGGCGTTGAAGCAATACTTCAAGCCGCATCTAGAGGAAATGTGCGACGACTGCAAAAACCGCTACGAGCTCAACCCCCTACGCATATTGGATTGCAAGGTAAAGGAAGACCAAAAGCTCGTCGAAGGCGCGCCCAGGATGAAGGACTTCCTCACCAAAGAGGCCGAGGAAAGGTTCTATAAGACCCTATCGATCCTCAGCCAGGAAGGGGTCGACTACGAAATAGACGACACCCTCGTCAGGGGACTCGACTACTATGGCCACATCGTCTTCGAGGTCCACGCCTCCAGCCCCACCGGCGCCGATTATGGCGCGATCATGGGTGGCGGACACTACGATGGCCTACTCGCCAACTTCGGCGGCAGGGTCGAATGCGATAGCGGCGTTGGATTCGCCTTTGGCGTGGAGAGGCTATATTCGCTTATGCGCGACAATAACCTCCTGGAGGGCGTCGCCGAGACTCTGGACATCTATATGATGCCCCTAACCGAGGATTATATCGAACACGCCTTCGTTTTGGCCGAGCAGATCCGCGGCCTTGGGTATACGGTGGAAGTGCCTTACGCCAAGACCAAATTGGGCTCGATGTTCAAGAAAGCCAACCGCAAAAAGGCCAAGGTCGCCATCATCTTTGGGGAAGACGAAATCAATAATGGCGTGGTCCAGGTCAAAAACCTCGCCACCGAAGAGCAGGTCGAAGCCAATATCGAGACCCTAGACGAAACCCTCTCCATGATCCTAGACGAGCATGAGGAAGAGGAGGAGCACCATTGCTGCTGCCATAACCACGAAGGGGAAGAGGGCGAACACCATTGCTGCCACCATCATGATGAGGAGGAAGGCGAAGGGGAACACCATTGCTGCCACCACCATGATGAGGAGGAAGGCGAAGGGGAACACCATTGCTGCCACCACCACGAGGAAGAGAAAGATTATCACTGCCATCACCACAAAGACGGCAAAAAAGACGACTAATCGCCTATAACAATAAGCAAAGAAGGTAATAAGACCATGAAAAGAAGTATCTACAATGGACTATTAAGGAAGGAACATGCGGGGCAGAAAGTCACCCTCGCGGGCTGGGTTGCCACAAGAAGGAACCTAGGCTCTTTGTTGTTCTTCGATTTGCGCGATAGCACCGGCATCGTCCAGGTTTTCACCGACCATCCAGACGATTTCCCCGACATTAGAAGCGAATATGTCGTCAAAGTCGTCGGTACCGTCAGGCTAAAGGATAAGCCAAACCCCGCTTTGGCTACGGGCGAAGTCGAAATCGTTTTGGAGGAAATGGAAGTCCTTAACAAAGCCAAGAACCCGCCTTTTATCATCGCCGACAAAACCGATGCCTTAGAGGATACCCGCCTTGCCTTACGCTATCTCGACCTCCGCCGTCCCTGCATGCTCAACAAGCTAAAAGCCAGGGCGAAGGTCTGCAAGATCTTCCGCGAATATTTCGATGAAAACGGCTTTTTGGAGATCGAGACCCCGATTCTTAACCTTTCATCCCCCGAAGGGGCGAAGGAATACCTAGTCCCCTCCAGGCTTCGCCATGGCGCCTTCTACGCCTTGCCCCAAAGCCCGCAGCTATGGAAGCAGCTTCTTATGTGCGCCGGCACCGAAAGGTATTACCAGGTCGCAAGATGCTTCCGCGACGAGGACCTACGCGCCGATAGGCAACCCGAATTCACCCAGCTCGACCTCGAGATGAGCTTCCTCGACCAAGAGGAGATCCTCACCTTGATGGAAGGCTTCCTCAAGAGGATCTTCAAAGAAGTGGCGGGAGTCGATATCGTCACCCCGCTTCCCAGGATGAAATTCTGGGATGCCATGGACAATTATGGTAGCGATAAGCCAGACACCAGGTTCGGCTTGTTGCTCCGCGACCTCTCTTCCTATATGGAAGGGGTCGAATTCAACGGCTTCGAAGGCAATCCCTTCATCAAGGGCATCGTAATAGAAGGAGAGGCTCCTTCCTTCTCTAGGAAGGTCCTAGACGAAGTTACGATGGAAATGCGTAAATTCGGATTAAAGGGCGTCCTGTCGATTAAAGTCGAAAAGGACGGCCTAGGAGGCAGCTTCGCCAAATTCCTCGATGAAGAGCATGCTTCTAGGCTTGTTAACGGCCTATCGCTCAAAGAAGGCGACTTGCTATTATTCGCCGCAAGCGATTCTAGGCGGCACATCGATACCGCATTAGGCGCGCTACGTCTATTCTTCGCCAATCGCCTTGGCCTCATCAAACCCAACACCTATGACTTGCTCTGGGTCGTGGACTTCCCGATGTTCGACAAAGTCGAAGGGGAGGACCGCTATACCGCGGAACACCATCCCTTCACCCGTCCAAAAGACGAAGACCTACCCTATTTGGATAGCGATCCCGAAAGGGTCCTCGCCTATGCCTACGATATCGTCATCAACGGCTATGAAGCCGGCGGCGGAACCCTCCGTATCTATGACCACGATATCCAATGGAAGATATTCCGCCTCCTAGGCCTAAGCGAAGAACAAGTGGCCGAGAAATTTGGCTGGTTCATCGATGCCTTCTCCTATGGCGCGCCCCCACATGGCGGACTCGCCTTCGGTTTGGAAAGGCTTTGCATGATCCTTACAGGGACCGAGAATATCCGCGACGTCATCGCCTTCCCGAAGAATCTAAACGCCGCCGACCCACTAAGCAAAGCGCCGCGCGTCGTCGATCCGAAACAGCTCGAGGACCTCGCCATCATGGTCAAGGAGGAAGAGGAGAAGTAACTCCACTCCTATCCTTAAGGATAGCAAAAACCATAAAACAACCAATTATCTACTAAATTTTCTAAAAAACGAAAGGGGAGAGAATGGAGAAGGTAAAGGAAATCAAAGAGCGTGAAAAGCTCGTTCTTGGTGCGATCAGGGCCACCATCATCGACATCATCAACAAAGCCAACTCAGGCCACCCAGGCATGGCGCTAGACGCCGCGCCCATCATGCTCGCGCTTTACCGCGACCACCTCAAGGCCGATCCCAGCGATCCTAACTGGGTCAACCGCGATAGGCTCGTCTATTCTAGCGGCCACGCATCCGCCTTGCTCTATACCTATCTCCATTTCGCGGGCTATGACGTCAGCTTGGACGACCTAAAGCAATTCAGACAGCTCCATAGCCGCACCCCAGGTCACCCAGAAATCGGGGTCACCGCGGGCGTGGATGCCTCTGGCGGTCCCTTGGGACAGGGCATCGCCCAGGCCGTTGGCGTAGCCATGGCCGAAAGAAGCGTCGCCGCCAATTACATAGACGGGGACAAACTCATCGACCACTATACCTATTGCCTTTGCGGCGACGGCTGCCTTGAGGAAGGCATCTCCCAGGAGGCGATCTCCCTTGCGGGACACCACCGCCTCAACAAACTCATATTGTTCTATGACGAGAACCAGTCCACCCTAGACGGGCCGACCTCGGATTCGCTAAGCGAAAACGTCAAACTCCGCTTCCTAGCCTCCGAATGGAACGTGCTTGAGGTGGAGGACGGGGAAAACGTCGAAGCCATCTCCCAGGCCATCGCCTCGGCGAAGGAAAGCAAAGTCTATCCCACCTGCATCATCGTCCATACCAAAATCGGCAAGGGCAGCAAAAACGAGGGCCTATCCAAAACCCACGGGGCTCCTCTAGGAGAGGAAGACGGGGCCTATGCCAAGGCAAGCTATGGCTATGCCTATCCGCCCTTTGAGATCCCCCAGGAAGCCTACGATTACTTCAAGGAGAAGTTCGCCTCCCGCGGCAAAAAGGCCCACGAGGAATACGAAAGGGTCGTCGAAGCCTATAAGAAGGAGCACAAGGAGGAATATAAGAGGTTCCTCGATGCGTTTAGCCGCAACGTCGGGCCCTATATGCCTTCTCTTCCCGAATATCCTTCCGATTACGCCAAGGCCAGCAGGGTCACTAGCGGCGAGATGCTCAAGCTCCTTGTCCCCGCGATCCCCTTCATGATGGGCGGTAGCGCCGACGTGGCCGGAAGCACCAACACCAACGTCCCGGGCATCACCGCGTTTTCCAAAGAAAACCCCTCTGGCCGGGACATCCGCTTCGGCATCAGGGAATTCGCCATGGCCTGCGTCGTAAACGGCATGTTGCTCCATGGCGGCGTTTTGCCCTATTGCGCTTGCTTCTTCGTCTTCGCCGACTACATGAAGCCCGCGATCCGCATGGCCGCGCTAGAGGAGCTTCCCGCGATCTATCTATTCACCCACGATTCCCTCGCCGTCGGCGAAGATGGCCCAACCCATCAGCCGATCGAGCAGCTCGCGATGCTTCGCGCGACCCCCAACGTCAACGTCTGCCGTCCCGCCGACGCCAACGAAGTCAAGGCCGCCTATAGGATCGCCCTTTCCTCCAAAAAGACCCCGACGGCGATCGTCTTGTCTAGGCAAGGCTTGCCCCTACTTGAAAGCAGCAGCGAAGACCTCGCCCTAAAAGGCGCCTATAAGGTCTATGGCGAAGATGACGCCGACTATGAGCTTTTCGCTAGCGGAAGCGAGGTCAAACTCGCCATCGATGCCGCTAAGCTACTTTCGGAAAAGGGCATTTCCATCAAAGTCATCTCGATGCTTAGCTTCGAGGTATTCGAAAGGCAGGAGGAGTCCTACAAGGAAAGCGTCCTCTCTTGCAAGCATTGCCACTGCATATCCCTGGAATGCGGTTCCACCTTCGGCTGGGGTCGCTACGCCAGGAAAAACATCGGCGTCGATACCTTCGGCGCAAGCGGCAAGGCCAAGGAAGTGCTCGCCGACTATGGCTTCACCCCCGAAAAGGTCGCTAGGGAGATTGAGGAATACGTCTTTAAGAAGTAAAATAAACCTTGGCAGAAAGGCGGTAACAGCATGAACACAGCCATATACCTACCGATCAACAACTATTCCAAACTCGGCGAAATGGGCATTTCCCGTCAGGCCGTGCTCACCATCACCGACTATTGCGTGACCCGCGCCGGCGCCAGTTTGGCGAAGAAGCAGAATAGCTTTCAGGTCGTAAACCCCGCCAGGGTCAGCTTCTCCAAGCTCGGTGTGGCCGTCATTTCGGTCGACGTCACCGCGCCAAAGGACCAGCCTATCGCCGACATCTGCTCGAAAATCCAAAAGGAAATCTCCGACACCATGACGCTGATGCTCGATACATTGCCAGTCGAAGTCAAGATCCGTGTCGTCGGCGTAAGCTAAGAAATGTCCTCCCCCAAGAACGCGCTTCGGGAAAGAAGCGAACGCTATCTCCGTAGCTACCAAAAGCTATGCATCTATATACTGATCCCCTTTTGCCTCGACTTTTTCGCCGTGGTCATCGGATGTATCAGCAATAGCTTCCACCTATATTTCTCTTTGGGCGTGACAAGGTTTTTTCTAGACCTATTCACGGGGATGAACATGGTCCCCTTGACCCTCGTTCCCTCCTTTTTGATCCTCGCTTGCTATTTCGGGGCGACCGTATTGGCCGCGAAAGGAAAGCTATTCGCCGTCATCGGCGCCACGACGCTATATACCGCCGATTTGGGCGTGCTCATCGCCTATTTCATCACCCATCTAGAAGGGGCGGACGTCGCCGTCTATATCCTCTCGATCGTCGTCCATACCCTCTTCCTCGTCCTATTCGCCTTCATGATCATCTATTATGCAAAGGCCACTAAGGCGCTTAGGGAAGAGAAGAAGGGACAATAAGGAAAAAAGGATGCGCCAAAGCCAAGGCGCATTTTCTTTTCGCGCAACGAAAGCGCCTGTATAAGAAAAACGGGGGATGTGGTAGACTATCCCCGCAGAAATGCGCAAACACCAGGTAAAAACACATGCCGATTGATCTTTCTAGCCAGGAAATGGCCAGCACGCTCTCGAGAAACGAGACCCAAGAAGTGGCGATGACCGCCATCTACGATGTCCTCCACTACATCGATATGAAACTATCCGTGGACGTGGAAGGAATCCTTTCCTCGCTTTGCGATTGTCCCTATGAGGACGTCGATCCCTTCATCAAAAGCACCGTGATCATGACGGTTAAGCACTATGGCTTGGCCGTGAATATATTCAACGCCCATATGCGCAGTTGGACCTTCGATAGGCTCGTCCGCATCGAAAGGGCCATCCTTTTGCTCGCCTTCTCCCATTTCTTCTATGTCGAGGAAGACGTCGACAAAAGGGTCGTCATCAACATCGCCGTCAAGCTCGCCAAGAAATACTGCGAGGCCAACGACTATAAGTTCGTCAACGCCATCCTAGACAACATATTGGTCCGAAAAGAGAACCCTTCCGAAGAAGGAACGAACTAAGCAAGGGGAAGTAGGGGATGGCAAAAGAAGAGATCCTTACCGTCACCGAGCTCAATACCCGCATCAAGGTATTTCTAGAAGGGGCCCCGGAATTCCATTCCATCCGCGTAAGCGGGGAGATTTCCAATTTCAAACGCTACCCCTCAGGGCATTGCTATTTCACCTTGAAAGACGATAAAAGCGTTTTGCCTTCCTTGATGTGGCAAAGCTATGCCTATAACCTCAAGTTCAATCCCCAAAACGGGGATAAGGTCGTCGTGATCGGCTCTTTGACCGTCTATCCTCCCCAGGGCGGGTATCGCTTTAGCGCCGTCTATATGGAAAAAGAAGGCGAAGGGGAAGAACTCGCCAAACTTAGGGCCCTAGCGGCCAAGTTAAAGGAAGAGGGGCTATTCGACGAAAGCCGGAAAAGGAAGATCCCCCCATTCCCCAACCGCATCGGCGTCATCGCCGGCAAAAGTAGCGCTGGGATGAAGGATATCCTACATAATGCCTCCCTAAGGTGGCCCTTATCGACCATTGTCTGCATGCCTAGCCTCGTCCAAGGCAAGGAAGCCCCGAAAGACCTGCTCCGCGCATTGAAGTTAGCGGAAAATAGTAACTTAGACGTATTGATTATCGGGCGCGGAGGCGGAAGCAGCGAAGACCTGGGCGCCTTTAATGACGAAACATTGGTCAGGGCGGTCGCCTCTTGCGAAATCCCCGTCATTAGCGCGGTGGGACACGAAATCGACACGACCCTAATCGACCTAGTCGCCGATAGAAGGGTTTCGACCCCAACCGCCGCCGCGGTTTTGGCCACGCCCGACCAAAACGAGGTCATCATGGCCTTAGACGATACAGGAGATAGGCTTCTAATGGCATTTTCAGCCCTTTTAAGGCAAAAGAGGGAGAAAGTCGCCTCTTTATCCTCCCGTCCGTTCTTTTTGCGTCCTGGGGCCGTTTATGAGCAAAGGATCGAATCCTTGGAACACACCAAAAGGATCCTTATCGGCGAGTACCAGTCGATACTAATGGCAAAGAAGAACCAGCTGGACTCTTTGTCCAATCGCCTCAAGGGCCTTTCGCCCGAAGGCGCGTTAAAGCGCGGATATAGCATATCGCAGAATAAATCCGGCAAGGTGATCGCCTCGATCAAAGACGCCAAAGAAGGCGAGGAGATAATCACTCATCTTAAAGATGGTATAATCGAGTCCAAGATCACGGCCAAGAAAGAGAATAGAGAATAGGCAAAGGAGCAGACACCATGGAAGAAAAGCAAGAGAACAAGCAAAGCTTCGAGGAAAGGTTAGCGAGGCTAAACGAAATCGTGACCAAGGTCGAGACCCACACCCTGCCCCTAGAAGAAGCGCTTGCCCTATTCGAAGAAGGCATCAAGATCCAAAAGGAACTGACCGAAGAACTTAAGTCCGCGCAAACCAAAATGGAGGAATTGACGGGCGAAACAAGCGATAAGGAGTAATCTAGTATAAAATTAGTAGTTTACTAGTATTGAATATGTCCGATAAAATCAGGGAAATCGACATAAATTCCATCAAAGACCCCTCATTTCTTAAAGATTTGAATAAGAAGGAGTTGGAGGCCCTTTGCGATGGTTTGAGGAAGGAAATCCTTAAACAAATATCGACGTACGGCGGCCATCTTTCCAGCAATCTCGGCGATGTGGAGCTAACGGTGGCAATCCACCGCAGTTTCGACTTGCCAAAGGACAAACTCATCTTTGATGTCGGCCATCAATGCTATGCGCATAAGCTGCTTACCGGACGTAGCCTCGAACATCTTAACGAACCGGATTATCCAAAAGGCTTCCCAGAATCAGAGGAAAGCCCCTACGACCAATATAGCGGTGGTCATTCCTCAACCTCCATTTCCATTGCAGAAGGCTATGCCCTTGCAAGGGATCTAAAGGGAGAAAAGTACGAAGTAATCGCTCTTATTGGCGATTCTAGCATAGCTAACGGCTTGGCCTTCGAAGGATTAAACGACCTAATCGGCAGAAAAACCAAGGTCATCATAATCCTCAACGACAACGACATGGCCATCTCCGCGGCCAACGGAGGGCTAAGCAAGGTCTTCCGCAAACTCTCCACGGGCAAGGCCTATAACAAGTTCAAGCGCGGCTACGTAAGCCTTTTAAGGAAAACCAAGGGCGGAACGACCCTCTACAATTGGTCTTTGGCCACCAAGAACTGGATTAAGAGGCATCTGCTTCAGATGAATATCTTCGATAACCTCGGATTCACCTATATCGGCGTGGTCGACGGACACGACATCCACGCAATGGAAAAGGCTTTCAAAAAGGCGAAGAACTCGACCAAATCCGTCGTTGTGCACGTAAGCACTACCAAAGGTAAGGGCTATAAATACGCGGAAAAGGACGCCACCGGCTATTGGCATGGCGTCACCCCCTTCGACCTAGAGACCGGGGCCCCGAAAAACGTCCATCCGGGCTCCGTATCCTTCTCCCATTTCTTCTCCGACTATACGGCCAAGATCATGGAGAATAACCCCAACACCTTCCTAATCGTCCCGGCGATGCTTAGGGGAGCGGGACTAGAAGGACCCTATACCCGCTATAAGGATAGGGCCATCGACGTAGGCATTCAGGAAGAGCACGCCCTAACCCTAGCAGGAGGGCTCGCCTTAAGCGATATCCACCCGATTGTTTCGATATATTCGTCCTTTTTGCAAAGGGCATATGACGAATTGAGCCACGATTGTGCTAGGTTTAACTCCAATATGACGATCATCGTCGAGCGCGCGGGGCTACTTGGCTTAAACGCCGATACCCACCAAGGCCTATATGACGTCGCCTACCTCAAATCGATCCCAGGGGTCGTCGTCACCTTGCCCGCCGACTTTAGGATCGCCGCGGGACTATATGAGGAATCGCTAAAAGGGCATGGCGTATTCGCCATCCGTTGCCCTAGGGAAGTACGTCCCTATAATCCCGAGGAAGGCGCGATCGAAACGCCGTTTATGGAGCATAGGTTCCTAAAAAGGAGCGAGACCTCTCGCCTGGCCCTTGTCGTCACCGGCCCGGTCTCTAGCGATATCGCCGAGCTACTAAAGGACGTAGATTGCGACATCATCGACCCGATCTACCTAAATCCCTTAGGGGAAAGCCTACTATCCTATTTATTGAATAAGGATAGGATCCTCCTTTATGATGCCTATTCCATCAAGGAAGGCTTCGTCGACACCGTATTGTCCGCCTTAATGGAAAAAGGGTATCGCGGCGAGGTGAAATACCGCTGCGTCCCCACCGTCTATATCTATAGCGACAAGATAGAGAAGCAGCGCCTTGCCTATGGCATCGCCCCAAGCCAAGTCGCCGAACTAGCAAGAAAGATGGCAAAGGAATAATTTCCTTTCCTTAATGCATTTTCCCTCGCTTTTGCGCGATAATTTTTCTGTTCTTTTATGTCTAGGATCATCGCCCACATCGATTTGAACGCGTTCTTCGCCTCGGCGGAGGTTTTGCGTGACCAAACCCTAAAGGGAAAGCCCCTTATCATAGGCGGCAAGGGCAGGGCGGGGATCGTGTCCACCTGTTCCTATAAGGCCAGGGAATATGGCATCCATTCGGGCATGCCGACCTTCCAAGCCCTGCGCCTTTGCCCCAATGTCATCATCCTTCCGCCCGATTTCCCCTATTATTCAAAGCTTTCCAAGGCCTTCTTCGATATCGTAAGGAGGTACACCCCCTTGATCGAGGTGGCCTCGATCGATGAATGCTACGCGGACTTCACCGAGGTGATGAAAGGCGTCAAGGACCCGGTATCCTATTTCCAGTCGATGCAAAATACCTTGCTTAGGGAAACGGGCCTCACCGCCTCGATCGGGGTAGCCGTCACCAAGTGGCTCGCGAAGATGGCAAGCGACATGAAAAAGCCGATGGGCCTTACCTTTTTGGCGGTTAGGGATATTCCGAAGATCCTTTATCCAATGCCCATAGAATCCTTTTGGGGGATAGGCAAGAAGACCGCCCCGAAGCTTAGGGAGATCGGCATCGGCACAATTGGCGATTTGGCTAGGCTTTGCAAGGAGGAAGACCCCGCCTTGATGGCGACATTGGGCAAATTCTTCTATACGGTCAAAGACTGGATCAGGGGCAAGGGAAGCGATGAGCTTACCCTTGTTAGGGAAGACCCGAAATCGATTGGGGCCTCCACGACCTTGCCCTATGACATGAATGGGTATGGTGAGGTTAGGCCTAGCCTAGAGGAAGTCGCGAAGGAAGTTAGCGATCGGGCGAAAAAGGCCAAGATGGTCGGCCATACGGTGACCTTGACGGTTAAAGACACGGTCGGGAGCTTCCATCTCCATACTAGGGCGAAATCCCTAGATAAGGGGACCAATGACTTTAACGAGATCTATGAATGCGCCAAAGAGCTCTATCTCAAGGAATTCGATGGCAAGATGGAGATACGCCTTGTCGGGGTGTCCTTATCCAAATTGGAGGACCCGAAGAAGGCCACGGTGCAGATGACCTTATGGGACTATGAGGAATATGAAAAATCCGACGCGACGATTTTGCTGATCGAAAAATTGAACCGCAAACTCGACAAGCCCCTTTTAAAGAGGGCTTCGGAAGCCGAAAATAGGAAAAAGGGGAAATAGGGGTGGAACTAAAGGACGCGTTAATCGACTATGAGGACTACCTCCGTTCCGAACGGGGGTTAAGCGAGCTCACGATCAAGGACTATTTCGATGACATCGACCTCTTTTTCGCTACCTTCCCCGAAAAGAAGGGGTTTAAGGATATCTTGCCGACGGACCTAGAGGATTTCGCGGCCAGACAAAGCGAGGAATTCCGTTCCCCTTCGACGATTGCAAGGAGGATATCCTCGCTTTATTCCTTTTTCCGCTATTTGGAAAGGGAGAAGCTCATCGAGGGTAAATTCCCCAAGGTCGACCGTCCCAAGGCCAGAAGGCACCTTCCAACCGTCTTAACGACCGAGGAGGTGGAGGCTTTGCTGGATGCGCCGCCGCTAGATAACGAATATGGGGCCAGGGACAAGGCGATGCTAGAGCTAATGTATGCCTCGGGGCTTCGCGTATCGGAATTACTTGCTTTGCAAACCTATGACGTTTCCTTCCAGGAGAGGCTAGTCAAGGTGACTTCCGGTAAGGGAAGGAAGGAAAGAAGCGTGCCGGTAAGCGAATTCGCCTTAGGGTATCTAGGCACCTATATCGAGAAGTGGCGGAGCCAAAACATAGGAAGAGACACCAAAACGCTCTTCCTAAATCGGTATGGGAAACCGCTAAGCAGGAATTATTTCTTCACCCAGATTAGGAAATACGCCCTTCTTTCTGGAATCGATAAGCAAATCTCCCCGCACACCCTTCGCCATTGCTTTGCGACCCATCTACTAGAAAACGGGGCGAACCTTCGCATCGTAAGCGAGCTATTGGGACATTCGCACCTAGAGACCACCGAGATCTATACCCATGTTTCCGCCAAACGCATCCAAAGCGCGACCGAGGCCTATTACGACTACGGGAGGAAGAAGAGATAAAATTGGCACTATCCAAAGGATAAAAAGCCATGTAAGATAATCCGCTTTGGAAATAAGGCTGCTTAACTTATCCAAAATAACCGACACAATAGAATCTTCTAGGAGGAAAACAAATGGAAGAAAAGAAATATAGGAAGTTTAAGAAGATATTCGTCATCGTGGCCGATAGCGCTGGGATTGGCGAAGAACCCGATGCCGCCGATTTCGGCGACGTTGGCAGCAACACCTTCGCCCATGCCGCCGAAAGCGTCGGCGGGCTCGATGCCAAAACCATGGAGATGATGGGCCTAGGAACCCTAGATGACATCATGGGCGTAGAAAAGGTCAATGACCATCCTAAGGCCTATTGCCTTGCCTGCCGCGAGACTAGCCTTGGGAAAGATACGATGACAGGCCACTGGGAGATGATGGGCGTCAATACCAAAAAGCCCTTCCAGACCTTCACCGACACCGGTTTCCCCAAGGAACTTATCGATGAGCTTGAGAAAAGGACCGGCCATAAGATCATCGGCAACATCGCCGCAAGCGGTACCGAGATTTTAAAGCAACTAGGCGAGCAGCAGATGAAGGAGAATTCCCTTATCGTCTACACAAGTAGCGATAGCGTCCTTCAGATCGCGGCACACGAGGAAGTCACGGGTTTAGAGGAGCTCTACCGTTGCTGCGAAATCGCAAGGGAGCTATGCATGCAACCCAAGTACTTGGTGGGCAGGGTCATCGCTAGGCCATATGTTGGCACTAGCAAAGACGATTTCAAGCGCGTTGGCGCCCACCGCCACGACTATACCGTCTCCCCAACCGCCATCACCGCGATGGACATCCTAAAGGATGCGGGGTATGAGGTTAGCGCCGTAGGCAAAATCAACGATATCTTCAATGGGGTCGGCGTCACCCGCACCATCCATACCGCCACAAACGAGGAAGGCATGGACGAATCGATCCGCCAGCTAAAGGAGGAGGAGTACACGGGCATTTGCTTCGTTAACCTCGTCGAGTTCGATTCCGAATACGGACACCGCAGAAATCCCGTCGGTTATGCCCGTTGCCTTGAGGCTTTGGACAAGAGGCTTAAGGAATTCATCGAGAATATGGGTGAAGAAGACCTTCTTATGGTCACCGCGGACCATGGCAACGATCCAACGTTCCACGGAACCGACCACACCAGGGAGAAAGTTCCTCTTCTAATCTATTCTCCGGCATTCAATAATGGCAGGAAGCTAGAAGAGAACGCGACCTTCGCCTGCATCGGCGCGACTTGCCTCTATAACTTCGGATTAGAGAAGAAGGAGTCGATGCTAGGAGAGCCCTTGAAGGAACTCTTTGAGTAACCTCGAACCCTAAAACCCACATTTATAGCCGAGCAAAACCCATTGCTCGGCTTTTTTTATTGACCAAATTGATGATAAACGAACAAGAAGAAGTCACACAAAACTACAGCAAAAAAAGAGCGAGGTTTGTGCAAAAGTAGAACTCGCATGAATTTTAGAAACTAAAGTAAAGGAAATTTAAAGAGTGCAAATTGAATCTAAAAATTATTGCTAGTAGAAAATTAGTAGATATTTATAAAAAGAAAAGTTTTCCACAATTAATTTAGAAGATTTCAACAGTGGAAAAGTTGAAGCATTTAAAAACAAGTATTTATCGTTTTAATTCAATTTTGGTTAACATAATGGACATTATACGAAGTAATCACTATAGAAAGAAAAACGATTTGGAATGATGTTTATGAGACATTTACCAAATCGTTAGGGTTTTAATGGAAACGATGTTTTACAAACCGTGTTATTTTTTGGCTCTGGACGGACGTCTTGCCTTTTCGACTTTTTGCGCCATTTCGACCATGAATCCCTCTAGGTCTATCTCTTTGCGGTTGACGGCAAGGAACAAATGGACAGCAACTTCGCCGCCTTGGATGATCATCCAGCCGGATTCGGGCTCGCCATCCTTGCCGGTGATCTCTATCCCATTGCTTTCAAAGGCCTCTTCTAGGTAATCGCGCATCGCGGATAATTGCCTTGGGTTAAGGCAAGTCGCCAATAGGTAATAGGTCGCAAAGGGCGTGTAATCCTCGACGTTGATCTCGGTGATGTTTTCGCCCTTATGCTCATCCAATACCTTCTTGGCGAGCTCTAAGGTCTCTTCAATGGTCTTCTCTTCTTTGTTCATTACTTTCTCCTTGGCGGGTTTTGTTTCGATTGCTTCTACATTTTATAGTTCAGGTAATAGAGGAAGCATTCTTTGGTGAGGGGGTCTGGATCAAAGCCCTTGGTCTGATAGTATTTGCGGTTCTCATCTAGGACATAGACAAAGCCTTTGTCCGTGTCGGCGACGACCGATTTTATCATATCCGCGGAATCATATCCCCTAAGGGGATCGATTTTGTCGCAGGCATAGACGAGCTTGCCTAGATAGCACATCTCCTTCTTCCCGGTCGCATGGAAGCGAATCGCGTCCAGGACCTCGGTATTTTCCACGCCGAAGACCTCTTTGGCAAGCAAAGCGCCCAAAAACTGGTGATAAGTCCATTCTGGGCCGCTCGCGAAAGAAGGATAGTACTTCTCCATTAAGGCCTTCGCCTCGTCTTTCTTAAGGTATTTGGCGCAATCGTGAAGGATGCCAGTCCATTTGGCGTCGAGTGCATCCTTGCCCTGCTTCTTCGCGGCCATTTCGCAAAGCCCGCCGACGGAAATGCTATGGTTGTAGCGCTTTTCCTTTAGTAGGCTTCTAAGGAGTTCAAAACAGGCCTTCCTGCCCTTCTCGCTTCGATAGGATTCTTTCCTGGCAACTAGAAAGGCCCCATTATCGGGGGAAGAGGGCAATGCTTCTAGGATTAATGGATCGATATTGGGCATCATCGGGGCAATTCTATCGTCTTATGCTTTTCCGATTCGCGGTAGAGCAAGAGCACACGGCCAATGGTTTGCGCGAGCTCGCAGTGGAGTCTGTCACAGATTTTCTCGGCCACTTCCTCAATGGGGAGTTCGCAGCTTTGAAGCAAACCCACCTTGATGAGTTCGTGGGCTTCGAGCGCCTTATCCAGGGACTCATAAAAGCCTTCGTCGATCTCGCCTTTGCCTAGCAAATGGCGGTGCTCGATGGTATTGCCGAGGCTTCTAAGGTATCTTTTCTGTTTTCCGGTTAGATTACTTTCCATGCTTTTTGCCGATTTTGGCCCTCGAGGTATAGATGGAGACGCACTTGGGGACCAACAGGGCGAAGACCTGCGACCCGGCCTCGAACGAGAACCAGCCTAGGCCCTCGATGCCGATGTCCCTCTCCCCATTTTCCGTGACGGTGAGTTCGAAGGCGTCGAAATCGTTGCTGTCGATGTGGTTTGGGTCATAGACCTTCAACTTCTTTCCCTTGATTTTGCCGAAGAAATTGTCGTCTAGGTGCTTATAGGAGAACGTGCTTACGTGGAGCTCTTCCTTGCAATAGAGGTAAATCGGGGTGCGTTTACCTTCCTTTAGGTAAAACGCCGCGATGCCTTCGATGGCGACCACCATGCCTTTGGTCATGATGATCTTCCTGGCTTTGACCGCTTTGTTGGGCACGATCTTCCTTCTTAAGGAAGGTGCGACGACGCCCCTGACGTCGTTATTTAATTCGATGCCCGGGGAATCATAAAGGGTCGAATGGTCATCGAGGGGGATATGCATGACGGGAAGGTCGGTCTCGCCATAGTTGGAGGTGACGATCGGGTGATGGGAGATGTTGCTAAAGCAACGCAAGAAGGCGTCGCGGAAGGCGGTTTTGCCAGCGCGGCTGCTTCCAATTAGGAAAACGTCCTTGCCTTGTCTCCTGCTTTGGACTTCCTCGGCGATCTCGGCCACGTCCGCCTGGGCGTCTAGATGGACCAAGTATACGTCATTATGGGTAACGGAAAGTTTGGCGACCCTAAAGCGGTGGGCCACATATTCCCTAAGGGTTTCCTTATCGATCTTTTCGGGCAACAAGTCGAGTTTGTTGGCCAAGACGATCATCCTCATGCCGGTCAAAAGCTCGACGAGTTCGGGTGGGAAGCTCGCTTCGAAGGAGAATAGGTCCACGACATAGACGATGAGTCCATCCTTCGCCTTCGCGTCACGCACCATGGCGAGCATGTCCTCGCTTACGCTAGAGGCACGCGGGGTCTGGTTATACCTAGCTTCGCTATAGCAATGCTCGCAAAGCAAAAGGCTTTCCGGGCCGAAATTGTTAAAGATCTCGGGGTTGATATACCCCTCGGCATTTGGATCCTCACATTGGAGCATCGCCCCGCAGGAGAAACACCTTTTTACTGCTTCAATCGTCGCCATAGTCTAATTTACCCCCGGCTTCTTCAAGGGCTGCAAGAGTCCTTCTTCCCTAAGTTTTTCGCGCTTTGGCCTATCAAAGCGTCGATTCCATCTCGTCCAAGGAGGCTCGATAAGGGGATCAAGCGGTTCCACCAAAATGGTGGAGATCTTAGCGCGTACGCCCGCTTTGATGTCGGTCTGGATTTGGTCTCCGATTAGGATGACCTCCTCCTTCTTATACCCAAGCTCCTTGATGAGGCGGTTGATCTTAAACGCGAATGGTTTAAGCATCCAGCATCGATACTCGATGCCTAGAAGATTCGCATAATGTCCGACTCTCTTGCCCTTGTTATTGGAAGCGATCATCAGACGCAACCCGGCGCTTTCGAATCGTTCCTTCATGGCTTTGGCTTCTTCTGTAGGCTCGCTCACCGCATAGGGATCAAGCGTATTGTCGAGATCGAACAAAACAAGTTTGTAGCCAAGGGCGGCCAGTAACTCCGCAGGGATATCTCGAGAACTTGGGTAATACCCTGTGGGCATTAGGCGCGACTTCATACGCATATTCTAGCGAGTAACGTGCATGCGCGAAAGAGGGAAATAGCCGAATTTACGGGAGGAAATTGAATACACGTATTGATTATTTTCGCCAAAACCAGAAAGAAAAGTAGGCCAAAAACGGATAATAAGTACGATGAAGACTGCTAAAACATGTATACTATAAAACTACTAATTCTATACTAGAAATAAACTTTTAATAGATAAGCCGATTTTATTGATTCCTCTACTATTTCATTCGATGAATTGTGGAATTTAGCGGAGAATACATATAGTTTTCAATCACATATATTAGTAGGATTAATGCGCATGTGCGCGCGTATTTTCCCTATCAATAAGGCCCATGGACTTCACGCCATGGGCCAAAGGAAACTAATTGTCTAGATTCTTATTAGAAGTCGTCGTCATCGAAGATAGAGATCTGTTCGAAACGTTCGACCGGCTGGTCATCTTCCCTACTTTCGACGCGAACGTGCTCCTCCTCATCCTCGACGGGTTCTTCCACTACCGTTGGGGCAAAGGATGGAATGGAGTCGTCTATGACCCTACTATAGTTCTCAAAGACATTGACCACTACCTTGCCTTTAGGCAATTTGATGTCGGCCTTTGCATAGCGGTCCATCGGGGTGAGGTTGAAATCGGGATAGGTGACGTCGAGATAAGTTCCATCACTTAAGGTGGAATGGACGGTATAGGGCGCCTCGTTATCCAAGGTCTTCGCAGCGAATACCAAATCGTGGATTTCCTTCTTGAAGCATTTAAAGATCACGGTTGCCTTGCTCAAACGTCCGCTTACTTCGATGTTACCGATGCTAAAGACGCGCATGGAGCCTTTGTTGGAGAGCATCATGACCTTGCCCTTCTCCTCGGGATTGAAGGCGAGCAAAGCCTTGATGTCCTTGCCCTTGAAGCTAGCGGCCTTGATGCCGCTGCTAGAGGTGCCGCTAGAGGAGATCTCGTTCTCGTTATAGAAGACACCCAGGGTATTCTCGTCCTTGCCTCCGCTAGAGGCGCTAAGGACTAGGAGGTTATCGTTGCCGCTAGTGATGGTGACATCGGCCACCTCGTCGCTAGAAAGCAACCTCATCGCCCTAATGGGGCGAGAGTACCTCGTGACGGGGAAGGCGCTTAGCTTCACCCTCTTGATCTGGCCGAGTTTGGAGACCATCGCGACATATAGGTCGTCGCGGAAGTTTCTGACGGCATAGGCGCGGATGATCTTGTCGTCCGGGTCGAGGTTGACCGAGATGTTGACGTGGATTCCCTCATCGTTCCACTTATTGGCCTTAAGTACGTGCACGGGCACGTAGAGGTAATTGCCCTTGGTGGTGAACATGAGCATGAAGTCGGTGGTCTGGGCAAGCCCACAATAGACGATGGTATCGCCTTCCTTTAGTCCGGGCAAAGCGCCATTATGGCCGTTACTGCCCTTATAGGAAGCGAGGGAGGACCTCTTGACGTAGCCATCCCTTGTGGCCACGACCATAACGTCCTCGCTTGCGATCAAATCGCCGCGGTTGACGTTGCGCAACGAGGGGTTCTCCTCCTCGATGGAGGTGCGTCTAGGCGTGCCATAGGCTTTGGCGATGGCCTTTAGATCGGTGACGATGACCTTATCGAGGGTGGCTTCGTTAGAAAGGATATCGCTAAGCCTGGCGATATCGGCCTCTAGTGCCTCCTTCTCCTTCATCAAGGTGACGATGTCGGTATGGGAGAGTTTGTATAGGGGCATCATGACGATGGCTTCGCTTTGGGCTTCGGTGAAGCCGTATTCGGCTTGCAGGTTGCGTTTGGAATCGGCTTTGTCCTCAGAGGCGCGGATGATGGCAATCACCTCGTTGATGATGCTTGCGGCATGGATTAGGCCCTCGACGATCTCAAGTCTGGACTTATCCTTGTCGAGTTCGTATTTGGACTTCCTGGTGATGACGTCTTTTTGGTGGGCGATATAGGTGTCGCAATAGGAAAGCAGGTTCAAGGTCTGTGGCCTGCCCTCGACGATGGCCACCATATTGGCGTTATAGCTCTTCCTTAGGTCGGTCTTGTTCATCAAATAGGCCAAGATGGCCTGGGGGGAGAATCCGTTTTTCAAATCGATGGCGATCCTGACGCCGTGCTTATCGGATTCGTCCCTGACTTCGTCGATGCCATCGATCAGCTTATCGTGCCTAACGGCGTCGATCGCGTGGACCAAATCGCTTTTTATGGTCTGGTAGGGGACTTCGGTGATGATGATCTGGGTGACCCCTTCTTCGCTAGTCTCCACGCTATAGCGGCTTTGGATCTCGATCCTGCCGCGACCCGTTAGATAGATATCGGCTAATCCAGGCGACTTCAAGATGATTCCCCCCGTTGGGAAATCGGGGCCTTGGACGAAGCGCATGAGGCTTTCGATGGGGCAAGAGGGATGCTCGATGCGGTAGATAACCGCCTGGATCACCTCGGTTAGGTTATGGGGTGGGATTTCCGTGGCCATGCCTACGGCAATGCCTTTGGCGCCGTTAACGAAAAGGTTGGGGAACCTCGCGGGCAAGACAGTGGGCTCAAGTTCGGCGTCATCGAAGGTAAGGCCCATGTCGACCGTGTTTTCGTTTAGATCCCTGACAAGTTCATTGGAAAGCGCGCTAAGCCTAGCCTCGGTATAACGGTAGGCCGCGGCGCCATCGCCATCCATCGAACCGTTATTGCCCTGGAAATCGATAAGCGGGGCCCTGACGTTCCAGGGTTGGCTCATCCTAACGAGGGCGTCATAGATCGAGGTATCGCCATGGGGATGGTATTTGCCCATGACCTCACCGACGATATGGGCGCACTTCTTGGTGGGGTGGTCGATGGTGTTGTTGGTCTTCCACATCGCGTAGATGATGCGCCGTTGGACGGGTTTCATACCGTCTCTTGCCTCGGGGATGGCGCGGTCTTGGATGACGTCTTTGGCGTAGATGTCAAACCTATCGCCCATAAGCTCGTCCATCGCGGATTGGACGATGTTCTCTATGATCGTTGGCTCGACGGCCTTTTTCTTCTTACTGGCCATTTCCGACGACCTCCTTGATGAAGTTATCGACGACGTCGAACTTCACGTTCTCCTCGATCCAGCTTCTCCTTAGACTTGCGTCGCGGCCCATGAGGACGCTGATGCGCTTCTCGACGACGATCGGGTCCTCGATGCGGACGCGAAGGAGCGTGCGGGTGCGCTTGTCCATCGTGGTGGCGGCAAGCTGGTCGGCGTTCATCTCGCCAAGGCCCTTATAGCGGTTGATGCCATAGCCGGGGCCGATCTTCTTCTTGGCCTCCTCTAATTGCTCATCGTCCCAGGCGTAGATGAATTTACGGGTGGGATCGCTTTTCTTATAGACGCGGTATAGAGGCGGGCAGGCGATATAGACCATGCCCTGGGTGATGAGGGGCTTCATGTAGTTATAGAAGAAGGTAAGCAAAAGGATCTGGATGTGGGCGCCGTCGGTATCGGCGTCGGTCATGATGATGATCTTGCCGTATTTGGCGTCCTCGACGTCGAAATCCGCGCCGACGCCGGCGCCGATAGTCTGGATGATGGTCGAGAATTCGACGTTAGAAAGCATCCTCTCCATGGTGACGCTATCGGTATTGAGAGGCTTACCCCTTAAGGGGAGGATCGCCTGATGGAGGCGGTCGCGCCCGGTCTTGGCGCTTCCTCCGGCGGAATCGCCCTCGACGATGAACAGCTCGTTGTTCTTGTAGTCCTTGCTTTGGGCGGAGGCGAGTTTGTCGGAGATGATGGCGTCGACTTTCTTTGTCTTGCCGCTTCT
>JAILEX010000032.1 GCA_024687185.1 Bacilli bacterium | reverse complement strand
TTTACGCCTATAAAAGGATAAAAGAAAACCCTCGACGAGGAGGGTTTTGTAGTCTTTTCGATGGATTTGGATCAATAGTCGTCGCCGATGCGGCTGCCACCGCCGATATAGTCGTTGGTGGAGACGTCCTTGCCGGTATCCTCTAATCCTTCGCCATCGGTGGCGCCGGTATCGGAAACGCCGGCATCGAATAGACCGCCCTGCATGGACTGATCGTATTCGGCGTTTTCCTTCGCGTCTTCGGAATCGAGGTCGGAGCTATCGACTTCGGTATAGGCGGAGGAGATATCCCTTCTCTTCTTCACCTCGGCGAAGACGTGGCGGGAACGGAGATCCCATATATTGTCGCTAAGCAAGACGAAGACAGAACCGGTCAAGGAGAGGTCGGTATAGAAATGTCCGATGCGGGCTCCTTCTTCCTCGGGGGTGATTTCAAGGGCGCTCTTGACCTTTTCCCAAAGGTCGGTGAACTTCATTTCCTTGCCTTCCTGCTCGAGGATTTGGTAGGCGACGTCAATCATGCTTCCTTCTTTCATGTTTTCTTTTCCTTTCTTATTGGCTTTGGTATTTTACATCTTTTCGGGCGCGGATACGCCTAGAAGATTCAATGCGTTGCGCATTGTGATTTCGACGGCTTTTATAAGCGCCAAACGGGAAGATGTCAATGGGATATTTTCCCTATCGATCACCCTGCAGGCGGCATAGAACTCGTGGAACCTCTCCGCAAGGGAATGGATATATCCGGCGATGCGGGAGGGTTCTTTGGATTTCGCGGCGGCTTCGACCACGACCGGGAAGTCGGCGATATGCTTCATTAACCTCTTCTCGGGCTCACTTCCTAACATGGAACCGGAGGTATCCATATCTATATCGGAGGCTAGGGAGAGGATAGAGGCGCAACGGGCATGGGCGTATTGGGCATAATAGACCGGGTTGTTGGAACTTTGCTCCATCGCGAGGTTATAGTTGAAGTCGAGGTGGCTCGATTGGCTTCTTTCGACGAAGAAATACCTGACCGCATCGACGCCGACGTCGGCCACTAGGTCGCGGTGGGCGATGGCTTTGCCGGTACGTTTGCTCATCTTGACCTCGACGCCATCGCGGTATACGCGGACGACCTGGACGAATTCGGCCTCAAGGACGTCTTTGGAATAGCCCTTCATCATAAGAGCGCTCTTCATCCTATTAATATAGCCATGGTGATCGGCGCCTAGGATATCCAATAGGTTATCGAAACCCCTGCTCATCTTGTCATAGTGATAGCAGATATCGGGCATGAAGTAGGTATAGGCACCATCGCTTTTGACGATCGGCCTATCCTTATCGTCTAAGAAGGCGGTGGTCTTTAGGAAGGTGGCGCCGTCTTGGACATAGACGTAGCCCTTTTCCCTTAGCCACTCCAAGGTCTTCTCGACCTTACCGCCTTTGCGGATATCGGATTCATAGGAGAAGACGTCGAAGCGGACCCTGAAGGCATCTAGGTCCTTTTTGATTTTGCCTAGTTCGGTATCGATGCCATAGCGGATGAAGAAATCATGGCTTTCTTCGCTGTCCTTTAGGTATTTGTCGCCATATTTTTCCTTGATGGACTTGGCGATTTGGATTAGGTCCTCGCCATGGTAATCGTCATCGGCGAGGTCTAGGGGTTCGCCGAAGAGTTCGTGGTATCTGGCGCGGATGGAATGGCCAAGGTGTTCCACTTGGTTGCCGCAATCGTTCACGTAATATTCCCTAGTGACGTCATAACCGGCAAAAGAGAGGATGTTGGCGATGGAATCGCCGACGGCCGCACAGCGGGTATGGCCAAGATGGAGGTCGCCGGTAGGATTGGCGGAAACGTATTCGACGTTGACCTTCTTCCCTTTGGAGGGGCACTTACCGTAGTTTTCGCCTTCGCCGATGACTTTGGCGATGATGGAGGCAAGGGAGGCTTGCTTCATGAAAAAGTTGAGGAAGCCAGGGCCCGCGATCTCGATTTTCTCAATGGATTCATCCGCCAATTGGGGAAGAAGCTTCTCGGCTAGGGCGCGAGGAGCCATGCCGGCGAGGCGAGAGAACTTCATGGCGGCGTTAGAGGCATAGTCGCCATGAGCGGCGTCTTTGCTTCTTTCGATGACAATGTCTTCCTCTTTCAAGGCGATATCAAGGCATGCGAATGCCTCGACCAATTTCTTTTTGATGATTTCTTCGTTGCTCATGGTGTCCTCCTAGTCAATTAATGGCAAAAGTAACGTAATGGCGGTGGCCTTGATGGCCTTTTCCTCGCCAACGGCATCAAGTCCTTCGTTGGTGCCGGCCGCGATACCGACATCGGAAGGGGAAACTTCCAATATTTTGGCGATGCCTTCCTTCATCTTATCGATGTAGGGTCTAAGCTTTGGGCGTTCCGCAAGAATCGAAATCGATGCGTTGCCCACCTTATATCCAGCTTCCTTAACCTTCCTAACGGCAAAGGAGAGGATCTTTTTGGAATCGATGCCTTCGATGCTGGCATCGTTATCGGGGAAGAAGAAACCGATGTCTGGTTCCCCTATTGCGGAAAGAAGGGCGTCGGAGAGGGCATGAAGAACCACATCGGCATCGCTATGGCCCAATAATCCTAGGGAGTGTGGGATTTCCACTGTCCCCAAAATTAGCTTTCTGCCTTCGATTAATCGATGTATGTCCTCGCCGAATCCGATTTTTGGGTGGCTCATACGTTGAAGCGGAAGAAGACGCAATCGCCGTCTTTCATCCGGTACTCCTTTCCTTCCATCCTCATCTTGCCGGCTTCCTTGATTGCGGCTTCGCTACGGTATTTCTTGATATCCTCGAAGTCATATATCTCGGCTTTGATGAAGCCCTTTTGGAAATCGGTGTGGATGATGCCAGCACATTCTGGCGCGGTCATGCCATTGGAGAAGGTCCAGGCCCTGCACTCGTCGGTCCCACAGGTGAAGAAGGTCGATAGGTTGAGCAGTTTGTAGGCGGCCTTGGTGAGTTTGTCTAGACCAGACTCGGTGGCACCCATGGATTCTAGGAATTCCTGGCGGTCCTTCTTATCCTCGATTTGGGAGATGTCGTATTCGATTTCGCAGGATACGGGGATGCACTGCGCACCCTGGCTTTCCGCGATTTTCTTCACGGTTAGGTAATGGGCGCAATGTTCTAAATCCGCGTAATCGTCCGCGGCCACGTTCGCGACATAAAGAATGGGTTTGAGGGTAAGGAGGAAGAAATTCTTATTCGCGTATTCGATTTGTTCGGCGCTTAGCCCCTTTGTGAGCCTGGCGGGTAGGCCTTGGCCCAAGGTTTCCTCTAATTTTTCTAGGATCGCCACTTCGTAGGCGGCTTCCTTATCGTGTCCCACCCTTGCTTTGGTGGCGACTTTGCCTTTGCGGTTAGAAACGGTCTCGAAATCGGCCATCGCGAGTTCCAAATCGATGGTTTCGATGTCCCTGGCGGGGTCGACTCCGCCGTCGACGTGGATGATTTCGCTGGATTCGAAGCACCTTACGACTTCCACGATCGCATCCGATTCGCGAATCGCGGCGAGGAACTGGTTGCCTAAGCCCTCCCCCTTGGAGGCGCCTTTGACTAGACCCGCGATATCATAGAACTCGAAGGTCGCAGGGATCTTTCTGGCGGGGTGAAACAGCTCATCGAGGAAATCGAGCCTTTCATCGGGCACGGTTACGATGCCGGTATTGGGCTTGATGGTAGCGAAGGGGTAATTGGCCGCTTCGACATGGGAATTGGTAATGGCGTTGAATAGGGTTGACTTGCCGACGTTTGGCAATCCGACGATTCCTGCTTTTAATGACATGGTTGGGCTTCTTCTTTCTTAAGCAAGCGAATAATACTCTTTTATTCGCCTTCGTCCTAGGCTTGCTTTAGCAAAAGGGCGGAAAAATGTGTCTATAGACCTTTTGAAGATAGAAAAAAGAGGCCGTTGCCGGTCTCTCCTTCTTACTTAGTGTTAATTAAGCAGCAATTTTTTTGACATTGCCCGCACGAGGACCACGTTCCGACTCGACGACGTCGAATTCAACAGCTTCGCCCTTTTCGGCGGTCTTGTACTCGTCCATCACTAGAGAGGAATAGTGGAAGAAGTAGTCTTTGCCGTCTTCGGCGCGAATAAAGCCAAAGCCCTTCTCCTTGTCGAACATTTTTACTGTTCCCTTCATCGATAATCCTTTCCTGTGCGTAAGTTTCCTAGCGCACGGATAGATTTTAACAAAGTAAAAGAAAGTCACAACAATTTTTTTAATGTTAATTTATCTCGATTGCATCGAAGCAATTTTCTATTTTCCCTAAAAAACGATTTATTGGTTATTTAAAAACGAGGATATTTCATTCTTTTTTTCGGAGACTTTATTATCGGTTTTAAGTTTCCTTAATATCAATTTATCTACTTTCCCCTATTATTAAGTATGTTGTAACGGACAACAGGAAATAGAACAACACTCCCGCAGCGGCCATAGCCGCAAAAGGCGGCCAAGAAAGAGGGAATCCCGCCGCGGTGGCAAACATCTTCGAAATGAATAGGTTCGTCGCCACTTCCAAGACGACCAATATCAATAAACTCGGGATAAGGGAGGAAAGGGTTTGGTTCAAAACGAACATCCTGATGCTTTTGACCCTGTCGGCCCTTGAGATTCCAATGCGGTAGAACATGTTTAGTTCGCCTTTACTTTCTTCAACCGTGATCGACATGGCCGTGAAAAACAAAACGGATGCGACGATTAGGGCAAGGAAAGAGAAGGCAATCAAAACCACCCCGATATAAGAGGTCGTCTCATCAACCGTTTTCCTTACTTCCTTCGATGGATAAAGGAAATTGTAGGAAGGGAAGTTTTTGGAAAGCGACTCCATGGCTTTGCTGGCCTCACTATCGGAAGGGAAATTGAGCAAATAACCAGACGGTTCCAAATCAAACCCGGACGCGCCTAATGCGCATAAAGGGAAATCATAGGTCCAATAGGAAGGGACATACATCGTCGGCTTACTCTCTATTTCCACGCCCACCACCTTAAGCGAGGCATAGGAGAATTCCCTTAGCACCACATCTTCGTAGTCTTCCCTTTTTCTTTCGTAGGTCAAATAGATGTATTCGGGCTCTCCCCAAGAGGAATATAGGGTCGAGGAAAGACAGATCTCATGAATCGAAGACGGGGCATGGCCAACGCTATACCTCTTCTTCCCTCCCACAAGTCTAATCCCGTCTGCGCCGCTAGAGAGTTCGGCGGAGATCGAGCCAGTTGGAAGGCTAATCGGAAGCTCGGCATCCTCCTTCCCCATGATGCTGCATGTCTCCCCGATTTGATGAGAAATCGATTCGTTATTAGAAAGGTAGACGCGGTTGCTAAACCCGCTTAGCAAAGAGGATGAACTGGCGTAAAACCCTCTAGTAGAACCAGGTAAAGTGCCCTCGATAGAAGAGCAAAATTCCCGCAATTCCCCAATTTCTTTGCTGGAAATGCCATATTTGTCCGCACTATATAGATACATCCTCTTTAGTGATAACGGGTTCGCCTCATCTTCCAAAGAAGGCATATAATCCGCTTGGAAGGGGTCGTAGATTAATGAGGCCAGCTTCTCGTTGTCCCTATTCCTTTTAATGTATTTTTCAAACTCCTTCTCATACCCAAGGAAGGGCAGGGCAAACATCTCCTGCATGTTCTTTAATCCAGGGTAAGAGACATCATGGAAATGGAGATGGTCGATGAAATAATGGTAGTTCCACAAGGTGTCGGTATGGTAGAAACAAGGCACTTCGGTTTCGACCACCCCAACGATGTCGAATAGGTCATCGTTTTCAAACCCCGCCGCATCATTGGCCAAAAGGCATAGCATCGATACTTGTCCTCCCTTTAGGAAATTGCCTAGCGATTCATAGTCCCTAATCGACCCAAGTTCGAACGCCAAACGGAACATGTAATCGTAAGGTAGCCCCAAGACAACTTCGTTTAGGGCCATCTTCTTTGTAGGCGCGGGGTAGACCTTGGTCGATTCCTCGATCCAAAGGAAGTCGTTGATGCTTCTAGAAGAAAAATCTTCGAGCCTATAGTTATTGCCGCTTTCCTTGTAGATATAAAAGTCGTTCTCATCGGGGAAAACGGATTCATAGTCGGTGATAAGGGTCACCCCATACCCATTGATCTCCTCGTTGTCCCTAGCTAGCTGCGAGGCCAATTTCATATCGCAGGCATAGATATTGGAATAGGGGGAAGAAGGCGCGTTCGCCTTTTCCATGACCAAGCAGGAATCGGGGATAAAACCCGATAACGCCTTACCTACTTGCTCGTCCAAAGAGAAATAGATGTAAGTCGATAGTCCTAGGCCAAGTAAGCCGAGGGAGATCATCGCTGTGCAGATGATTTTCCTGACTCTTCTTGCCTTCATGACGCTTCGGGCGTGGCGAAACAAGGTAAACCCAGACAGGCTAGGAACGTTTTTGATGTAATCTAGGCGAATGCTCGCGGGAGGGTTACCTTCATAATCGTTATTAATGGCTTGGTCGTCTTCAATCTCGCCGTCTTTCATCAGCAATACCCTATCCGCGTATCGCCTTAAGGTATCCTCATCATGGCTTACCACCACGACTAAACGCTTTAGCGAAGTCCTTTTTAGAAGGGAGAACACCCTTTCGGAATTCTTCGAATCCAAGGCACCCGTAGGTTCATCCGCCAAGATGATTCGAGGATCGTTTGCCAGGGCCCTAGCCAAACTGACCCTTGCCTTTTCTCCCCCAGAAAGCGAATTGACCCTTCTTTTTGCCTTCTTATCCAATCCGACAAAGCGCAGCGCATCGAATGTTTTCCTTTCGATGTTCTTCTTCGAATCCGCATATAAAGTCTCTAGGGGAATAGTGACGTTAGTGAAAACGTTTTCTAGTTCAAGTAAGGAAGGAATCTGGGTGACATAACCGATTTCCCTAAGCCTAAAGTCGGCCCTAGAATCCTCGTCCATGCCGTTTAGGCTTCTTCCTAAGGCGACTACGCTGCCTTTGAATTTGCCATCTAGCCCAGCAAGGATATTAAGCAACGTCGTCTTGCCACACCCCGAAGGCCCAAGGATCCCGATCAAGCCCACACTAGGCAAGGTAAAGGAAAGGTCCTTTAGGATAAGCTGCTGCCCAATCTTCTTCCTAAGGTTACGAATCAAAACCAAATCACTCATCTCTTAACTCCGTTCTTAGACCCTTCCTTAGCGATAGTCCTATAGGCAAAGCACTCGATAATATCGCCAAAACTAGCGCTGCCACAGCCACGATGACGAAAAAGGGAACGCTTAAACCGAATATGCTTAGTTGCTCAGGAAGAGTTAGGGCGCTATTTATGCCGAAGTTCATCCCAAGGAGTTGGTTGAAGCCCTTTGCCACGAAGGGATAGACGATGAAGGCAAGGGCAAAATATAGGACGCTTACCAAAATCGATTCCAGTGTAAATAAACCGATGACCTCACTATTTTTCGCTCCCAAGGAAAACTGAAGGGCAATCTCCTTGCGCCTTTTAAAATATAAGGATAGGAAACTCATCGCGGTTATGGCGATGACTCCAGCCAGGCAGATACCAAATAATAGCCATAAACATACCTCAAACGCCTTTGATAAGGTCGATAGGCTTGAATAGGACATATAACAAGATGAGGTCAAAGTGAACTCCCCGCCTTTTTCCATTAGGGAATATGCCTTATCGATCTCACTTGGGTCATGGAAATAGACCTGATAGTCTTCGGCGTTGCACCCCCCTAGCCCTAGATCGATGCAATCATAGACGCTGATCTCCCTTTTGAATGCTTCGCTAAGCTTTGCTAAGGCGATCGACCTAAGCTCCTGCTTTAACATTGGGTAGGAATAGTAGATTTTGGGTACATTCAAAAAGGAGAATTCCTCCATGACGCCCTTTACCTCAAAGGAATAATAGAGGTTGACCTCTTCGTGTAAGGTAAGCACCTCAAAAGGGATCGTAAGGGCGAGTTCAATCTTCTTTCCAATGATGTCAGGATGGGTGGAAGCATATAGATCGTTGACATAACAAACGTTGATAGTTTCTTCTTCTATCCTCTCTCCTTCCCTTAAAAATGAGGAGCCATATTCCTCTAGGGTAATATCAAAGATCGGCAAAAAGGAAGCATCGTTAAATTGGTTTTCCCCAAGGCTATATTGGGCGTGGTTAGGAAGGAAATAGGAAAGGTCTTCCTCAATGGAAATAGAGGAAAAGAGAGAAAGGTATTCTTCTGCTTCTTCTAGTTTTGGCTTGATGGTCCTAGTCAATGAAAGCGGTGAATTCCCTGTAGAAACCACTTCTTTTTTCGAAATTTGCGCTGAAAGGTACTCTAGGCTACGTTGGCTCTCCTTCTTTAAGGCGGGTCCGTTCCCATGCATATAGGCGATTGAAAGTAAAATTCCAACCGACCCGAAGGAACCACTGAGGAACGTAAGGAAATTCCTTTTGAAATCACTTAGGAGATACCCTTTGAAAAACAAAGTCGCCCAGCGGGAGGAAAAGACGTGAAGCTTCTTGTCCTCATAAGCCTCAGGCACTTTTCTATTGACTTTATCTTCCTTAATTTTTCCATCCTCCATTACAATGGTTCTATCCGCATATTTCGATACGAGTTTTTCGTTATGGGAGACCATGATGACAAGGCGCGTTTTGCTCATGGAGGAGATCATCTCCATCACCGCGACGCCGTTTTTCTCATCGAGGGCGCCGGTAGGTTCGTCGCAAAACAAAACCTTCGGCGATTTCACTAACGCCCTAGCCAAAGCCACCCTTTGCTTCTCTCCGCCAGAAAGGGTGGATACGATTTGGTTCTCCTTATCCTCAAGGTGGAGGTAATCAAGCATGAACAATGCCCTTTCCCTGCCCTTCTTCTCCCCTTCCCCAGTCATCCTTAGGGGGATCATCACGTTATCGAGGACGCTTTTATCCTCGAATAGCCCATAATGCTGGAATACAAAGGCGCTATCTTCCCTGAGGAAACGCATCTTCTCCTTCCTTTTGAACTTCGATACGTCCTTCCCAAGGAAATAGACCTTTCCCGAGGTTGGCTTCTCCATTAGGGAAAGAAGGCAAAGCAAAGTGGACTTGCCACACCCAGATTTCCCAGTCACGGCGACTAATCCGGTGGAAGGAAAGGACGCGGAAAAGGAATCTAGGGCCAAGGTGTTCCCACCTTCGCCGCGATAGAGCTTTCTAAGTTTCCTGCATTCTAAAATCGCCTTGGACATCGTATTTCTCCGCTTTGGGGGAAGGCAAAAAGAGGTTTGAGACCATTTTTCGCCTCTACTTACTTATTCGTGGTTTTCCTTATTTGCGGACAAAAAGAAAAAGCGACTTGTTTAGAAGCCGCTTAAAGAGAACGTAATTTACCTATTAGTCTAGGGGACTATATCTAACTAGTGGCGCATCATGGTGGCGAACCACCTTCTTGATGCTATGGTTGAATTTGTCCCTATCGACCATGAGGATCGCGCCACATCCAAGGCAAACGAACTTCACATCCGCTCCAAGGCGAAGGATCTGGAAGAGCTTGTTATGATGGACGCAGGGATGCGCCTTCTTTAGCTCCACCTCGTCATAGAGAGCATAATCCGCCTCGTTCACCAGGGCATATCCTCCATCTTGACCGCCGCGGGAACCTTAGGTAGCCCAGGCATCGTCATGACTTCGCCCGTTAGGCAGACCACGAAGTTCGCACCGGCGGAAAGGGTCGCTTCCCTAACGGTGATATAGAAATCTTTCGGGGCACCCAAAACCAAGGGATCGTCGGTTAGGGATTGCGGTGTCTTGGCCATGCAGATATAGGCATCGGAGAAACCACGACTTGCGAATTCCTCCAGCTGCTTTTCGGCCTTTTCGGAATATTTGACTCCCTTTGCACCATAGATTTTCTTCGCGATGGTCTCTATCTTTTCCTTTAAGGGGGCGTTAAGGGGATAAAGGGGATGGTAATTGGTCTTCGTGGTCCTAAGAAGCTCTTGGACTTGCCTAGCCAAATCGATGGAGCCTTCGCCGCCTTTGATAAAGCCATCGAGGAAGGCAACGCGGTACCCTTGTTCCTCACACCATTTCCTTAGGAATTCGACTTCTTCCTTGGAATCGGAGGCGAAATGGTTGATGGCGACGATGGAAGGCACGCCATAATTGGAGATCGCGTCTAGATGCGCCTTGAGGTTACAAACGCCTTTGCTTAGGGCCTCGACATTAGGATTGGTCAAATCCTCGAAGGCCATGCCTCCATGCATCTTCAACGCACGGATGGTGGCGACCATGACGACGGCATCGGGGGTAAACCCAGCCTCGCGGCATTTGATGTCGAGGAATTTCTCGGCGCCTAGGTCCGCGCCAAAGCCGGCCTCGGTCACGACGATCGGGGCAAGTTTGAGCGCCATCTTGGTGGCGATGATGGAATTGCAGCCATGGGCGATATTGGCGAAGGGACCGCCATGGACCAAGACGGGATTGTTCTCTAGCGTCTGGACCAAATTGGGCTTTAGCGCTTCCTTCATTAATTTCATGACCGCATGGGTGATACGCAAATCCTTGACGGTGATGGCCTTTCCTTCCCTAGAATAGGCGACGATGATCCTAGAGACGCGGGCAAGGAAATCCTCGGCGTCCTTCGCAAGGCACATGATGGCCATCATCTCGCTTGCGACCGTGATTAGGAAGCTTTCGTCCCTTGGGGCGACCTTTTTATCCTGGTCGCTGACCTTGACGTGGCGAAGCGCCCTGTCATTCATATCCAAGGCCCTATGCCAAACGACGCGTTCTGGGTCGATATCAAGCTCATTGCCCTGCCAGATATGGTTATCGATCACGGCGGCGATAAGGTTGATGGAGCTAGTCAGTGCATGCATGTCGCCGGTGAAGTGGAGGTTGATCTCCTCCGCCGGGGCAATCGAGGCCAATCCTCCGCCGGTGGCGCCGCCTTTTAACCCAAACACGGGGCCAAGGGAGGGCTCGCGAAGGCAAAGCAAGGCTTCCTGACCAATCTTCCCAAAGCCTTCGGTGAGGGCGATGGAGGTCGTGGTCTTGCCTTCCCCGGCCTTGGTGGGGGTGATCGCGGAAACTAGGACAAGTTTGCCATTTGGCCTATCCTTTAGTTCATCCATGATCTTAAGATCGATCTTCGCTTTGTATTTGCCATAAGGCTCAAGATAGTCTTCGCCGATACCGGCTTTTTTGGCAATCTCAGAGATTTTTTCAAGTGCCATAAACTCTTCTCCTTGGTTAATTCAATAGACTCTTTAAACATTCTAACCCTTTAGAAAAATAGGGCAATCACGAAAGAGGTTTTCTTCTTTTTGTAGGTGTTCAAATAAAATTGGTGGAAATGGGCAAAAACCCATCTAAAAGTCAAATATTCGCTTTGATTTTGCCCAAAATTTCGTCTAGGTCCCTAACGGGTTCCAAATCGAATTGGTGGGCGAAGAAGGTCAGCTGCCTTTTTACGTAATGCCTGGTGTTGGCCTTAATGAGGGACTTCGTTTCCTCTAGGCTTCTTTCCCCTTTGAAATAGGGTATCGTCTCCTTTACCCCAATCGCCTGGAAGGCATGTGGGGTCTGCCCGTATTTTTCTAGTAGGGCCCTATTCTCTTCAAGTAGACCCGCCTCAAACATCGTCTCCACCCGTTTGTCACAAGAAGAATAGACTTCTTCCCTTTCCTTACTTAACCCAAAGAAACGGACGGGGTAGATCGGCTTATGGGATTGCCTATCCTCGATGTCGCTTTTCCTCTCCCCCGTGGCGAGATAGATCTCTAGCGCCCTCATGACCCTTCTTCTATTGTTGGGATGGGTCTTTGAGGCGGAGACGGGGTCGACTTCCCTTAGCCTTTCATAGAGCGCATCGTTGGATAAGCCCTCATATTCGCCCATGTCATAATGCTCGCTGGAAGAAAGGTCATAGTCATATAAGGCGGAACGGATATATAACCCCGTCCCTCCCGCGATGATAAGATATGGGTATTTGCCTTCTATTTTGCTAAGTAAGGCGCGTAGGTCCTTTTGGTAGGAATAGATATCGTAGTCCTTCTCTATAGGGACGAAGTCATATAGATAATGGGGGACTTTGCTTCTATCTTCCAAACTAGGCTTTGCGGTTGCAATCGATAGCTCTTGGTAAACCTGGAAGGCATCCGCGTTGATGATGGCCGCGCCTAATCTTTCCGCTAAGGCAATGGCCAGCGCGCTTTTCCCTGAACCGGTAGGCCCAGTCAAAACCAAGATCACGAGAAGTAACCCTCCACCTCCAAAAGAAGGTTCTCAAGTTCTTCCGACGCCGACTTTAGATTCAATACAAGCGGATTGTTCTGATAGGCGGCCATAAGTTCGTCATAGCGACGCTTTTCCTTTGCGGCCTCATCGCCTTGCCCGCTACTTGCCAAGGTCACCATCTTCCTTTGGCTTTCCTCTATCTCGTTGCGCAAGGCCTTTATCTCGCTAGAGGAATCGACTTGGTTTTTGTATTCCTTATAACGGATGACCACTTCCTCTTTATCTAGATAGGCTTTGGCTTTTTTCGCCAAAACAAGGATAGGGTCATCGAGCAATTCGCCCTTCATAGAGAAGGCATGGTCCTCAACGACCTTCACCCTTACTATCGATCCCTTTAGATAGCTAGGACCTTGGAAATGGATGAGCTTGCCGGTCTCGGTATAGCCAGAAAGCATCGATTTATCCTTTTTGGAAGGTCCATCGACCAAGACGGAATAGTCTTTGCCAATCATTTTAGAGGAATGGTAGGTGACGCCTTCCTCAATGACCTTCAATAGCTCATCGAAACGGCGGTGTTTGGTCACATCATCGACGTTATCGACCAATTTGGCGGCGGGAGTCCCTTTCCTTGGGGAATAGATGAAGGTGAAGGCGGCGTTGTATTTGACTTCCCTAGCCAAAGAAAGCGTCTCCTGGAATTCTTCTTCCGTCTCATTGGGGAAGCCGACGATGATATCGGTAGTTAGGGCCACGCCAGGAATCGCGTCGCGAAGCTTTTTGACCAACGTTAGGTATTCTTCCCTGCTATAGCGGCGGTTCATCCTCTTTAGCATGCTGGTGGCACCAGATTGCACGGGGAGATGGATCGCGGGCATGATGTTTTTGTATTTGGCGATGACCTCGATCATCTCGTCGCTAAAATCCCAAGGGTGGCTTGTCATGAAGCGAAGGCGGGGGACGCCTAGTTCGGCGACTTCCCTAAGGATCGTCGCAAAGCTAGTCCCGTCTTTGAAGTCCTTGCCATAGGAATTCACGTTTTGGCCAAGCAAAGTGATCTCCTGGTACCCTTGCCCTACTAGTTCCTTGCATTCCTTAACGATATCCTCCCTAGCCCTGCTTCTTTCTCTTCCCCTGGTGTAGGGGACGATGCAATAGGTGCAGAATTTATCGCAGCCATAGGTGATATTGACGTAGGCCTTATATTCGTCAAGCCTAGTGGAAGGCAGGTTTTCGATGATGTCCCCCTGGAAGGACATGATGTCGACCAAATCCTTCTTCCTGGCTAGATGCTCCCCCAATAAATCAAGGAGCTTATGGATATTGTGGGTCCCGAAGATTATGTTGACGTAAGGGTAGCTGCCCATGATCTTCTTGGCCACGTTTTCCTCTTGCATCATGCATCCGCAAACGCATAGCACGAAATTCTTGTCGCTAAGGGATTTGGCTTTGTATCGGCCTATTTCGCCATAGACCTTCTCCTCCGCGTTTTCCCTAACGGCGCAGGTATTGATGATGACGATGTCGCCTTCTGATGGGTCAATAGCCTTAACAAATCCGGCAAGTTCCAAATATCCGCCCATGATTTCCTCATCGCGGACGTTAGCTTGGCAACCAAATGTCACAATCGCGTATTTTCTGCCCTTCGCGAAGTCCTTCACCTCGTTAGGGACCACGATTTCCTCCCGAATGGTCTTGGGGGAAAAGACGCGGTTTCTCGCCTTACCCATATCGGGTAGGCACTTATAATCGACTCTAGCCATGGTATGACTCCTTTCCCTCCAAATAGCATATGGGTTCGATGGATATGGTCTTGAAGGTGTTCTCATCGATTTCGATGATGGTCCCATAGACCACTCTCTCCCCCTCTTGCGACACGGACAATTTTCCCTTTTCGAAGACGATCCTTTCAATGGTGGAATCGACGTCGAATCCAATAATCGACTCATAGGACCCGCAGAATCCGGCATCGCTTTGATAGGCGGTGCCATTAGGCAAGATCCTGGCGTCAAGAGTGGCCACATGGGTATGGGTACCGATGACCGCGGTAAACGCCCCATCGAAATAGTAGGCGAATATCTGCTTTTCCGAAGTGGATTCGGCGTGGTAATCGACGATGTGGATAGGTTCGATGAACTCTTCCTCTAACCCCTCCATCGTTTCGATTGGGCTTTTGACCGTCTCGTTCATGAAGGCCGCCCCAAGAAGGTTGGTGACTCTGATTGGGATATCCTTGCAATAGAAAACCTTACTGCCCTCCCCTTTATGGTAATGGATGAGGTTAAGGGGCCTCACTAACTTATCCGCACTAGCGATAAAGCGGTCGATCTCATATTGGGAACGGTAATGGTTGCCTAGGGTAATCGCATCGGCGAAGGAGGATATCCTTTCGTAGTCCTCTTCCGATAAACCCTTCCCCTTGGTCGCGTTTTCGCCATTGGCGATAACGAAATCAATCCTCTTTTCCTTACGGATAAGGGGCAAAAAATCGGAAGCAGCGGAAATCCCGATGCTCCCGACGATATCTCCGAGGAAAAGGACTCGCATCCCCCTTACTTGGCGGTTTCCACCGCGCGATATTCACGGATGACCGAGACTTTGATCTGACCTGGATAGGTGAGTTCCTTCTCGATCCTTTCTCTCATTTGCTGCGCCATTAAGACGGCATCGGCGTCGGTGATCTTCTCGGGGATGACCATAACGCGGATTTCCCTACCGGCCTGGACGGCATAGGCCTTATCGACGCCCTCGAATTGCTTCGCGAGGTTCTCAAGGGCCTCAATACGCTTGACGTAGGTCTCCATCGTTTCGCTTCTCGCGCCAGGTCTAGCGGCGGATAGGGTATCGGCGGCCGCGACGAGGTGGGAGATGACGTAACGGGCGGGCTTATCGCCATGGTGGGATTCGATGGCGTTTAGGACGACGTCGTTCTCGCCATACTTCTTGGCAAGCTGGGCGCCTAGTTCGACGTGGCTTCCCTCGACCTCGAAGTCAACGGATTTGCCGATATCGTGGAGTAGGCCTGCCCTGCGGGCGAGATTGACGTCTAGCCCTAGCTCACCGGCCATGACGCCGGCAAGGTAGGCGACTTCCATCGAGTGCTCCAACTGGTTCTGGCCATAGGAGGTGCGGTAATGGAGGCGGCCGATGTAGCTGCAGAGTTCTTTGTTGACCCTGGGAAGACCGAGCTTGAAGCAGGCTTCCTCGCCGTATTTCTGAGTGCTTTCGGCAACCTCTTTCCTCATCTTGGCGACGACTTCCTCGATACGTCCGGGCTGGATGCGGCCATCGCGGACAAGGGATTCGAGGGTACGCCTTGCGATTTCCCTGCGGATCGGGTCGAAGCAGGAGACGGTGATGACCTCGGGGGTGTCATCGATGACGAGGTCGACGCCTAGTTCGGATTCGAGGACCTTGATGTTACGGCCTTCGCGTCCGATGATGCGGCCCTTCATCTCATCGCT
>JAILEX010000020.1 GCA_024687185.1 Bacilli bacterium | reverse complement strand
AAAAGCTCGAATGGTGGAATAAATCCGAAAAACAAATACAGAAGCTTATCCCGATTCTTTCTAATAGCGATATCGAATATGTGAAAAAACAACTCAAAACGATTCTCCAATAGGATGGAATCGTATCGTAATTATGGTTTTAACACAATTTGGTCTTTTGACCCCAAAAATAGGGGTATGCAAAATTTATGATGGGGTATGTGGTGTATCAAAATAGGTAAACGGAGGCATTAAGAAAACTAGGCCCAACGTAACGGTTGGGCTTTTTCTTTTCCCCCGCTTTCCATCAAACCGTTATAGCGGTATTCTTTCCTTCCCCATAATGAAAAAAAGCGACAAAACGTTTATGATGAGGAAGAGGAAAGAATATATGAAAGCAACCGGGAAGAACAAAAGCAGGTTTCTGCTAAGCCTATCCGCTTTGGCCGTCTTGCCCCTTCTTATGGGCAATTCCCCCGCTCCCTATAGGGGACCCACCCCCTATGGTGACTATAAGATCAACAATTTCGCCATCCATAAGGCCTCGGGGATCGAACAAACCCTATATTCGCATAGCTTTGACGTGGAAAATACCGGCAATGGCTATATGCCTTTGGCTTACTATGGCGCAAGTAGGTCCGATAACGGGCAGGCCCTCGCTTCCTTTAGCGAATATAGGAGCAATGAGGTAATCGCCCCGAATACCTCCTACCATCTCTATTTCCTTCATGAAGAGGAAGTCGTCTACGAGAATATCGATTTTACCTTCTATGCCTTCTCCGACGCGTTCGCCCCAGACGCCATCAGCATCGATAACATCGGCAACCTCGAAAAGGAAAAGGTCGAGGATGGGGGCGGCTATTTCTATACTTTCACCTGCGACGTCCATCTCAATGTGGACGAATATGGCTCCTATTACAATCCGATATTCAAATTCAGCGACGGCTCATCCGTCCATTATTTCTATGGGGAGACGCTTCGTGGCGATTATGGCTTTTATTGCGACGCCGACTTCGATATGTCCCTATTGAAGATAGAGGCCGTCACCTTCATCAAAGGCTACGATTATTATAAGGACCGCGGCCACTCTTCCGCCGATAGCTTTGTCAGGACCACGTTCTTCGTCATCGTGATCCTAGGCCTATCGCTGACTCTTGCCGGGGCGATCGTCGCCTCTATCCTCCTTATTCGCCACATTAAGAAAAGCAAGGGCTAGAAATATGCCTAGCGCGATGATATCTAGAGTAGTGAAGGCGATGAATAGTATTAGCCTCACCTTATAGGGCAGGTTCATCGCGTTGAACGATAGCCCCACCCCAAGGCTAAATAAATTCGATAAGAGCGAAGCCAATATGGCTTTTACGATGCCTTTTCTAAGTATTAGGAAAAGCAGAAGCGCCTCAAGAAGGAAGGTCGCTATTTCAAATAGGGTGAGATATAGGTAATAGCGATCTTGGTTTAGTAGCGGCAAAACCAGGTTCATCGCCGGATTGAGGAGGAGGTTATAGAGGAAACTGAGGATAAATGCCTTCCCTTCCATTTTGAAAACGAAATAGACGGCAATGGGCTCTATCAATAAGGTGATGGAAAGGGCGAAGAGGATATCGAGGTTTTCCATATCATAATGATAACCCTATATTCCCCATATCCATAAACGCAATTGACTTATACCGATTCCCTTCTTTTCTTTCTTCTATATAATGGAAGAGAAAACAAAAGGAAGGATAAGGATATGGAATACTTCGAATTCTCCAATGGCGATAAGATACCCGCCCTTGGTTTGGGGACCTTTAGGATGGTGGATAGGGAGGTCTGCAAAAATAGCGTCAAGACCGCCCTAAAGTTAGGCTATCGCCACTTCGATACCGCGGAAGTCTATGAGAACCAGGAATTCATCGGCGAGGCCATAAAGGAAAGCGACGTCGATAGGAAAGAGCTTTTCGTCACCACCAAAATCTGGGTCAACCACTATAAGGACCTTAAAGGCGCCTTTGCCAGGGATTTGGAGAAACTGGGACTGGATTACGTCGACTTGCTTTTGCTCCATCAGCCAATCGGGGCCTATGTCGAGGCCTTCAAGCAGATGAAGGAGCTTAGGGAAGAAGGGAAGATCAAACATATCGGCGTATCCAATTTCTATAAAAAGCACATCGAGCGCCTCATTAAGGAAACCGGGACGATCCCAGAGGTCGACCAAATAGAGCTCCATCCCTTCTCGCAGAAGGAGGAGCTTTCCCTTTATCTAAAGGAAAAGGGCATATTGATCGAGGACTGGTACCCTCTTGCCAGCGGGAAAAGCGGTTTGCTCCATAACAAAACGCTAATGGAAATCGCCAAAGACAAGAATAGAAGCGTCGTCCAAATCATCTTAAGGTGGCATTATGAAATAGGCCATATCACCTTCCCTAGGGCCACCAGCGAGGCCCATTTGAAGGAGAATATGGAGATATTCGATTTCTCCTTATCCTCAAAGGAAAGGCAACAAATCGCCCTATTGGAGAAAAACAAAGGCTACGATAGTCCAACCTGGGCGAAGCAATTCTTCTCTAGGATCCAAAAGGCCAAATAAAAAAACAAGGGCAAAAGGAAAGGGGAGCATCCGCGCAACTGGATCCTCCCCTTTCTTTCTATGTTACCCTTATTGGGCTGACTCGCGTTTATCTATCGATTGCTCTTCCTTAGTGGTAGAGACTATTCCGAATATCGCGCCGACCGCGGCGACTTCCGTGCCGCTGATAATGCCTAATATTATGGTGGCGACCAATAGTGACAGAGTGGGGTTTCTCCTTGCGAATATCGTGATGATGGCGCCAACCGCGCTGAAGGCAGCGAGGACGAACATCAATACGCTGACGCCAGAGAAGGTGGCCTGGATCATTCTGGCGGCTTCTTCGTTAGTGCCGACGAAACTCGTCTGGATGGATCCGTTTTCCAATCCCTCTATTAGGACATCCGTCATAGAGGGAAGGGCGAAGACCAGGAAGCCGATGCCAAGAAGAAGCAATACCGCGGCGCCGACGATTTCGACGATCTCGCCGATCAAAAGCAATATCTGCGAAGCTCTTTTCATGGAAATATCCCCCTTTTAAGATGGCTATTGGAGTAACTTTGAAAATTATTGCCATAATCGAGGCGATTTTCAATATATAGT
>JAILEX010000029.1 GCA_024687185.1 Bacilli bacterium | reverse complement strand
TGCCAAGCTTTGCTTAACGCCACTAACTAAGCCTAGGGCCTGCAAAACTATCAAAGGCATCATGGCCACCAAAGCGACCAAGCCAAAACCATAGAGATAGACGTCTTTCCCCTGCGAATAGGCAAAGCCTATGCAGAAAGGCAAAACAAAGGTCGAGGTCATAGGACCCGAAGCGACGCCGCCCGAATCAAAGGCCATGGCCGTATAGATGGGACGGACAAAGAAAGACAGGGCAAAGGCGATGATATAACCGGGAATTAGGTAATACACGATATCGAATTCGAAATAGGAACGGACGATGGCCATCACTACGGCTACCCCGATTGCGCCCGCCAAAATAAACAAAACGGTCTTTTTCTTGATGGTGCCTTCGGTGACGTCTTCGATCTGTTGGACCAAGACATGGACCGCGGGTTCGGCCAATACGCCGAATACGCCAAAAAGTAGGCCCATGCATATTGCGATGGGTAAGAACTTCGCGTCGCTGCCAAAGCCTTGGCCGACCTTGCTCGCAATGGGCATGAAGCCATATTCGACGGCGGATAGGAAGAGGACCAAACCGGCGTAGGTGATAAACATTCCTAGGATAATCCTGACGACGGTCTTCCAAGGAACGCGGACGAAGATAAGCTCGTAAACGAGGAAGAAAGCCAATATGGGGCCTACCGATATGCCAACGGAGACGCAAGAACCGGCGACGCTGGAGGTTATTTCGTGTATCACGTCTCCGGAAAATACGGGCATGACGTATTCTTCCGGTAGATGGGAGCCCGTTAATTCCATAATCCAGGAAATGATGACGACAGCGATGATCGGCCCAACCGAACATAATGCCGTCAAACCGAAGGCGTCTTCGCTGTTTTTACCACCATGAGACGCCGCCAAACCTAGGCCAAAGCCCAATAGGAACGGTACGGTGACCGGGCCCGTAGTGACGCCACCCGCATCAAAACACACGGGCAAGAAGCGCGGGTTGATGAGGTAGATGAGCATGAAGGTAAGGCCATAGAAGGCCAAAAAGAGCATGTTTAGGTTCTTCTTTGAAAAGGTCCTTGAGACACCGATGACCAGGAACAAACCAACGCCTAAGCCAATGGAAAGGATGATGACGATCTTATTGACCCCGATTTGGTTCGACAAAACCGATAGGTCGGGCTCGGCGACGGTGACAAGAACGCCTAGAAGGAAGGTCATCGTCAAAACGAAGAACAGGTTTTTCTTCTTCATCAAGGAACTGCCGATGATCCTACCGATCTCGGTCATGGATTGTTCGGTTCCCACGTTGAATAGGCCCATGCCGATGACAATGGACAAAGCGGCGAAGATAAAGGTGAAGAATTCGACTTGGGAGATTAGGTATTTGTCGGCGAATTGGGAGGGGAAGGCATACTTTTGGAGCAAATAGAAAACGATGATGACCGCGGCAATCGGGGCCGTGGAGAGGAATGACTCCAAAAGTTTTGATAGCCAATAACCGCCTTTGCTCATAATTATCTTCCGCTATTTCTCCTGCGGTAGTTCTTGAAGCTGCTCTGGGCTTTTTTGATCTTGGTGGCGGTCCTGGTGTCCCTAGTCAGCTTCCTTTCTTGCTTCTCCCTATCGGCCTTTTGTTCTTTGGTTAGCTTCTTCTCGCCAAACATGAGCTTTTTGAATTCCTTGGGCATAGGGGAAACTAGGTCATATTGCTTTTTGTTTAGGGGGTTAACGAAAGTTAGGCGATAGGCATGCAATCCAAGGCGTTTCAAAGGATCGGAGGGCTCGCCATATTTATCGTCTCCGATGACGTGGTGGCCGATGTTGCCAAGCTGGACGCGGATTTGGTTCTTCCTACCCGTTTCGATGTTGATATCTAGTAACGAATACGGGTCTTTGTACTGGATGAGCTTATAGTTGGTGATGGCTTTCTTGCCATAGTTTTTGTTTTTGCTCACATAGACAAGATGAACGCTACTTTCGGCCAAATAGTTCTGTAACGTCGCCTCTTTTTGCTCCATCTCGCCTTCTACGATAGCGTAATAGCCCCTATAGGAAACGATGTCGGTCCAGCTTTTCTGAAGGGCGTCTTTGACCGCTTCGCTTTTGGCGAAGATAAGCACACCAGATGTGTCTTCGTCTAAACGATGGACGATATAGGCCCTGCCCTTTTTGTCTTTGGAAAGGAGGTAATCCGAAACCATTCGGTAAGCCGTATGGCCCCTTTCCCTATCGCTGGCGACCGAAAGGAGCCTGGTGGGTTTGTCGATGGCGATGATATCTTCGTCCTCATAGATGATCGGTAGGTCGTGGCGTTCATGCTTTGCGATGGGCTTTTTGCTGATCGTGACTACGTCTTCTTCCACCAAAGGGAAGTCAAATTGGCTTACGGGTACCCCGCCCACCGCGACTTGATGGTGGGACAAAAGGCTTTTCACGGTCTTTTTGGGGACGTTTGGCATTTTGAAAAAGAGGAATTCGAGCAACGTTGTTTTGCGGTAGACCTTAAAGTCCTGGATTTGCTTTGGATCAACAAGGCCTTTTCTATTAGCGGAGGTCTTCTTCGAATCGTTTCTATTCATGGATGTCCTCCCCCAAGAATTCCTTTAGGGAATCCAAAAGTTCCTGACCCCTTTCGTAGCCCTCTTGGTAGAGTTCTTCGAGCTTTTCGACGTTCTTTTCCTTTCTACCGACCTTTGGCGCGGTCCTAGGCATGATAAGAAAGGCCTTCTTCTGCTTCTCCATGGCGAAGAGTTCTTCTAGGTCGTCGTTATAGACGCCATATTCATGGAGCATGGCGTAAAGGTATTTGGGGTATTTATGGTATTTCGCCTTGTATAGGAGGCTTGACACCTTGTTATGGGGCTTTTTCCTATAGTCTCTGGCCCTGGTCATGATGACGACGAGCTTTTCCGCGCCGTCTTCTAGCGCCTTTTTATAGGGGATGGCGCAGCTGGTCCCGCCATCCATATACAAGTCGCCTTCCACCTCGATTGGTTTGCCTAGAAAAGGAAGGGAAGAGGAAGCGGAACAGGCCGCGACAAAGTCCTTGCAGGTATTCCTATCGAAATAGTGGGCCTGCCCATCGTTAACCCCAGTCGCGCCGACATAGAGGGCGGATTTACTCGCGTTATACGAATCGAAGTCGAAGGGGATCTTTTCCTTTGGAACGACGTTGAAAAGGTAATCGAAGCCGAAATAGGAGCCCGTGCGGATATAGTTTCCAAAGCTTGCGAACCTCTTATCCGCCATGCCCTTTATGACAATATCCTTGGACCTGCCCCTTTGGTTGGCCACAAGATTGACGCAAATAAGGGCGCCAGCACTGGTTCCGGCATATCTAGAGAAAGTCAGGCCTCCATCGATGAGGGCGTCGGTCACGCCGGCCGAAAAAATGGCACGTGTGCCACCCCCTTGCAAAACCAAAACAACATTCTCGCTTACCATAGGTAAGAAAATGGTACAAGCAATCACAGGGAAACTCAAAGGAAAATACCGATTTTAAACCACTTTTTTATGGGTTTAAGTCGGATAGGTGTGACGAAAGTAAAAAGAAGTCTTATGAATTCTTTTTGTCGGCGTAATTTAACAAGAAGGCGATGATGGCTTCGTTTACCCTTATCGACTGCTCCAAATCGGGCGCGATTAGGTTATGGACGTGGGCGATGTTTTTATCGTTTTCCTCGATGTCCAAGATCTCGAAATTCTCCCTTTTCAATGCGAGTAGTTCCTGTTTCATAAGCAAGGGGTGGCCACGTAAGAAGTCATTGGTGAAGGTAGAGGCGAAAATTGGGGCGCTTTCTTCGTCGATATAGGTTCTAGGCGAATATCTATCGGCAAATTCGAAGTCATTGGCGTCGGGCCCGAACATGCGCCTACGACCGCCTTTGGTCAAGGTGGAGGAATCGATCGCGATTTTATAATCGTAGACGGGGCAATTGAGCGCGACGGCATAGGAAGAGAAGTCTCCAACCCCAAAACCCAAGGTCTCCTGCATCTTTTTGCTTTCGCTGAGTTCTTGCATGAATAAAGCCATATGTCCCCCGGCAGAATCGCCAAGCAAAGCAAATTGATCGCCCTCTATGCCTAGTTCTTCTTTATGCGAGGCGATAAAGCTTAAGCAGCTCGCGACGTCTTTTATCATGGAGTCGGTCCCGCGCTTTTTGTCGTTGGGGATATAGTCGACGCAGATGAAATCGAAGCCTTCTTTCACGAACTTGGAGGCGAAATAATGGTTGTTCTTCCTCATCCCGAAGATATAGGAACCCCCATGGATGTCCACAAGGCAGATGTCGTTGCGTTTTTCTTTGGCCAAGAATACGTCTATTTTGTGATAAAAGTTGCCATCATCTAAATAGGGAACGTCTAACTTGGCTTCCACGGGTATTTCCGAAGGGAATGGTTTCCTTCTTTTCGCTTCGGATTTGTTCTGTAGCCTTACGAGCAATCCAACGAAAAATGAGCCGAATTTCATGACACGCCCTCCTTATTTTTCTATTAAGCCTAGTTTTATTAGGGCTTTTTCCACACCGTCGTTTTCGATTCTATCGGTCACGAAAGTGGCCGCTTTTTTGGCCTCTTCCTTACCGTTTCCCATACAGACGAAAACGCCCGTGGACCTAGCCATCGATATATCCTGGGTATCGTCTCCAAAGGATATGGCCTCTTCTTTGCTTAGACCCAGATAGTCTAATACCGACTGGATCGCTTCGCCCTTTTCGTGGAGCCCATCGCTAATGTCCACGCCGGATTCATGGAACCTATACCAATTTAGATGTGGGCATACCGCATGTATTTCCTCATCGAGGCTTTCTGGGGTGAATAGCAGAAGCCCGGTCGCCTCTTCCCCTTTGTAGTCTTTGATTTCGGGCAATATGTATTGATAGACGTAATGGTAAGAGGAGACGTAATGGTCGGGAGGGGCGATGAGGAAGCGGTCCAAAGGCGTAACCACCTCTAGCGTTCTCCCAAGTTCCTTCGTCTTGTCGATGATCTTATAGACGTCTTCTTCCTTCATCAGCATCTTCTTCACGGTTTTATCGCCCACAACCGCGATCGCACCCGCGGAGGCGATATAGCCGTCCCATTGGATACCTAAATCGAAAACGCCGAAGAGTTCTTGGGAATTGTAGGGTCTAGCCGAACAAACAAAGACCTTGATCCCTTTTTCCTGAAGTTTCTTTATGGCTTCTAATCCAGATTCGATCCAACGTTGCGAAGCATGGTCATATAAGGTCCAATCGATGTCGAAGAAGGCGATCTTAATCATTGGGGAACCTCATTTTCTCCGCTATCTCCAAACATACGCCCTTATCGACTTTGCATATGGCCCTATCATAGGTATAAAGACCATTTTGTTCTTCTTCGACGTCGCTAAGCTGGGTGAAGACCGCTACCGAAAGCCCTTCTTTCTCAATCATTGGTTGAAGAACGTCCAAATAGCTTTCCCTCATCTTGGCTTCATAGTCTTCTTTGCCTTTGCAGCTTGTATAGAAGATGCCCTTGCCCGTTCCGGAGCCATGTCCTTCAATAGGCAAAACGAAACCGCCGAATTCGGATAGGCTCAGTATCCTTTTGCCGTCGTTTTTGGCTTTGGGAAGCCTGAAATAGATGTGTCTGGAGCAGAAATCGCCAGCGCCCCTATCAAACCAACCGGAGGTGGAATCCAAAAGCCTTGAGGAATCGTATTCCCTAAACTTTTTAGATAGCCTAACGGAGTCGAATTGGCCCCAGCCTTCGTTAAATAGGGTCCATACACCGATAGAGGGCACGTTATATAGGTGCTCCACGTATAAGGGAAGCTCTTTTTCGAAGTAATCGCGCGACTCCTTGTTCCCCCTAGCAAGGAGCTTATAGCTCTTCGTGTCGTTTATCGGCCACCTGATGAACGGGCAGGTATGGATTAGGAATTCGCTATAGTATTTGCCGGCGTTCAAGATATCTTGCATCACCACCATACCCAAACGGTCGCAGTGATAATAAAACGGCATTGGCTCTATCTTGATGTGCTTCCTAAGCATGTTGAAGCCAAGGTCTTTCATGGCTTTCACATCAAACACCAACGCCTCCTCGCTAGGCGGGGTTAAGCCGCTTTCTGGCCAATAGCCTTGGTCAAGGACGCCATGAAGAAAATAGGGTTTGTTATTGAGGGCCAAAACCTTTTTGCCCCTATATTCGATTGAGGAGAATTTGCGCATGGCGAAATAGGAAGAGACCTCGTCTTCGCCTAGCTTTATCTTCAAATCGTATAGAGCAGGATCTTCGGGAGACCAGGGACGAACCGGGTCGATGGGTATATCGACCTTGGTGTTCGTAGCCACTTTTTCTAAGCGGATCTCTTTGCCGTTAAAGCAAATGGAAACGTCCGCTAAATCGTCGCAATCCTTACAAACAATCTCTAAGTTAAGCGTTTTTTCATCTAGGTTTGGGGTAAGGACAATCCTTTCGATGTGGGTATTCGGGACGCTTTCCATCCATACGCTTCCCCATATGCCAGAGGTGGGCGTATACCATATTCCCCTAGGGTTGTTGTTTTGCTTTCCCTTAGGATAAACGTCGCTATCAACGTCATCATAGACATCGACCCTAATGACGTTTTTCTCTTCTAAACAATCGGTGACTTCGGCGGAAAAAGGCAAATAGCCGCCTTCATGATGGGCGACCTTCTTGCCGTTAAAATAGACGTCTGCAATCTGATCTACCGCCTCGAAATGCAAATAGGTCCTTTCCTTTGCAAAACCTTTGGGCAAAACAAATTCCTTTTGATAATGGAGATGCTCGCCTTTTTCTATGCGGCGAGACAAACCGCTTAGCTCCGTCTCGGGGGCAAAGGGGACGACGATCGTTTTGTCGTATCCTTCTTCCCTAAGTTCTTCTTTGCCGATCGCGAAATCCCATTTCCCATTGAGGCAAAGGAAGGATTCCCTCCTAAACTGAGGTCTTGGATACTCGTTTCTAGGCAATTCCAAATCTATGTTTTTCGAAAATATGCTTTGCATAGGTAAATTGTAATCGATTTCTCTTCCATAAGGGGAGGAAGAAACATTGTTTTCCTTAAAACGCGTTATACTACCTCACGGAAAGAGACTTTTTATGGATATCAATTCAATTCAGGCCCTATTAAGGGAAAAAGGCGTCGACGCGTGGATCATGATCGACTACGAAAACAAGAACCCGACCGTGGCAAAGCTTTTGGGGAACAAAATGCTCACGAGGAAAATCATTTTGGTCATACCTGCTTCCTCCAAACCCTATGTTATCGCGCATTTTATCGACACCGTATTCCTAAATGAGGACACCCTTACATCGGTTTTCGATATCAAAGGGTATAAAACATGGCAGGAAATGCTTACTTTGGAAAGGGAAGAATTTCAGGGCTATAAAAAAGTCATGATGGATATCTCCGAATATGGCCTACTGCCCCGCGTATCTTTGGCGGACTATGGGTCCGTCGACTTTGTTCGTGGTCTTGGAATCGAAATCCTTTCTAGCGCCGATATCCAGCAGTTTTTTTCCGCCAAACTCTCTAAGCATGCCTATGAAACCCAAATAGATGCATGCAAAAAGGCATTAAGGATAAAAGACGAAGCCTTTAGAAGGATCAAAGACGACATATTGGAAAAAGGCATCTCAGACGAATATGAGATTCAGCAATTCATCGCAAGAAGGTTTACCGAAGAGGGCATGGTATATGATGAGGCTCCGATTGTTGCGATCGGGCCAAACGCCTCCAACCCCCATTATGGTCCTAGCGAAGACGTCCATTCCCCCATTAGGGAAGGCGATTTGGTCCTCATCGACATGTGGGCAAAAAACATCGACCCAGAAGGCGTTTATGCCGATATAACGTGGATGGGGTATGTAGGAAAAGAGGTCCCTAAGGTTTACGAAGACCGCTTTAACATAGTTAAGGCCGCCAGGGATGGCGTAATCGAATTCTTAACAAGGGAGCTTCCCAAAAGGCGAGTAGAGGCCTATGAGGCCGACGATGTCGCCAGGAAAATCATCACCGATGCAGGCTATGGGCCCTATTTCAAGCATAGGGTTGGCCACAACATCGCTGACGACGTTTCTCCCCATGGCGCAGGCGCCAATTTAGATAATTATGAAACTCACGATACCCGCGAGCTTCTCGATGGCACTTCTTTTTCCGACGAGCCCGGCATTTACGCGGAAGATTTTGGCGTACGTAGCGAAACCGACCTCCATAACGACGGCGGAAAACTAGTCGTCGTAGGCGGACTCCAAGACAAAATTATCGAAATAATGAATTTGGACTAACGTAAGGCTCTATTCAATACGTAGTCGATCTCAGCCAGCTTATCCTCGAGCTCCTTTTCGGATTTCGCTTCTTTCACGCATCCTTGAAGATGGGCGGATATCACGATTTGGTTGATTTTCCTAAGCAAGGATATCGACGCAAGCAATTGGTTGGAGATATCGATGCAATATTCGTCGTTGTCCACCATCTTCGAGATGCCCTCGAGTTGGCCTTTAACGATATTGAGCTGTTTTTTGACGAGGTCGTGGTCAGCTCTCATCAAATGGTTCCCCCATAGGTATAGTCGGCATCTTCAATCGCCTTCTTGATCGCCTCTTCCGGGAATTCGCCTTTGTATTTCACTTTGGCGGAGCCTTTCTTTAGGTCGACTTCGGCGGATTTAACTCCTTCGACCCCTTCCAAAGCGGTTTTGACGTGGGCGACACAGTGGTCGCACATCATTCCGCCAACCTTAATTTCCTTAACTGCCTTATCAAACATCTTTTTTACCTCCTTTAGATGATGAAGATTTAAATAAACGCAAACGTAATGCGTTGCAAACCACGGTAACGCTTGATAGCGACATGGCCATCGAAGCGATCATAGGCGTCAAAACCAAATGGCTTTGACTGCCTGTGAACCAATTGGGCGAAACGCTAATGCCATAAAAGGCGCCAGCCGCAAAGGGAATGAGGATGATGTTATACATAAACGCCCAGGCGAGGTTCTCCCTGATATTGGAGTTGACCTTTTTGCTAAGTTCAATCGCAGAAACGACGTCCATCGGGTCTCCCCTAACAAGGATTATGTCGCTAGAATCGATGGCGACATCGGTTCCTGCGCCTATAGCGATACCAATGTCCGCTTTTGTCAATGCAGGAGCGTCGTTTACACCGTCTCCGACCATGCAAACCGCATGGCCTTCCCTTTGCAGTTTTTCAATGATTTCCTGCTTCTGATCCGGAAGGACCTCAGAGTAGACTTGATCTAACCCCAAAGGCTTTGCAATCACCTCTGCAGTAACGCTATTATCCCCGGTAAGCATAATCACGCGTTTTCCCTGCAATTTAAGATTTTTTACAGCCAAAACCGCATTTTCTTTCAAATTATCGCCAATGCCGATAAGCCCAGATACGCGTTCATTTACGACTATGAACAAAACGGTTAACCCTAAGCTAGAAAGACGTTTGAAATCCTCGCGGACCCTCTCTTCTTTCTCTAGGGTTCCTTCTTTTAATAGGCGCTTATTTCCAATGGAGATTCCTAGCCCTTTTACCCCTTGTCCCATTATATATTCAAAATCGTCAACGGGAATGGTAGATAATCCTTTTTCTTCCCCATATTTCGTAACGGCTTTCGATAAGGGGTGCTCAGAGTTTTTCTCAATGGACATGACCTTGGTCAAAATGTCCTTTTCCTCTTTTTCGTAGCTGATGAATTCCTTTACGCTCATCTCCCCGGTGGTCAAGGTTCCGGTTTTGTCGAACACGACGGTGTCGGCTTTGATTAGGGTTTCAAACGCGGTCGCGGATTTGATGAGGATACCGTTTTCCGCGCCCTTGCCAGTGCCAACCATCACGGCGACCGGGGTCGCTAAGCCTAAGGCACACGGGCAAGAAATGACCAAAACGGAAATCGCGAGTTGGAACGCTAGGTCCACATCTGGCCTAGCCTCCCTTTCAACTGCGCCAACGCCAGTTAAAACCATCCATAGGGCAAAAACGAATATGGCGATTCCAATAACGGCGGGAACGAATACCTTGGCGATCTTATCGGCAAGGCGAGCGATGGGCATTTTGGTTTCGCTTGCTTCTTCAACCAGGGTAATAATCTTGCCGATGGTCGAATCTTTTCCAACTTCGGTTACCCGATAAATTAGCCTTCCTTCCATGTTGACGGTTGCGCCGACGACCTTATCGCCTTCCCCTTTTTCTATGGGTGCGCTTTCGCCTGTGATCGCGGCTTCGTTAACGGAAGAATAACCGGAAACGACCACGCCATCGGTAGGAATGCTTTCGCCAGGCTTTACCATGACCAGGTCGTTTTCCTTTAGGGAATCGGTTGCGACTTCAATGGCTTCATCCCCCTTCATTAGCCAAGCGGTTTCGGGGACTAGGGCCATCAAAGAGGCAATGGAAGAAGTCGTTTTCGCGGTGGCTTTGGCTTCTAGATATTTACCAATGCTAATAAAGACGGGGATCATGGCCGCGGATTCGATATACATCCTCATCGAGAAATCCATGACTTCCATCGGATTATCGTTAACTACTCCGATAATCAATCTAATAAAGGCATACACGCCATAGATCATGCTCGCCGTCGAGCCCAAAGCGACCAAGGCATCCATGTTTGGGTTCCTTGAAATGAGGCTTTTGAAGCCCGAAACAAACCTTTGACGGTTCAAAATCACAATCGGGGCCAAAAACACGAACTGAATCGCGACGTTGAAGACGCTAACGAAGTAATATAGGCCGGTGTTTGACGTCGCCAAAGCCTCGATTTGTTCCATAACCACAGGGATCATGGGCCCCATGGAAAACACCATCAAAAGAAGGAGGAAGATAACGCTTAGGATCATGCTATTCCTTTGCTTCTTCAGGGCTTTCTTCTTTTTCTCTTGGGCGACTCTGACCGATTCTGGTTGATAGACGCAAGCGCCATAACCCGCTTTGGAAACGGCTCCGATGATCGTTTCGTCGCCGCAGCAGCCTTCGTCATAATCGACGACCATGTTCTTTCCAAGTAGGGAAACGGAGACGTTTTTCACGCCGTTAACGCCATTGACGGCCTTTTCGACGTGGGCTTGGCAAGCCGCGCACATCATGCCGGTTACTTCGTATTTCTTTTTCATTTTAGATACCCCCTGGGGGTGTCTATATCTTAGCAACTCCGTCGTGGTTATTCAAAGAATACGCAACAAAAAAGGGACCCTTGTCCTAAGGGCCCCGGTTGAAAGGAGTACTTAATTCCTGCAACCTTTATTTGATGGCGATCTTACGGGGTTCTTCCTCGTGCTTGAATGCCTTCTTGGCGAATTCAATCGAGAGGATGCCGTTTTCGTAGTTGGCGTTGAAATCCGTTTCGGTCGCATCGCCGACATAGAAGCTGCGGCTGGAAGTTCCATAGCTTCTCTCGGCGCGTAGATAGTGGACGTCTTTGACTTCTTTGGATTCGTTTTTGTTGGTGACGGTGACGGTGAGATAGCGGTCCTTCAAGGAGAGGGCGATATCCTCTTTCTTGACGCCCGGGATCTCTATGGTGATGAGGTAATCCTCCTTGCCCTCGATGATGTCGGTCCTCATGGCAAGGGAGCCTTCGCGAGGAGAAACCTCCTCTCCGAAGAAGTTGTCTAGGAATGCCCCGAAGAAGGGATCGCTGGTTCTGGTAATGTAGTTCATGGTGTTAACCTCCTGGAAATCTAAGTTCTTTAGCACTCGTTCTTCCTAAGTGCTAACTATATGATATACCATTTTTTAGCAGAGTCAACACCTGAGTGCTAAATATTTTGCAATTTCCTTTAGTTGCTAGAATTAATCGAATCTTTTTCTTTACTCATTTTTTGAATTTCCTTAAATAAGGCCTCGGTGATCTCGGTTCTTCTAAGGAAAAGAGGGCATCTGATGCAAAGCCCTTCTTCCCCTTTTTCCTGCGCGAGCCTATAAACGATGTCGTCTATTTTCTCGCAATATCCGATCACCACCCCCTCTATGCTTAAACTCGCCCATTCCTTAAAGATGCTTTCCGTGGGCGGGAGTTGTCTAATGGCCTCTAGCGAGCAATTGCGTATCTCCTTTTCCGGATAGGCGCTTTTTGTGGCGCACGCGAACGCGAGCACGCCCAATACGTCATTTATCCTATATAAAGGCTCCCCAAGGGGCGATCTTTTCCTTTTGGGGTAAATCACGGAGTAATGGTCGTAGATAAGGCGGTTAAGAAATTGAACGAATGGTTGGGCGCGGCTATCGCCATCGAGAAAATTAATCATTTTTGTCCTCCTACTTACTTATTTGTAAATAGAAGGGGAAAGCGGACAAAAACGGATTTGTTTATAATGCAAAACAATTCGAGAGCACTATCAAGGCAACAAAAAAGTCGGCTACTACAGGGGGTGAGGTAACCGACAATCAAAAAGTACTCGTTTTATTTCAAAAGTTCAAGAAGCGCTTTTAAGGAATCGAGCCCGAAATTGAGCTCGCCCCTATCCTTAAGAGGAATCTTTTTGACCCTGGCGATCTGCTCCTCGACATCCTTCAGCTTTTGGGCTTTGGGATAATTGGGGTTATGGATATTGGCCTTTAGCCTTTTGTCGGAGGCGATCGTCTCCTCTAATTTGGTTGGCTTTTTGGTTTTTGCCGCCTCAGGCTTTGGTTCTTCTTCCTTCGCCTTCTTTTGGGTTGGCTTTGCCTTTTCCGCCTTCGGGGCTTCAGCCTTTTCTTTTGATGGCTTTGGGTTTTCCTCGGCCTTAGGCTGTTCCTTCTTTGCGGCGGGTTTCTTTATCTTTTTGACCTGCTTAGGCTTTTCTTCGGTCTTAATAGCTTCCTTCGCCTCTTCCTTAACCGGTTCTACCGACTTAGCGGAAGGAAGGACGATCAGTTTGCGTTCTAAGTCGATCCAGGCTTTGATTCCCTTTTGCGTTCTCTCCGCCATAAGGTTCACGGTTTTGTATTGCTTAACGATCTTTTGCCCTTCCTTAAGGGTATTCCCGAAGGAAGCGGCGATTTTGGAAAGGTCGTCGCTTGTGAAATTGATTGGGCCATGGACGTTGGGGACATAAGGGATGTTGGGGTCACGGAAGACGACGCCATAATGGTTTCCGACGTTGCGGAAAGCGTCCTCTACGGTTTGGCCGTATTCATACCATAGGTCCTTCTTCTGCGCCTTCTTATCGTTTGTAACGGGCTTAGGCTCCTTCATGGGGATGGCCTTGGGTTTCTCTTCCTTTAGAGGGAGAGCGGGAACGGATTCAAAACGCTTGATGTCTTCCTTAATGGAATTGGCATCATGCTTGAGTTTGTTGTTCCCAAGCTTTTCCGCCCCTAACTTTTCCAAGTCGGCGAGTTGGGTTTTCAAATCGGCCACCTTCTTATCGTTAGGATAGGTGGGGTTAGAAAGAATGGAATGCAGCCTATTGTCCGCGGCTAAAACCTTCTCAAGCAAAGCCGTGGTTTCATCCTTTTCCTTCTTTGCGGGCTTAGTGGGCGCCTTTTTGGGCGCGGGTTTTGTTTCGACTGGCTTCTTAGCCTCTTTTTTCGTAGTCTTCGCTGGTTTGCGGGCGGGCGCGCTTTCTTCGCCAAGGTTTGGCTGAAGGGACGCGTTCTCATCGATCTTATAGACCTTTACGACCCTACCATGAACGCTTTGTTGGCTTCTCAACCCTAAAATGTCGGACGCAAGCTTCTTGTCCTGGGTGATCGCCACGATATTCTTTTGGATTCGATATAGATTGATGAGGGAGACAATCTTTGGATCGGCGAATTCGTATTCGCCTTCTTTGGATTCATTGGCTTTTTCTTCTAGGTTCGCTCCGATGTTTACGAAATCAACCACTTTGTGACGCTTTGATTTCTTTAGGATGCGTAGCGCGCGCTTTGCTGCGATTCTCTTATCGGCGGACTTCTTGTCCTTTGATAGCCTTTCCAGCTCTTTTACGCTGGACTCCAATACATAAATCGGCAAAGCGGAATCCAAGTATTCTTCTTTTGTCTCTACCAAGATATCCAACCATTCGGGGAAGGAATCTTCCATCAATGAGCAAGTATCGATGATCACATAGTCAATACCGGACATGATCTTGGCCAGCGATGAGTACTTCATCTCATCTTTGTAGTTTGACATACAATTATTACTTTTCTAGTAATACCTCCTTTGCAGAAAGATTATAACCTAGTTTCGGATTCATTGACACCTCCCCCTATTTTGGGGGAATCAAAAACCTTTATGGCCTGCCCCTTTTTTGAACAAAGAGTTTGCAAAGGGGAAGCCAAAAACCCTGCAATTCTTTGTTTCTTATGTCAGTTTTCGGGTAGGTTGGTTAATCTTGGATATCTCTTTTTGGGGAATTTCAGCCTTTTGTCGCTGAGTTCCCTAGGGTCGAAGGGAGCCAGTTTGCTTAGATCTCCCAATATCGCTTCCTTGCCTCCGGCGCTGACGGTCATATCGTATGCACGGATAAGATTGAAGTTGGTGACCTCCTTGATCTTCATGCAGCTTGCCAGGCTTGGTTCGTAATAGTTTTCCGTCCAGGCAAACACGGATGAGGGGTTGACGTGAAAATAGCGCGCAAGACCTGCTCGCGATGCTTTTAGGTTCTTCATTAGCGCAAGCAGGATTAACGCCGTGACCGTTTGTTCTTGATTCACTTCCACTGCGTATCCTTTCTCATGATTAATCTAAAAACGACCCCCTTAACATTACCCGGATCAAATAAGACTAAGTATCTATAGTTAAGACTCTATGTGGAAAAAATGGTTTGCAGGACATGTTATGGAGGGCGCCTTTCATAATAATTAAGAACGAAATACGGAAAGATGGAAGACCCTTCTTTGGCGTTTTTTCAAAATCTTTTGGTGATATACTTATTTTGGTAAAACCAAAACGGCGCAGCGGGGGTAAGCGCAGCTAGGCTTCCTCCTTTGCGTCAAAGGAGTGTTTTTAATGGACAAATCATTTTCAGAAAAACTTTTTCGAAACCGCATCATAACCATTGAAGGGGAAATCGATGCGGGAGTTGCAAGCAACGTCATCAGCAGCCTGCTTGTTTTATCCGAGTCGAGCTCGACGGCACCCATAAGGATCTATATCGCCTCCGTCTCACATTATTACACCGACGCCATGGCGATAGTCGACGTCATCGAATCCTTATCCAACCCAATCGAGTGCTATGTTATCGGCGCGGTTGGGGGATATGCGCTCGCGATCCTTGCAAGTTGCACGAAGGGAAAGCGTTTCATGCTCAAGAACTCGGAAATCCAGTTCATCCAGCCCCTCGTCGTCCTTAAGCCAAGGGTCCAACAGACCGAAACCCTAATCGAGGTTGAGGAAGCGCGCGAGGAAAGGGCGGCATTAGAAGCCGTTTTATCCGAGCATACGGGCAAACCCCTAGAGGAAATCCAAAAGGCAATCGACAATAACGAGATCCTAACCGGAGAAAACGCGGTCGCCTTTGGAATCGTGGACAAGGTCATCTAAGGAGAAAAGCAATGGAAAACGAACCCAGAATCATATTCCTAGTCGGCGAAGTTAACGAATCTAGCGCCATGGACGTCGTCTTACGCCTACTTGACTTCAACGCCCAAGACGAAACCAAACCCATCTCCTTGTATATCAATTCCCCTGGCGGAAACATCATCCACGGTTTGGCCATCTACGATACGATCCAAAATATCTCCGCCCCGGTTTATACGGTTTGCTATGGCATGGCCGCCTCCATGGGTGCATTCTTGCTCTCTTGCGGCGAGAAAGGCCATCGTTACGCCTTGCCCCATAGCAGGATCCTCATCCATCAGCCCCTACTAGGCAACGAACGCTCCTTCGCGGATTCGCAAAGGGCGATAGAGAAAATAGCCGAAAGCCTCACCAAAAACCGCAATACCCTCGAGAAGGTGCTTTCCGAAAATACCGGCAAACCCCTCGAAGTCATCCACGCGGATTGCGAAAGGGACAATTGGATGAGCGCCATAGAAGCCAAGGAATACGGACTCATCGACAAAATCACCAAATCCAACAAAGGGGAGAAAAAGTAAATGATTAAGGAAATCGAAAAGAACTACGACGCCTTCTACTACATGGTAGAGGCCGCCACCGCTTTGTCCAATAGCCCCACCGACGAGCCAAGCACAGACATAAAAAAGCTCGTCGAATTCATTGGGCAATCCTATGGATTTAGCGAAGAACTGATAGATGGGTGCGTTAAAATCATCTCCGAGAAGCTTCCCGCCATCGGAATCGAAAGCGATATCGCGGGCTTCTATGCCACCGATAAGGCCGGAATCGACAAAGGGGATGTCCTTTTGTTCCAAACCAAATGTGACGTCATCCATTCCCTCCAGCTTATCTCTAGGTCCAAATGCCCGGAAATCAACCCGTCTTGGTTCTCTTATGAGAACTATTTGGCCTATAGCGCGTCCATGAGGCTAAGGGAATTAAAGATAGTCGCAAGCAATGGCTTCCTCGCCATCAACCGCCTGGTCGGCATGATGCTTTTCCTAGGGATTGGATGCAGCAAAGACAAAGATGCCGGCATAAGAAGGCTCATCCAGTGCGCCTATTGGGGCGATGCACTTTCCTTGAGGCTGCTTTCCCTTGCCTATAAGGAACTTGGCAAGAAAGAAGAGGAAGAGCTACTAAAGGAACTCGTTTCCCTTTCTCCCTATATCCAGGAAGGCATCACGGTTTTGCCTAGCGAGATCAAAGCAAGCGAGAAGGCGAAGACGGAATTCGCCCTCATTTCCTCCATCAAGCAAGATATCGTCTTGGGACTAGGGCGTTATTCCATCGATTATTCCTTCGTGGAAATCATGCTTTTGCCCTCCATCGACTACCGCACCAAGATGAATTACATCAACCACTACCAAAACGGCGATTGGAAAGAAGCCTCCAATCCCACCGTCGCGCCCAGCAAAGGGTTTGGCTTCCGCATCGACGAGGAATAAAACATGGCTCAGTACAAAACATTTTCATCGCTATCCGCCGAAAGCTACATCAAGGAAAACCTAGAAGACGGCAGGATCATCGATTATCGCGATTTACCGGAAAAAGACGTTACCTACGTCGACTACAAAGACCTCCCAAAGACCGAGATCAAAGGCTTCCCCTTCTGCAGCGACTTTGTCGATAACAGGGGCAAGACCTATTCCACCGACGAATTTTTGGCGCTTCCCGAAGAGAAAAAGGCCAAATGCAAGTTGCGTTATGCCTTCATGAAGAATTACCACGAGCTTTATGTCGGCACGACCGGTAGCGGCAAAACCACGGGGTGCATGGAACCCCAAATCAGGGCCGTTTCCTCGCAGAAAAACAAACCTAACCTCTTTATCACCGACCCCAAAGGCGAACTATTCAACCATAACGCCCGTCACCTAAAGAAGATGGGATATAACCTATTCGTCCTTAACTTCAAAGACTTCACCAAAACCCATAGATGGAACCCACTAGAAGAACTATATAACCTCGTTTCCGACATTAGGAAAATCGGAAAGGGGATAAGGCAAGTTGCGGGAAAGCCCGATTCCAAGGTGACTTTGGTCGTCCCAGAAGCAGAATACAAATCCTCCTATTACGAATATGAGGGAAAGGCATATCCTTCCAAGAACATGCTTATGGCCTCCATCGACGTGGAGAAGTTCTCCCTTATCTCCAAGGCGACTTCTTTGGCCAATCAGTTCGCCTCCTCCATGATTCCCGTCCAAAGCAACAAGGACCCCGTTTGGGAAGAGGGAAGCAGAGGATTGCTTTTCGCCATATTGATGCTTCTTTTCTATGATGCCCTAGACGAAAAGAAAAAACTGACCAAGGACATGTTTACCCTTAAGACGGTCTCCGATACCTTCGGCATGATCCGCACGGCCTGCACCTCCAATAACCAAGACGCCAAAAGAAAGCTCGCCAAACTAGAGGAAGGAAGACCGTTGGAGGTTTTGGAAAAACTACACGCCGTCACCCAAACCGCCGATGGCACAATGAAAGGCTTCCTAAGCACATTCGAATCGCGCATGACCCCATGGTTCTCGGGCCACATCTTCTTCATCACCTCCGGCACCACCATCAACATCGAAGACGATAGCGCCCCCTTTGCGATCTTCATCGCCACAAGGGATTATGACAAAAGCGATTTCACCATCGCCGCGACCTTCGTCGATTGGGTCTACCGCCAGACTTTGCTAAAGGCGGAAAACGCGCCCAAAAACGACGAGAACGAGCCTTTGGTAAGGGATACCCATTTCCTTTTGGACGAATTCGGCAACATCCCCAAGATCCCCGACTTCGAAAACAAGATCGCAACCGCGAGGTCGCGCAAAATCTGGTTCCACCTCTTCGTCCAATCCTATGAGCAAATCGATTTGGTCTATGGCAAAGAAGGCGCCCAGATCGTTATCGATAACTGCAACCAGCAGGCGTTTTTGGGATCGCAATCGATGCTTACCAAGAAACGTTTCTCCGATGAATGCGGCTCCAAGACGATCCGTTCCTATGAATCGCTGATCAAGGGAACCTATAGCTGGACAACCGTCCCAGTCGTCCCAACTTCCGACCTAGACCTAATTAAGCCGGGCGAGATCTTCATCAAGAGGATCTATTCCCCCGTTGTTAAAGGCGGATATATCAGAAGCTATGTCTGTGCCAAATACGGCTACTTCGAAGACTTCCGCGACGAATACGCGGTTAGGGACTTCGCCCCGTTCAACTCCATTCTTCCAAATGACGAAGAACATACCTACAAAGGCGTTCGTACCTACAAGAAGGAAGAAGGCCTTAGCGTCGATCTAGACGAAGAGGACGAAGAAGAGGAGATCGAGGAGATCGAATCGGAAGAAGAAACCAAGGAATCCTCCTCCGAACTACCGTTTGACTTCCCCTCCTTCAACTGGAAGGCCGGCGACGATAGCGACGAATGAAAAAGGAGGGCGCCCGTTCAAACAAGCGGGCGCCTTTCTTTGTTTAATGGGTTTTTACTTCTTTTAAACCGTGGTTTTAGCGGTTTTTCGGAATGCGGTGGGCGGCAAGCCTAACGTCAGAGAAAGCGGGATCGTCGGTGACTTCGCGCATCACTTCGATTTCCTCCGGGAACTTTAGCGCCTTCCTTCCAGGATTGAAGGAAACCTCCAAAACGGCTTTCTCGTTCCAATAGGGATAGAGGTCGATTTCGAAGAATAGGCCCTTGAAGGAGACACAGTACCTCGTCTTTCTGATTTGTGGCTTTCTGGCATCTGCCTCCCATAAAAGTTCGAGGTATTCCTCTTGGGAAAGCCTTTTTTCGATCTCGACGCTTTGCCCGTCTCCGATGACTTTCCTCATTGTCTGATAATAGACGAAGTTGCCATCGATTCCCCTTTCGCGAAGACGGACTTCGGAAAGGTTATTGGTGCTATTGAGGTGAGTTTGGACGATTTCGATGCGGTGAGAGTCCGGCAAGGATTCAAGCCACTTGATGTCGGGGTATTTGATAAGGAACTTCCTATTGAATTCAAACGGAGCCTTCTCGCCTAGGAAAGAGGCGATTTCGCCGATTAGGCGCTTCATCTTAAGCTGGAACTCAACGGAATTATCGATGACGCGTAGATGGGGGTGGCCACTCCAACAGGAGATTAGTTTGTCGTCGATGCGGGACGCCTCATCCACGGTTTCGGTCCTAGCCGCGTTATTGTTGGTCGAATAGAATTCCTCGGCGCCTTTGGCCGCGGTGACAAGATGAAATACCGCGTCATACCTATTCTTTAGTTCTTCCTCGGTTTTGCCAACGTATTTCAAAACCTCTTGGAATTCCTCGTCATTCATATAAGCAAGGTTATCCATGCAGCCCCTATCGCAGACGATCAAAACCTTTTCCGCGTTCATCGTCTTCGCGGCTTCTAGGAATACGCTTTCCTTCTCTAGTTGTAGCCTAACCTGCCCTTTTTGATAGTCACAGTTAGTGCCGCAGGTCCAAGGGGCGACGCCCCCGGTGATTAGTTCGGTAGCCGTTTCTGGAACGAAAAGGACGGCATAGCCTAAGGAGCTAAAGGCGTTTTGCACCCAGCTCATAGCGGTGGTTTTGCCAGCACAGGGTCCGCCGGTAATGACGATAGTAGTGATTTTCATATGAGTCCTTTTTCCCAAAAAAGGAAAGCCGAAAAATCATACCATAGATAGATAAAAGATAGACCCCTAATTGCCTAGGTTGCTTAAACTCGGGAAAAACCTCGATATCGTCTATTTTGGCTTTGGTAATTTTTTCCTCTTGGGCTGGTTGATATGCTTCCCAAGACTTTTTAGTACGCGGTCGATTAGGGCTTTGTCTTCCTTGCTCATCTTGTTATAGGAACGTAATAACGGCGCCACCTGAAAAAGCCAGGTTTTCCCAAACTGGTTGAAGTCGGTTGCCTTTAGTCCTTCTAACGCCCCAAAGACGAGGAAAGTGAACTTCTCTTTGTCCTCTTTGTTTAACGAATCGATCCAGGCTTTTAACGATTCCACGAGGTTATCGGTATAGGCGGAACGTTTGCTTAAATAGACGAAGTCCTTGTTCCTAATCTCCCAGGTGAAGAGATTATGCTGGAAGACGAAGAACATATTGCTTTTTACGATCTTGGATTCGAATTCGCTTTCGAATAAAAGGCCTACGATGCTAGATTGGGGAATGTATTTATGAACCCTTTCCTTCAAAGAAAGGTCCATGCTTGAAGGAAACCTTCCTAATCCTGGACCATCATAAGAATAGGCGCCCTTGATTCTAGAGGGGTCAGGGACCGTAAAAAGGGTGTTGACCGCTAGGTTACCGCCTTTTGAATGCCCGATTAAATAGATGTCGCCTTCGGTTTTGGAAGCGACTTCCGCAAAGAATTCCCTTGAGGCCTTATGCGATTCGATTTCGGGTCGATAGGAAAGCATGAAATCCTCTTTCCATCCTTGATAGCTATACCCGGTCCCTTTATAGGAGATGACCACGAAATCATTGACTTTAAGCGCGACTGCGGCAAATAGCATCGTACCGTTATCGTTATAAATCGCTTTGGTGGCGATGATTTGAATGTCTTTGAATCTTGGGGATAGTCCTAGCGCCCTGGTCAAGGAACGGGTTTTTAGGGGCTCGAAACATTCTTGATAAGGCTTGGAGGTCTTTACAAAGAGGTCTTTCTTGCCTAGTTCCTCTAGGCTAATCGGAAGCTCGTTTGCCACTGAGGCGAAATCAAAATAACTGACCCAAGAAAGAATCAGGTAATCAACCGCGTTGATCGCCTCTTCCTCGAAAGTCTTCTTGTTCGCCTTTGTGTAAGCAAGAATATTCATTAAACCAATTTTATCATTGGCAATACATGGAAGCCATCTGCGTCTTGTTTTGAACGAGCCTTATCGGGTGATAAAACGAGATAAAAATTAGGGATTTGCGCTTTTTATGGCCCAAACCCCGTTCATTTAAATGTCGCTGATTTTTATTTGCTTGCCTTCTTTAAGGCCTTTTCTTTTAACGTGTCGGCATAGCCTTCTTTGTTTTCTTGTCTGGCCCTTGCGATTGCGAAATCATGAGAAGAGACGTCTTTGTTGATCACGCTTCCCGCGCCGGTGAAGCTGGATTCTCCAACGGTGATTGGGGAGATCAAAATCGTTCCGCTTCCGATGAAGGCGTTGTCGCCAATAGAGGAATGGGTCTTATTCACGCCATCGTAATTGGCGATGATGCTTCCGCAACCGATATTTACGTTTTTGCCGATATCGGCATCGCCTAGATAAGAAAGGTGCATGCACCAGGTATCGTCTTTGATGGTAACGTTTTTGAGTTCGTTGAAGTTGCCAAGGTGGATATTGTTTTCGATGACGCAGTTTTGCCTCACCCTTAGAAATGGACCAAGGTTATTGCCGTTACCGATAGAGGAATCGGTGATATGGCTATATTCGATGACGTTATTTTCTCCTACCTCTACGTTTTCTAGATAGGAATTGGGCCCAACGACGTTACCCTTCCCTAATCTAGAGTTACCTAGAATCATGGTGTTGGGTCTAATGACGCAATCTTGGCTAAGCTTAACGTCTGGTCCGATGTAAGTTGTGTCGGGGTCATCCATTGAAACGCCGGCAAGCATCCACTTTTTGTTGATTCTATGACGGATGATCTTTTCGGCTTTGGATAGGTTGTAGCGGTCATTGACACCCATCGTTTCCTTTGCATCGCTTACCGCAAAGGAATCGACCTTTTTCCCGTCTTTGACAAACATGGAGATAACATCCGTCAGATAATATTCGCCGGCGGCGTTATTCGGGGTCAGCCTCTTTAGATCTTTGAATAGCTCTTTGTTATTGAAGACATATACGCCCGCGTTGACTTCATGTATCGTGTCTTCTTCGATGGAGCAATCCTTCTGCTCGACTATCTTAACGACCCTTCCGTTCTTCTTTACAATCCTTCCATAGCCATGGGGATCTTCGAAGATGGCAGTCATTAAGGTGAGGTCGTTATGGTTTGTTTCGTGGCTAGATAAAAGGGCTGATAGGGTTTTGCCGGTAAGCAAAGGGGTATCGCCGCAGCAGATAATGGTTTCACCCTCTTCTTCAGAAAGGATATCGCTAGCCATCATAACGGCATGGCCCGTGCCTTTTTGTTCCTTTTGCCAAACGACTTCAGAATCCTTTTCGACGATGGATTTGGTCATTTCCCCACCAAACCCGACGATGGTGACGATGCGGTCGAGGTTAAGTCCTTTCAAGGCATCCAAAACATAACCCACCATGGGTTTGCCTAAAATCGGGAAGGAGACTTTGGAAATATCTTCCCTAGATGACTTCATTCTCGTGCCTTTTCCGGCAGCCATGATGATTGCGTAACGTCCCATATGTTTCTCCTTATCTAATAAAAAGGGGTTACCCTTTACCTAAGCGTCCTGGTAAGGATAACCGTGTAGTCGGTCTTTTCTAGTTTGTGGTAGACCTCTTTTGCCTTCTTCGCACTCTTCGTCAGCGCGAAAACGGATGTTCCAGATCCAGACATAGAGGCTATTAGGAAGCCCTGGGCTTTTAGGATTTCATAAACCTTTTTGACTTCGGGCACTAGGCTTGCCGCGGGTGGCATCAAATCGTTGCCTAAAGAGTTCGCGATTCTTTCTTCGTCGCCATTTCTTAAACCCTCGACCACGCCTTGGGTATCGATAGGCAGCCTATCAAAGGAATCGCATGTCTTATAAACGGTCTCGGTGCTTAAGCCGTCCTTTGGCTTAACGATAAGGCATTCGTATTGGTCCTTCACGGTAATGGGTTCTAGCTTTTCGCCGATTCCCCTAACGATGCAGGGCCTATTCTCCAAAAAGAAAGGCACGTCGCTTCCAACCTTTAGACCAATTTCCTTTAGTTGATCTAGGGTTGCGCCTAGTTTGAGCATCTTGTTGACCGCGATTAAGGTTGCCGCGGCATCGGAACTCCCTCCGCCTAACCCTGCGGAAAAGGGGATTTCCTTATAGATATCAATTCTGAAGTTCTTGGTAAAGCCGTATACCTGACGCATCGCATCGACCGCCTTATGGCAAAGATTGGCCCTGCCCGCATGAAGCCTTAAATCGTTGCAGGTAATAAAGGTGTCATTGGAGGAATAAGGCAAAAAGGTGCAGTCGATTGCATCGTGGAGTTCTACTGGTAGGTTAACCATCTCAAGGTCATGGTAACCGTTGTCTTTCTTTCCGAGCACCCGAAGGGAAAGATTGATCTTGGCGTGGGCTTTTAGATTCATACGAAATCCTATTTTCTTAATTGTACTAGTTTTTGATTCTTAGATAATAGTAGGTAAGTTTGGGGGTTGATTTGCTCAGGTCTAAGAGTAGGCAAAATCCCTGCATTTTCAAGTAAATTCTGCGCAAATTCCGCATTTTTGGTTACGTTTTTAAGATTGTTGAATATGGTCTTTCTCCTGTTCAAAAAAAGTTGGTTGCATAGGTAATAAAGGAAAGACAAATCACCTCTATTATCGTCGAACTCGATCTGGAAAACGCTTGAATCGACGTTTGGGATTGGAATGAAGCTATTCCTTCCGACGTTGAATAGCTTTTTTGCCTTCCCAGATAACGCCATCAAGATGGGTAATGGCCCATAATCCTTGCTTCCGGGTTTCGACAAAAACCTATTCGCGGCCTCTTGTTGGACCATGAATACCGCCTTCTTACAATCGTTTGCCCCAAGCAAGACCTTTTCCAAGATCCCCGAGGTCACGTAATAGGGAAGGTTACCGATGATCCTTTGGTATCCTTTATATTCATAACGCATCGCATTGCCCATATGGACATTCACGTTGGCGTTTTCCTTGAAATCGTTTTGAAGCTTGGTGACCATGGCCTCATCGATATCAATGCCCTCGATATCGTTAGGCAGTAGGGATAGGAAATAGGTTAATGAGCCTGCGCCAACACCGATTTCCAAAACCTTATCCCCTTCTTCTGCCTCTAGAGCTCCAACAATCCTTTTGCAGGCGTCTAGATTGATGAGGAAATTCTGGCCTACTTCCTTTTTGGCAAGCATTCCATATTCTTGGATATGTTCGAAGTATTCTTCTTCCCTCATTCTTCGACCGCCTTTTTTAGTTCTTCTAACGTGATCCCCAACATATTAAGCCTTTTAAGAAGCGTTTTCCCGTTTGTGTGGCCCACATGGAGAATTTCGCCTATCTTTTCTCTTTTTATGGAAGAATTCGCTTCCCCCACTAAACCTAGTTCCAATAAATCCGCATAGGAGATATTGCCTTGGGGTTTGGAAATAGGAGATAGGTCTATTGCCGTCAAGGCTTCCAATATGGTTTCTTTGTCGCTTTCCGCCACGCCTACCTTGTTTTTCTTTATGGCTTTTCTCTTTGGAATAAACGCGTGGTGTAGCCCTTCGATTTCAGCATCAAGAACATCCCTTATCCTTTTACCAGGACTATCGGGATCGGTTAGGACCACTATCTCAGAGCCCTTACGGGCTTCTTTCAAAAACTGCAATGTTTCATATGGAACATCCGACCCATTGGTAGTAATGATTTCAGCATCGATAAAACCCTCCAATAAAGTCTTATCGGAAGTGCCTTCAACAACTATTATCGCAGGGTAGTTAATCTTGCTCATGTTTCATATGGAACAATCTGTCGAAGTTGTCCCAAACAGCCTTTTTGAACTCTTCTTTCGATAGCCCCTTTAATTCCGCGGCATAATCCGCGATATAGGGGATCAAAGATGGGTCGTTTCTTTTCCCCCTAAAGGGTACCGGGGCCATATAGGGGCAATCGGTTTCGGTGAGGATTCTATCTATCGGACAAACCTTGACGCATTCCTTTGGCTCGATGGCGTTTTTAAAGGTGATGGGTCCGTCAAAACCGAAATAGTAACCGAGTTTGGCAAACTCAACCAACATCTCCTTCGACCCGGAATAGCAATGTAAAACCGCTTTGTTTTCAATGGGGCTTTCCTTCAATAATTGATACATGTCCCCGCTACATTCCCTCGCGTGGATCGATGCGGGCAGCCCAAGGCGATTGGCTAATTCAATCTGGCGAACAAACCATTCCTTCTGCTTTTGGCGATGCTCTTCGTCCTTATACCAATAATAGTCTAGGCCGATTTCGCCTATTGCGATGACCTTGTTGGATTTAGCCAAGGCCTCGATTTCATCTAGTACGTAAAAGGCCGTTCCCGGGATGTTCTCGGGATGAATGCCGACCGCGGCATAGACGCCATCATATCTAGATGCGATCTCCACGGCTTTTTTACTGGATTCAACGTCATATCCGATGACCAAAAAGCGTTTGACGCCGGCAACGAGAGCCTTTTGGATAACTTCGTCTACATCATCCTTAAAGGCTTCGTCGTTAAGATGGCAATGCGAATCTAGATAGTCCATTTATTTACCCACGCAGAAACGAGAGAAGATCTCCTCGCTTAAATCCAAGGACGCTTCCTTGCCTATGATCTCGTTGCCATATAGCCTTGCTTCCTGTAAGCAAGAGGAGATGAGGTCGCTAGTAAGGTTTGCTTCGCACATGTTCTTTGCTTCAAAAAGGGAATCGGCGATCTTTTCCAACAAAGCAAGTTCCCTGGCGTTAGAGAAGCTAGGCGCATGGAAGGCTTTATCGGATAGGCCTAGTTTTTGATAGATGGCTTCCTTTAGTTCGCCTATATCCTTATTGGTAGCGGAAATATAGATGCGGCCATCCTTTTTCTTTTCCTCGCTTAGCAAATCGGCTTTGTTATATACGCGGATGCATTCTTTGCCTTCGCATAATTCGATTAGGTCCGATCCCTTTTCTTCCTCGTTAGAATCAAGGATCAGCAAAACGAGGTCGGCGTTTTTAATCGCGTCCCTACTTCTTTCGATGCCTAGGTTTTCCACGTAATCCTTCGATTCCCTAATCCCGGCGGTATCTAGTAGATGCAAAGGGATGCCCTTAACGGAAATATCGCCTTCCACGATATCCCTAGTGGTGCCTGGAATAGAGGATACAATGGCTTTTTCTTCTTCCACTAAGGCATTTAACAAAGAGCTTTTGCCAACGTTTGGCTCGCCTACGATGGCGACTTTGATGCCTTCGCGAACGATTTTCCCTTCGTTCCCTTCCTTGATTAGGGAAAGGATATCCTCCCTCAAGGATTCGCAATTCTTCGCGATCTTAGAGAGGTTTACTTCCTCTATATCGGTGTATTCGGGGTAATCGATATTCACTTCGATTAAGGCAAGCATCTCATCTATTTGCTTCAAAACGGGATAAAGAAGGCTACTGGTCTCGCCTTTTAAGGAGAGCATGGCAACGTTTTTGCTTTCTATGGTTGAGGCGTTGATCAAATCATTGACGGCCTCAGCCTCAATCAAATCGAGCTTGCCGTTATAGAAAGCCCTTGCGGAGAACTCGCCTCTTTCGGCTTGCCTAATTCCTAACGAATAGAAATGGGAGAGTATCTCCTTTGCGATGACCATGGAGCCGTGGCAAGTGATTTCCACGCTATCTTCGCCCGTAAAGGAATTGGGGGCGACATAGATAAAACAGACGACCTGGTCGATGATTTGGCCTTTATGTTTGAGGTAGCCGACTTGTATTTTACGTTTCAAAAACGTTTCTAGATCCATGTCTAGGCTTTTGGAGACCGCATCGAAAACGCCCTCTCCCGATAACCTCAGGAGAGCCAAAGCGCTTTTTAGAGGCGGTGTGGCCAGGGCGATGATTGGATCCATTTGTTCTTATTCCTTATTGAGAGAAAAACCCTTCCGTCCCAGATAGGTATCTAGAAAAGAAGGGTTTTGATTAATCGTTTACGTAGCGGATGAAGATCCTGCGATTGGGTCCTTCGCCTTCCGATTCGGTGCGAACGCCACGGAAATCGGTGAGGGCGTTATGGACCATCCTTCTTTCGTCGGGGGTCATCGGATCGAGCTCGGCATCGACCTTAGTCCTTCTGACTTCCTTGGCGACGCGAATGGCGATGCGGACGCATTTCTCGTATTTCTCGCTCTTATAGTCGCCAACGTCTAGCAAGACGCGGTAGCGATGGCGGTATTTGTTGGAAACCGCGAGCTTGGTGATTTCGTTAAGGCTTTGTAGGGTCTTGCCGTTTTTGCCGATGAGGATGGGGTTACGATCGGATTCGAGGACGACTTTGATGATGTCGTCTTCGACGGTGCTATTGACCTCGACGTCTAAGCCCATCGCCTCAAACACCTTATTAAGATATTCCTCGGCATACGCACGCGCATCAGTAATATCATAGATGACGATACGCGCGACCTTTTTGAATAGGCCCTTCTTCTCTTCGAGGACTTCGTAGACGAGGCGGTTTTCCGCGACGCCTAGTTCGGAACAGGCGTTAGCAACCGCCTCTTCCACCGTCTTTCCTGTGAATTCTTTCATATTGGCACTTCCTTGATTATCGAGTCTTTTTGTTGGCGCCCCTTCTACGGATGATGAGTTGGGTGATTAGGGTCTGCAGCATGGAGAGAAGACCGGATATCAACCAATAGACACCCATAGCGGCGGGAAGCATGAAGCCCATGACGATCGTGAAGCCTACCATGACGATAGACATCATCTTCATTTGCTTCTGCTGATCGGTTTGCGCGGGGTTCGCGCTTAGTTTAGGAGCGTTTTTCTGCGCTCTCTTCTGGATGATTCTAGGCAAGACCATGGCCATGATCTGAACGCCAGCCATCAACAGGAAGAGAACCAATGCGGTCCACCATCCGGTCGTATTCGCATACCAGGTGCCGGAGACATTCATCAAAATCGTGTTGATGTTGTCGCTCAACCTGAGGTTTAGAACTTGGCCGGTGGACAAAGTGGACGCACCCTGCAAGCCGCTCCAAACGCAGATGAATACGGGGAACTGGATGATTAGAACGAGGATTTGACCCATCGGATGGATCTTGTTCCTGCGATATAACGCCATCTGTTCCTGCGCAAGCTTCTGCTTTTCGGCTTGATTGGTGTTGGAATTGGGGTATTTCGCCTGCAATTTGGCGAGTTCGGGCTGCAAGGCCGTCATCTTTTGCTGCGACATCGTCGAGCGGAAGGTGACTAGCATCAATAGTCCCCTAACGATTAAGGTGACTAGGATTAGGGCCCAGATCTGACCCACGCCGCTTAAACTAGAGTCAAAGCTGAAGGCGAAGGTATCGACGAGCCAGGAGACGGGATAGACGAGCAAGCCTTCCAAGAAGCCTTTGCTCCAGGCATAGCCCCAGTCCTTTTTGGTGATGTTGACTTCCCAGTTCGCATTCGAGCCATAGTGGCCATAGGAGCCGGTGCGCGTGGCGATGCAAGAACGGATATTCGCGACTTTGTTATTGACCTGGGTTTGGTAATAGGTCATGAAGTCGCTGGTTGGGCAACCGTCGATGCCTAGCCCCGCTTCATTGCTGGCATAGGCGTTTTTATACCACTGGTCGAGGTTGGCCCAGAGTTTGTTGTCCTTGCCCGTGAACTTCAAATAGCCATATTGGCGTAAGACGGAATGCTTGATTATTTTGGAGTCTTCGGTGACGGTGTCGCTATCCGCTTTGGTGAAGGCGCTGATGGACCAGACGGTTTCGCTATCTTCATGTGCGGTAAGCGATTCCTTAAAGGTATCGGGCGCGACTTGGTTGGTCGCGGTGACGTCGAATGTGGGGGTTTGGCCACGATCGCTTTGATAGGCCATATAGACGCAGGCCTCCAAAACCTGGTTATCGATTTCCGCCCAATATTGGAGGGAGGGAAGGGGATAGCCGGCGGAATAGGCCGCTTTCAAAACGGTTCCCTGGAGGAAGGTAGTCTTGGCTCCGGTAAATTCATAAATGCCATACGCATTGACTTGGTATGGGACGTATTTATAGATGTTATCGTTGCAATCGAAAACCTTGCCAGAGATGCCGATGCTTTCTTCATATTCGACAAGGGCGGCATTGTCCGCTTTATAGCTGTTATATTCTGCTTCGGTGCAATAGACCGTGACGCCCTGATCATAGGGGTACGCCATTTGCGCGCGGTCTTCGTCGGAGCAGAAATTCGCGGTGCAGCTAGTCAGCGTTAGCAAACCCACCCCGACCGCTAAGAACGCGAACAGGGATTTGTGCGATTTTTTCTCTAACGTGTTTTTCAATTTAGGTAGTCCTTTTTAATCAATTCTAGCTTTTCTAGCAATTCTGACTCGTTTTCGTGATACGTCCCAGGGTCATAGCTAGGACGGATCACGACAATGAGGTAGACCTTTTCCTTCTCGAAACCGGACTTGGCTAAAATGGCCCGTACCTGACGTTTCTCCCTTACTCTAGTTACGGCGTTCCCGTTGGCTTTGGAGATAGCTATACCGATATAGCCGTGAGTTTCGTTGCCCGTCGCGGGAAGAAAGTAAAGGTTGAAGTGCGAGGATTTGATTTTTCTCCCACCCTGAATAATACGGTCGAAATCGCTGTGTTTTCTAACCCGGTATTCTCTTTTCATGGGTGAGTCAAAAGGGGATTAGGCGGCGAGCCTTGCGCGGCCTTTGGCGCGGCGGCGTGCCAAAACCTTCCTGCCACAGTGGGTGGCCATGCGGGCGCGGAATCCGGCCTTATGAGCATGTTTGATCTTTGAGGGTTGGTAAGTTTTCTTTCCCATGGTTGGTCTCCTTTCGGTGCGGTGTCTATTATACGTGCGCGCTTGGAGTCGGACAACCACAAAAATATCGCGATTAAAGCGTGAAAAACGGACTTGAAAGCCCAATTTACGCAGCCGTTTTGACTTCGATCCCTCCAGCCCGAGAAATAGAATGACAAAACAAAGTTTCAACATATCCAAAGCGGATAAAAAGCTTTTCAACACGGGTTTGAAAGCCTCGATTTGCCATGTTGGTAAACCTGTTTGTGGACAAAGTGGAAAACCATCCATAGGTCCGAGTTATTCCCTTTTTTAGCCCTGATATTTTTCAACAAAATGGTTTTATTTATAAAATTATCCACAATAATTTAACCGCTTTCAAAGAAAAGGGTAGTTATCCACAATTTCAATGGTGTGAAAAAGTGGTTTTTGACTGTTTTCGATACCATTTTTGTGGAAAGTTTAATTTCTTTACATTTTTAATGCATTTCTATTGTGGAAATGTTTTAATTTGTTCGGAGAAAACTTATGTCTGCAACGATCACCGAAATCACCCTCATCTGGGAAAATGTGCTGAAAGAAATCAAAAAACAGGTTCACGAGAGGTTCTATGATAGCTTCTTCGCGGATACCAAGGCCCTAAGCATCAAGGAAAAGACCATCACGGTCGGCGTTTCCACAACCACGGCGGCGGTGCTTATTTCCCAAAAGTATTCCGAAACCATCGATGATATTTTGCTTAAAGTCACCGGAACCGATCTGCATGCTTCCTTCGTTGATGGAAGCTCTGTGGAAAAGATCCAGGAAGCGGAAAAGGCGGAAAAAGCTCCCCAGTACTTCAAAGACTCAAAACTAGACAAACAGTTCTCCTTCGACAAATTCGTCGTTGGCACCTGCAACCTCGAGGCCTATCAGGCATCTTTGATGATCTCTTCGACACCCGGTCAGCTTTATAACCCCTTGATGCTCTATTCTGGCCCAGGGTTAGGCAAAACCCATTTGATCCAAGCTATCGGCAACGCGGCCAAAGAGGCCTCACCAAGCACCAAGGTCCTCTACACTTCGGCGTCTGGCTTCATCGACGAATACGTCAAATTCGCCACCGGCTATAAGGAAGACAAGTCTTTGGTGGACTACTTCAAAAACGATGTCGACATTCTTTTGATTGACGATATTCAACTTTTGAAGAATAAGGCAAAGACCATGGAAATGTTCTTTGTGATTTTCCAAAATCTCATCGATGCTGGAAAGCAAATCGTCATCACCTCAGACCAACCTCCGGCAAACCTAGACGGCTTTGACGAAAGGTTGAAGTCGAGGTTCTCCAAAGGACTTGTTCTGAACATCAATCCACCCGACGTGGAAACAAGCAAAAAGATTTTAAAGGTTAAGATTTTGCAGCAAAATTTGAATCCTGATGACTTCGATGACGAGGTTATTGAATACTTGGCCACCAAGTTCAGCAAAAACGTCAGGGAACTCGAAGGAGCCTTGCTAAGGCTTATCTTCTACTCCGTAACGATTAGGCCCACCAAGCACATCTCCATGGGCTTTGCGACCGAAGCGATCAAGCCTTTGCTGGAGGCTCAGGACGACAAGGATGAATTGACGGAAAACAAAATCATCGTTACCGTTGCCAATTACTATTCTCTCACCCCATCTCAGCTCACCGGCAAGATCCGTACCGCCAGGGTCGCCCTCGCCCGTCATATTGCAATGTATCTTGATAGGGAACTACTGAAGACCCCGCTCATCAAAATCGGCCAGACCTTCGGCGGAAGGGACCACTCGACTGTGCTTAACGGCATCGCGAAAGTGGAAAAAGAGTTGAAAGAAAACCCCGATATGGGGATAGCTCTGCAAGAGTTGAAAAACAAACTTGTGAAATAGAGTTTATTTATTAAATAAAAGGTTTCTCAATATTCCGTTAAATGGTACAATTTCTAGGCAAGCGGAATTCGAGTTATCCACAATATCCACAGCCCTTATTATTGTAACTAAATAATCTAAATTAATTTGAATAGATAAAATGAGGTAAAAAACATGCGTCTTACCATCGAAAGAGAATATTTCCTAAAAGCGTTAACGAACTCTGGCCATGCCATTGCTCCGAAAAACCCAATCCCCGTTCTATCGAGCTTCAAACTCGACCTAAACGAAAGGGGATTGGAAGTCACCGGTTCCAATAGCGAGATCACCGTCCGTAGCTTTGTCCCATATTCCAAAAACGGAAAAACGATAATCTCCAACGCAGTCCCTGGCTCCATCCTAATCGAAGCCAACATCCTCACCAATCTAATACGCGGACTCGGGGGCACGACCATTAATTTAGATATTATCGATAACGCGATCGCGAATATCAGCGACGGCCATACCAGTATCAAGTTGACCAACTGCGCAAGGGCGGAGGAATACTCCGATATCGATTTAGAGCCCAATGGAATCGAATTGGAACTACCTGCCGAGGATTTAATCGAACTCGTCTCCCAAACGGCTTACGCGGCTTCTACAAAGGAACAGCGCCCCGTTATGACGGCGATCAACCTACGTGCCCAGGATGGCGTTTTAAAGGCCACCACGACCGATTCTGCCCGTTTGGCCCGCAAAGCCATCAACATCGATAGCGACGTCCGCTTCTCCACCAACATCCCCGCCAAATCGATGGTCGACGTCTCCAAAATGATTGAGGGATGCGACAAGGTCCAGATGTTCGTTTCTAGCAACAAGGCCCTATTCCTATTCGATGGCAACGTCGTTTCCGCAAGGCTTATCCCCGGCGATTACGTTGTCTCCGAATCCGCTATCCCCTATGCCTTCAATTACCAATTGCAGGTCAATTCCAACGAACTTCTTGAAGCCATGAGCCGTATTTCCATCCTTTCCATGGATAGGGAAAGCGTCGTCAAGCTCTCGATGAGCGAGGAAAACGTCGAGGTCAGTGTGAAAAGCGACCGCAACGGATCGGGCAACGAACCTATCCTCACCTTCCAATATGAAGGCGAGCCCCTATCGATCAGCTTCAACTCCCGTTTCGTCATCGAGGCGATCCGCGTCTTGAAGGCCGAGGATGTGGTCATCTGTTTCCAGGCCGAAAGAAGGCCGTTTGTGGTGAAGTCACCCAAAGATGAATCCGCCATCGAATTAATCACGCCAATGAGGAATTATTAAGCCTTTAAACCCCGCTTAAAGTTTCACCGAAAGACCCCAAAAAAACGCTAGAAAAAACCTAGCGTTTTTTACTACTATGTAGTAAACTATTTTCGCGGTAAAAAAGGATTTAAGTATGCAACGACCCACGGAAATCAAAATCAGCACCGAATACATCACTTTGGGGCAACTTCTGAAGTTCGCGGGCATCGTTGACCGCGGAAGCGACTCCAAGATCTTCTTGCTCGAGAACGAAGTCATCATCGACGGCGTCCAAGACAACAGAAGGGGCAGGAAGCTTCGAGGCGGCGAAACCCTGGAGATAGGCGGCAACACCTATAAAGTGGTTCGATGATCCTAACCCGCATCGCCCTTAAGGACTTCCGAGGGTATGAGCGATTGGACCTAAGCTTCGAAAAGGGGCTGACGGTGATCGAAGGCGAAAACGGCGCTGGCAAGACCAATCTTGCCGAAGCCATCTATTACCTCTCCTTCGCCAAAAGCTGGAGAAGCGATGCCGATAAGCTCATAAGGGATGGAAAGGACGCGGCATATATCGAGGCCGATATAACCGAGGGGATCCTGAAAAGAAGAATCGAGTTCGAGATTAAACCCGATTCCAAGAAGGTCTCCATCAACGGCAAGCAAGCCACGAAGATGTCGGAGCTAAGCAAGCTCACAAACATCGTCTTATTCACCCCGAGGGATGTGACTCTGTTCACGGGTTCCCCCAGCGAAAGGAGGAACTTCCTCGATTCGAGCCTATCCAAGCAAACCCTCGACTACTACTTCCTCCATAACCGCTACGAAAAGCTGCTAAAAGGAAGGAACGCCTTGCTAAAGGGCGGCAACCCCGACCGCAACCTGCTCGAGGTAATGTCCGAGCAGATGATGGCCGTGGCCCTGCCGCTAGTGAGGTATCGGTCGATGTATGTCTCCTCGATCAACGGCGTATTGCCGACCCTCATCGAGAAGCTTACGGGCGAGAAAGGGGATTGCCGGCTCATCTACAAGCCGTTTGCGAGGCCGGACGATTCATTCCTCGCATCGACCAAGAAACTCTTCCAGGATGCGCTAGAAAGCGATCTTAGGAGGGGCTTCACCCAAAATGGCCCACACAGGGAAGACATAAAGATGGTCTATAAGGGCAAGGATCTCGCCGACTATGGGTCGCAAGGCGAGAATAGGGTATGCGCCCTAGCGACAAAACTAGCGCCCTACTTCCTCGTAAGCGGGGAGGGCAAAAAGCCCATATGCGTGCTCGATGACGTCACCAGCGAGCTCGATGAAGGTAGGGTTGAACGCCTGATTGCCCTATTAAGGGAACTGGGCCAAGTATTCGTGACGACAACAAAGTTAAATATCTCCGATGCGTCGTTCGTGGATGTCTCGGGGAATGTAGCCGTAAGGAGGTAAGTTATGGCAGATGAAAAAGAAAACACGTCCGTAGGCGAAGAAGAACGGTTCACCTACGTCAAGGAAGACGTGTCCAACGAAAAGGCCTTGGAAAAAGGCAAAGAGGACTATAGCGGAAGCGACATTCAGGTCTTGGAAGGCCTAGAAGCCGTCCGTAAGCGTCCTGGCATGTATATCGCCACCACAGCAGCAGCTGGTTTGCACCACCTAGTCTGGGAAATCGTCGACAACTCCATCGACGAGGCCTTGGCCGGGTATTGCAGGAATATCACCGTCACCATCAATCATGACAACTCGATTCTCGTCACCGACGATGGCCGTGGCGTCCCCGTTGACACCGTTGCCAAATCGGGGTTGTCTGGTGTTGAAACGGTCTACACAATCCTTCATGCCGGCGGTAAATTCGGCGGCGAGGGCGGCTATAAGGTGTCCGGCGGTCTACATGGCGTCGGCGCATCCGTAGTCAACGCGCTTTCAGTTTGGATGGAAGTCACCGTCTGCCGTGACGGAGGCAAGTTCTTCCTCCGCTTCGAAAACGGCGGCCATCCGGTCGGCCACCTCGAAAGGATCGGGGATTCCACTCCCGAACAAAGGGGCACAACGGTCCATTTCAAACCCGACCCCACGATCTTCACCGAGACCACCGTCTATAACTACGAGACCATCCGCAACCACATGCGTCAGATGGCCTTCCTCAATGGCGGCATCAAGATCATCCTAACCGACCTTCGCACCCCCGAAGAAGGCGGACGTCCCAACGAAGACGGATCCCCGCGCCAAGAATCGTTCCAATATGACGGCGGCATCCGCGAATACGTCACCTATATCGATACCGGCAAGGTTCCCGTAAACCCCCAGCCCATCTATTGCGAAGGCGCTGAGGAAGTCACCTTGGCCGATGGAGAGACCAAGGAGAGGATCTACGCCGAGGTTGCTTTGCAGTGGACCGATTCCTATTCCCAGGATGGCATCTATTCCTTCTGCAACAACATCTCCACCAAGGAAGGCGGCACCCACGTCGAGGGCCTCAACCTCGCTTTGGGCCGCGTCCTAAACGATTACGCAAGAAGCTTCAAGCTATTGAAGGAAGATGACAAAAACTTCACCGGCGAGGATTGCCGCGAAGGTCTTACCTGCGTCATCTCCATCAAGCACCCGAACCCCCAATACGAAGGCCAGACCAAGACCAAACTCGGCAATTCCGAGGTCAGGAAGATCGTTTCATCGATCGTCGGCGAAGACCTAAGGAACTGGCTTAACGAGAACCCCGCCGAAGCGCGCTCGATCATCGATAAGCTCCAGCTTGCTAGCCGCGCCAGGGAAGCCGCGAGGGTTGCTAGGGAAAAGACCAGGAAGAGCGCTTTGGAAATCACCACGCTCCCTGGCAAACTAGCCGACTGCTCCTCCAAAGACCCGATGGAATGCGAACTCTATATCGTTGAGGGCAATTCCGCCGGCGGCTCCGCCAAGCAAGGCCGCGACGCCAAGACCCAGGCCATTCTTCCTTTGAGGGGTAAGATCCTCAACGTCGAAAAGGCCAGGGAAGACCGCATCTGGGCCAATGCCGAAATCGGCAACATGATCACCGCGATCGGCGCTGGCGTCAGGGAGAACTTCGATGTGAGCAAGATCCGTTACAACAAAGTCGTCATCATGACCGATGCCGACGTCGACGGCGACCACATCCGTATCCTCCTGCTCACCTTCTTCTATCGCTTTATGCGTCCCCTCATCGAGTTTGGGCACGTCTATATCGCCCAACCCCCGCTATATAAGATCGACTATAAGGGCAGCGCCTATTATGCCTATAACGACGCGCAGCTAGAGGCTTTAAGGAAGAACCTAAACCTCAAGCCGGGCTTTGCCTTCCAGCGTTATAAAGGTCTAGGCGAAATGGACTACAACCAGCTTTGGGAAACCACCATGGATCCCAAGGCCAGGAAGATGATCCGTATCACCATCGATGACGCCGCGGAGGCCGAACAGATCTTCACCGAGCTCATGGGCGAAGAGGTCGAACCCCGTAAGAGATACATTGCCGAAAACGCGAAATTCGTGCAAAACCTCGATATTTGATGAGAAAAGGAGGCAATTTCAATGATTGATGACGAAAAGAAAGAAATCCTCGACGAAGAGGAAAAAGACGAAGTAGAAGAGGGCTCCGAAGAAGAATCCTCCTCGGAAATCGCTTCCCGCAAAGGCGTGACGGTCGTGGAAGGACGCAAGGAAGGCGCCCAAAGCGACGACGCGATGTTTGGCGAAGAGGCCGCCAAAAGCGGCATCATCCCCGAACTGATCGATAGGGACGTCGCCAAGGAAGTCCGCACGGCATTCCTTGACTACTCCATGTCGGTTATCGTCTCCCGTGCCATCCCCGATGTCCGCGACGGTTTAAAACCCGTTCAGCGCCGTATCATCTATGGCATGAACGAGGCGGGCATCACCCCCAACAAACCCCATAAGAAGAGCGCCCGTATCGTCGGTGACGTCATGGGTAAATACCACCCCCACGGCGATAGCGCGATCTATGACACCCTAGCCCGTATGGCGCAGACCTTTTCCTTGCGCTATACCCTAGTTGACGGACATGGCAACTTCGGCTCCATCGACGGCGACAAACCCGCCGCCATGCGTTATACCGAAGCCAGGATGAACCGCCTTGCCCTCGAGATGGTGCGTGACATCGATAAGGATACGGTCAATTTCGTTCCTAACTACGATGGCACCGAAATCGAGCCCGAGGTTTTGCCTTCCCGCTTCCCCGACCTCATCGTTAACGGAAGCCAGGGCATCGCCGTCGGTATGGCCACCAACATGGCGCCCCATAACCTAGGCGAGGCAATCGACGCCACGATCGCCGTTGCCCATAACCCCGAAATCACCCCGACCGAGATTATGACCAATTACCTATTCGGTCCCGATTTCCCGGGTGGCGGCATCATTTTGGGCCGTCAGGGAATCCTCGACGCCTATACCACCGGTACCGGCACCGTGACCGTCAGAAGCAAATACCATATCGACGAACTCGATAACGGCAAAGCCCAAATCGTCGTCACGGAAATCCCATACCAGGTGAACAAATCCTCCCTTGTCGAAAATATCGGCCAGCTCGTCCGCGACAAGGTGATCGACGGCATCACCGGCATCCGCGACGAATCCTCCAAAGGCGAAATCCGCGTCGTAATCGACGTCAGGAAGGATATGATCCCCGAGGTCGTCGTCAACAATTTGCTTAAGCACACCGCGCTTCAAAGCAATTTCGGCATCATCAACCTCTGCCTTGAAGATGGCGCCCCGAAGACCCTAGGCATCGTTCCTTTGCTAAAGGATTACATCGAATTCCAGGTCAATGTCATCGAAAGAAGGACCAAATTCCTCCTCCAGAAGGACACCGATAGGCTCCATATCGTCGAAGGTTTGATCCTCGCCCACGATAACATCGACGAGGTCATCCACATCATCCGCGACTCCAAAAACGACGAAGAGTCCACCCGTAGGCTAAACGACCGCTTTGGTTTGACCGAAACGCAGTGCCAGGCCATTTTGGCCATGACCTTACGCCGCTTGCAGGGCATGGAACAGGATAAGCTAAACGCCGAAAAGGCCCAGTTAGAAGCTAACATCCAAGAATATAACCGCATCCTTTCTAGCCGTGAAAACGAAATCGACGTCATGGTCAAGGAACTCACCGAGATCAAGGAGCGTTATGCCGATAAAAGGCGCACCGAAATCACCGACGATGCCGCCGATATCGAAAACGAGGACCTCATCCCGCAAAAGAACATCATCATCGCCCTTACCCGCAACGGCTATATCAAGCGAGTCGATGACGATACCTTCTCCACGCAGCATCGCGGCGGGGTTGGCGTGACTGGCATGAAGACCGTCGGCAACGACATCGTCAGGCTCATCAAGCACACCCACACCCATACCGATATCCTCTTCTTCTCCACCGAAGGTAAGGTTTACCGTCTACGTGGCTATCAAATCCCCGATTCCGGTCGCACGGGAAAGGGTATGCCCGCGCAGAACTTCCTTAACCTAGATAAGGATGAGAAGATCGTGGCCATCGTCCCCTGCGACGATTATCCAGAAGACAACTACCTCTTCTTCATCTCCAAAAAAGGCGTTGTCAAGCGTACCTCCCTTAAGGAATTCGCTTCCATCCACTCCAACGGCAAAATCGCCGTCGGTCTAAAGGAAGGCGACGACCTATTCGATGTCAAGCGCACCACAGGCAACGACATCGTTAGCCTTGCCGCAAGCAATGGCAAACTCTGCTCCTTCTATGAAACAGACGTCCGCGCCATGGGCAGAACCGCGGCCGGCGTCACCGGTATGGACATCGAGGAAGACGAATTCATCGTCGGCGTCTGCGTCCAAAACGAAGGCGACAAGATCCTTGTTTTGACCGATAAGGGCTACGGCAAGATCTCCTATGCCGCCGATACCGATACCGAAGACGGCCGCCATTATGATGGATATCGCCTCACCAAGAGGGGCGCCAAAGGCGTCATGACCATCGACCTCAAAGAGAAGGTCGGTGGCAAAAACATCGGCAAACTCGTCGTTGCCAGGGCCGTCTATGGCGATGAAGACCTAATGGTCGTCACCACAAAGGGCATCGTTATCCGCACCCCCTTATCCGAAGTCAGGCTCACCGGTCGCGTCGCCAAAGGCGTCAAGGTAATCTCCGTTGAAGACGGCAGCAAAGTCGCCTCCACCGCCATCATCCCCCATAGCGACGATCCGGAAGAAGACGAATTCGTCGAGGACGAAGAGGCCGTCGAAGCCGAAACCGAAGAAGTCGAGGAAGTCGTCACCCCCGACGAGGTGAACTAAAGAGAAAGGGCCTATGAAGGTTCTTATCTACTTCAATTCCAAAAACCCACATGACACCTTTGAGGGAGCGAGGCTTCGCAAAACCCTCAAGGGTGCATGCGAAAGCCAGGACGTCCCATGGGTGGATGATAAGTCCGAACATGTGGAAGTCGCCCATTTTATCTCCGAAAAGGACCTCCCCCTGCTTCAGAAAACGAAAAAAGGCGGGACCAAAACCGTCGTCAGCGCACTTTATTGCGAGGAAGACCTCGAATGCGCCCATCTAAAAATTGGGCGTTATGGCAAAATCGGCCTTAGGAAAAAGGCAAAAGCCCTCATGAACGCGGCCGATTTGGTCCTTGTCCCTTCTAAGCAAGCGAAGAAGCTCGTTGAGGAAAACGGGGTAAGTGCCAATGTTAGCGTCTTCCCCGTCCCGGTCAACATCCCTAGATTCAACCTAAGCGATTTGGAGAGCAGGCTGTTCCTAAGGTATTACGGGGTCTCCCCGGAGAGGAAGTTCGTGATGATAACGGGCAACTTCTATGAAAGGAAGAAGATCGATCTCATCAGGGGTTTGGCCAAGGCCTTGCCCAAAATCCGATTCTATTTCTTCGGAGAAACCCATCCCGGCGACGAATTCATCGTCCGCCACTACAAAGTTAGGGCCACCCCCAACCTAAAATTCTCCAAAATTAGCGGCGACGACATCTACCGTAGCGCCATGCTCCATGCTTCTGCCTACTTGGTCCTCTCTCCTCTTCCCAACGGGATGACCATCATGGAAGCCTTCGCCGCCAAAACCCCGGTCATCGGATTCGCTGACCAAACCCTAAACCCCCTCCTAATCGATGGGGTCACCGCCCATATGGCGGCTACGGAGAAAGATCTAATCGACCTTATCCCCGCCGTTGCGGAAAACAGATGCGAAGACACCACCGTTTCCGCCTATGCCATCGCCTCGAAAAGCACGTTGCTAAGAAGTGGCAGACTGCTTTTGAAGGAATATAACAAATTGTTATCGCCTCCTACGCCCACTAAGGAAGAAGAGGATAACGTTAAGAAGAAAGAAGGAAAAAAACATGATTGATGTCAAAAGGATTCTGGAAAACCCAGAAGGCGTAAAAGCCGCTTTGGCAAAGAAACTATGGGAATTTGACCCCCAACCCATCATCGAGCTCTCCGGCAAGAGGCTAGAACTCCTAAAGAAGGTCGAATCGAATAAGGCCGAGCAAAACGCTTTGTCCAAATCCGTTCCCCAGGTCAAGAAAGAAGGCGGCGACGTCCAGGCCATTTTCGCCAAAGTCAAAGCCTTGGCAGCCGAGAATAAGGAAGAGGAAGCGGAACCAGAGAAGGTCGAATCCGAATTAAAGGCCCAGCTTGAGGTCCTTCCCAATATCCCCGATGACGATTTGGTCGCAGGAGGAAAGGAAAATAACCACCCCATCTATAAGTTTGGCGATCCTTCTTCCATGAAATTCAAACCCAAAAACCACGTTGACCTTTGCGAATCCCTAGGTCTAATCGACTATAAGAGGGCCGCTAAGATCTCTGGCACCGGCACCTGGATCTACACTAACCTTGGCGCAAGGCTAGAATGGGCTTTGCTCAATTACTTCATCGAAACCCATCTGGGCGATGGCTATGAGATGATCCTTCCTCCCCACCTTCTTAACTACGATTCCGGCTTCACCGCCGGACAATTCCCGAAATTCGAGGAAGACGTCTTCTGGCTAGAAGGCACCGAGCCTAGGAAATTCATCCTTCCTACCGCTGAGACCGCGTTAGTCAACCTCCACCGCAACGAGATCATGGACGTCAATGACCTTCCTAAGAAATACTTCGCCTATACCCCCTGCTACCGTAAGGAAGCCGGCAGCTACCGTAGCGAAGAACGTGGCATGATCCGCGGCTATCAGTTCAATAAGGTCGAAATGGTCCAATACACCACCATCGAAGGTAGCGATGCCGCCTTTGAGGAAATGGTTAAGAAAGCCCAAAAGCTCGTCGAAGGGCTTGGCCTAACCTATCAGCTAGACAAACTTGCCGCCGGCGATTGCAGCCACTCTATGGCCCGCACCTACGATATCGAGGTTTGGATCCCCTCCATGGGAATTTACAAGGAAGTCTCAAGCGTCTCTAACGCCAGGGATTACCAAGCCCGTCGCGGCATGATCAGGTATCGTGACGCCAATGGCAAGATCCAGTTCGCCCATACCCTAAACGGTTCTGGTCTAGCGACTTCCCGTATCTTCCCTGCCCTAGTCGAGCAGTGCCAGACCGAGGATGGCTGCCTAGTCATCCCTGAGGTCCTAAGGAAATACATGGGTGGTCTAGAGATTATCAAACCCATCAAAAAGTAAGGGTCGAAACCTAGATGAATCACCGCTCCCTCGGGGGCGGTTTTTTTGAACGGAAAAAGTCTGTAAAAACATTTAAATTGGCGCAAAAACCTGGTATTTATGATGAATTTGATGCCCTTTCCCATTCAAAAACCCGCGATGAAAGCGCGTTCAATGCATCTAAGTGTTTCCTAGAAGGAAAAACTAGTAGAATATGCCTATGCAAAAGGAAAGCAGAGAAGATAGTTTATATACGCTAGGCATCGACGTTGGCTCCACCACCGTCAAAGCCGTTCTTTTGGATGAAGCGGGCAACACCCTATACGCAAACTACGTTCGCCATGGCTCAAAGGTTAAGGAAACCTCGATCGTCGAGCTTAATGAGATAAAGGAAAAATACGGGAACATCAACGTTAAGGTCTCTCTTACCGGCAGCGCCGGCTTAGGCTTATCGGAAAGAGCCGATCTTCCTTTCGTCCAAGAAGTCGAAAGCGCCTTCCTTGCGATCAAAGAACTCTATCCCGAGGTTGATTGCGCCATCGAATTAGGCGGAGAAGACGCCAAAATCATCTTTATTACGGGTGGTGTAGAAGAAAGGATGAACGGACAGTGTGCCGGTGGCACCGGGGCCTTCATCGACCAAATGGCCACCCTACTGAATATCTCTTTGTCCGAAATGGACGAGATGGCTTTGAGGGCGGAAAAGGCCTACCCCATCGCTTCTAGATGCGGCGTTTTCGCAAAAAGCGATATCCAGGCCATCCTAAACCAAGGCGCATCCAAAGAAGACATCGCCCTTTCCATTTTCTATGCCGTCGCAGACCAAACGATCGCCGGACTTGCCCAGGGCAGGGAAATAAAAGGCAACGTTTTGTTCTTAGGTGGCCCATTATTCTTCCTTAAGGGACTAAGAAAAGCGTTCATGGATAGGCTTAAACTCACCGATGAACATGCCTATTTCCCAGACGACGCCTCAACCTTCATGGCCAAAGGCGCGGCCATCTATTCTCGCCACAGAAGCGAGACGATGACCCTGGAAGAGGTTTTAAAAAAGCTAGAAGCCGCGAACACCTTGGGACAAATCATCGTCGGCGAAAGGCTATTCGAAGATGAGGCGGACTTTAATGCGTTCCTAAAACGCCACCAAGACTTCGATGTGAAAAAGCGCGACCTATCGACCTATGAAGGCAAGGCCTATTTAGGAATCGACGAAGGCTCGACGACTACCAAAGTCATTTTGCTATCCGAGAACAATGAAATCCTCTATTCCCATTATGAACCCAACAACGGCCTACCCATCGAAAAAATCGTCGATCAAATCAAGACGATCTACAAAACCGCTTCCCCGAAACTAGAAATCGTCGGTTCCGCGGTCACGGGATATGGTGAAGAGCTTATCAAGAACTCCCTGCATGTCGATTATGGCCTAGTTGAGACCGTTGCCCATTTCAAGGCGGCCAAATTCTTCGAACCAAACGTGGATTTCATTATCGATATTGGCGGTCAGGACATCAAATGCTTCCGCATCAAAAACGGGGCGATCGACTCCATTATGCTTAACGAAGCCTGCTCTTCTGGCTGCGGCTCCTTCCTTTCTTCCTTCGCGGCCGCTTTAGGCTATGGAATGGAAGAATTCTCCAAATTGGGACTATATGCGAAGAACCCCGTTGAACTCGGAAGTAGATGCACGGTCTTCATGAATTCCTCCGTTAAGGAAGCCCAAAGGAACGGCGCGACAATCGAGGATATTTCCGCTGGTTTAAGTAGATCCGTCATCAAAAACGCCCTTTATAAGGTTATCCGAGTCAGAAGTTTCGAAGAACTTGGCGAAAGAATCGTCTGCCAAGGCGGAACCTTCCTAAATAACGCGGTCCTCCGTTGCTTCGAAATGGAAATCGGACACGAGGTTATCCGCCCTTCCATCGCTGGGCTTATGGGCGCTTTCGGTGCAGCCCTTTACGCCAAGGAAAAAGGTGGGGAAAAGGGACTTATCAGCCAAAAGGAACTCGAGGAATTCTCCTATACCACCTCCCATACCAATTGCCGCCAATGCACGGCTTATTGTAACCTTACGATCCTTCGTTTCCCTGGAGGAGGCGTCTATATTTCCGGCAACAAATGCGAAAAAGGCGAAGGAAAGCCTAAGGCAAGACACGATTTGGATATGTATCACTACAAGAGGAAGAGGGTCTTGCAACGTTATACCACCGAAACCCCCGTCACTAGATGCAAAGTCGGTATCCCCTTTACCCTAGCGATGTATGAGCAATTGCCCCTTTGGGATACTTTCTTCAAAGAACTCGGTTTCGAGGTTGAGGTAAGCCCGATTTCCACTAGGTCTTTGTACCGCCGCGGCCAAAAGACCATTCCCAGCGATACCGCATGCTATCCCGCCAAGATCATGCATGGCCATATCGATTATCTGCTCGAACAGAAAGTCGACTTCATCTTCTATCCATCCGAATCCTATAACGTGAACGAGCATAGGGCGGACAATTATTACAATTGCCCCGTCGTCGCCTATTATGGCGAGCTATTAAAACGCAATGACTCTAGGTTAAACGACGATAATTTCATCGACCCATTCCTCGATTTGAACAACTTCAAAAAGAGCGTGGAAATCCTTGTCGCCTCTCTTAAAAAATATGGTGTTTCCAAAAAAGAGGTGGAGCGTGCATTGAAATTCGGCATCGAAGAAGAGACCCGTTACCGTAATGACGTCAAAGCAAAAGGCAAGGAAATCATCGAAACCGCAAGAAAAGACGGCAAGGAAATCGTGGTCTTGGTCGGTAGGCCCTATCACGTCGATAGGGAAATAAACCACGGCATCGATAAGCTTCTAGACGGCATGGGCGTGGCCGTGCTTTCCGAAGACTCCATCGAATATGAATCCCCCAGGCAAAAACTCCGCGTCTTAAATCAATGGACCTATCACGCAAGGCTATATGACGCGGCCAACTTCGTAAAAGACCAACCCGATATGGAAATCGTCCATCTCGTAAGCTTTGGCTGTGGCGTAGACGCCATCACTTCTGACGAAGTCAGGCGCATCATGGAAAGTAATGGCAGGCTCTATACCCAAATCAAAATAGACGAAATCAATAACCTAGGCGCCGTAAGGATCCGCTTGCGTTCTTTGCTTGCGGCCGTGGAAGACGCGAAGGCGAGGAAATGAAGATGGCCAGCAAGAAAGAAAGAAAACAGGAAGCCAAGGAAAGAAGGGCCTTCTTTAAGAAGATCTGCAAGGAGCACTACACGGTAATCGTCCCAGACATGCTCCCGATCCATTTCGATTTGATCCGCTCCATCTTGGCGAAGAAGGGTTTGAATTATGTGGTCGTCCCCCCAATGGGAAGAGAAGCCAAAGACGAAGGCCTAAGAACCGTCCAAAACGATGCCTGCTATCCCGCGATCATCACCACGGGCCAATTCGTCGCCGAACTAAAAAGCGGGAAATACGACCTAAACAAAACCGCGGTCATCATGTCTCAAACCGGTGGTGGTTGCCGCGCTTCCAACTACATTTCCTTAATCCGCAAAGCCTTTGAGAAGGAATTCCCGACCGTGCCGGTCCTTTCTTTGAACTTCTCTGGGTTAGAAAAGATGTTCTCCCTGCCCCTCAATCTAAGGGAGATGTATCAGATGATCCACGCGGTCATGTATGGCGACATGCTCATGAACCTATATGACCAATCCATTCCTTACCATGATGAAAAAGAAGTCAACGCCGCCTTAAACCATTGCATGGATGAGCTAAAAAAGAAAATCGGCCACCACTGTTTCTATAGAAGGAAAGCCAATTACAAGATGATGCTCGATGCCTTCAAAGACCTTAAGCCAAACCTAGAAAAGAGGAAGCCTAGAGTCGGCATCGTCGGCGAAATCTATGTGAAATATTCAGCCTATGCCAACAATAACCTCGCCGACTTCCTTGTAAAACAAGGCTGCGAAGTCGTTTATCCCTCTTTGGCCGAGTTCTGCTTATACTGCATCTACAACAACATCAACGACTATAACCAATATGGCCAAGGCAAGGCCACCGTCGGGGCCTTTAAGATCGCCTATAAAATCTTCCTAAAGGCAACAAGAACGCAGGCCAAAGCCATGAAAAACTCTGGTTTCTTGCCATATGAGGACTTCGAACACGTCGTCGAAGAAGGCAAAAAGGTCATCAACACCGGCGTTAAGATGGGCGAAGGATGGCTTATTCCCGCCGAAATGGTCGCGTTCGTTGAGGGTGATACCAAGAACATCGTGGTCGTTCAGCCGTTTGGATGCCTACCTAACCATATCGTTGGGAAAGGCATGATAAGACCTGTTAAGGCACTTGTTCCGGAAGCCAACATCATCCCCTTGGATTTCGATGCTTCCTCCACCCAAGTCAATCAAGAGAACCGCTTGAAGTTGATGCTGGCCAACTTACGCCGCGAGATGGAAGAGAAATAAGGCCACACATCCCTTATTTATGATAAAATCCCTACGCCATCGCGAGGAGAGAGTGATGAACCAGGTCAGGTGGGGAACCAAGCAGCCTTAAATCATCCTCCCCTGTGCGGTGGTCTTATTATTTCATGAACCTAGACGAGGCAATGAAAATAGCCCTAGATGAGGCGAACCTAGCCTTCCAAGAAGGCGAAATACCCGTTGGCGCGGTTGTTTTAAAAGACGGCGAACTCATTTCAAAAGCCCATAACAACAGGGAAAGGGAATCCAAGATCTCTGGACACGCCGAAATATTGGCGATAGAGGCCGCGGAAAAGAAATTAGGCAGATGGCAACTAGATGGATGCCAGCTCGTCGTGACCCTCGAACCATGCTTAATGTGCATGGGTGCGATTGCCCAGGCGAGGATCTCAACCCTTGTCTATGGCGCGGACGATCCAACCTATGGGGGAATCTCCTCTGGATTAGACCCCTTTTCAAAGAGGATATACCCTTCTCCTTTAATATATAGGAACGTCATGAAGGAAGAATCGGCCGAACTTATCAACCTCTTTTTCGCAAATAAGAGAAGATAGCAACAATTCTTGAAGTTGCTTATTTTAAGTATTCCTAGCCGTTGTATAATTTAGACACTGTATAAATTTAATACAGATTTGTTCTACGTAAAATTTCGTACTTTAAGCAAAAAAAGAGAAGGAAATCCTAGGCAAAACCTACTTTGCGACTATTTTTGAAAATTCACTGACTTATGGCACCCCAAGCATTCAAAAAAATATCAGAGTCCATTACCTTCGCGCCTCAAATCGACGTCGACATCAGTCGCGGTCTGACCCAAGAGGACGTCGAGCAGAGGAAATCCCTTAAGCTTACCAATAAAACCCAAAAACACGTCTCCAGATCCTACCCAAGGATTATTTTCGATAACCTTTTCAATGTCCTAAACATCATTTTGCTATTGGTGTTCCTGTTGATGGTCTATGCCCAACTGACCCTCAGCCACTACTTCTTCATGATCATCTTGGTCGCCAACATCACCATCGGTTTGATCCAAGACATCCATTCAAGAAGGCTAACCGATAAGCTTAAGGTGTTGGCCGCGGCCAAAATCAAGGTCTTAAGAAACGGCGTCATCATGGAAATAGAAAGCGACGCCATCGTCCTTTCCGATATCGTCTTGCTTTCTGCCGGCGACCAAATACCCGCCGACTCAGAGATTGTAGAAGGCGTTTGCCGTGTCGACGAATCCTTGATTTCGGGGGAATCCGTCCCAATCGGAAAAGGCGTTGGGGATATGCTTTTGTCCGGCTCTTTTTTGACGAAGGGCAATGTTAAGGTCGAAGTAAAAAGGGTTGGAAGCGCGAACTATGCGGAGCAGCTACAGGCTTCCGCCAAGAAATTCTCCCAGCCAAAAAGCGAGATCAAATCCTCTACCAATATAATAATGTCCGTGTGCGCGATCTTCTGCGTCGTCATGGGCTTGGCTCAGTTTGCGATCTTCTTCGCCAACGAAATGAGCCACGGCAGGGATTTCTTCGATATCCTTACCCACCTCGATAGTGGAATAGGCGATAAAATCGAGACCATTTCGGGTTCTATGGTCGCCATGATTCCTTCCGGCATGGCTTTGCTTACCTCGGCTGCTTTGGCGTCTGGGGTAGTAAACCTCGCCACCAAGAAGGTTTTGGTCCAACAGCTTTACTGCATTGAGATGTTGGCTAGGGTCGATATGGTTTGCTTCGATAAGACCGGAACCCTGACCGATGGAACCTTGAAACTATATAAGTGTCTTCCTATCGAAACGGCCGAGAATAGGGAAATCAGAAAGGCCGTTACCTCTATTTTGGATGGTACGAAGGACTCTAACGCGACCGCCAACGCCTTAAAACTCGCCTTTGGGGAAAGCAGTGCCTTCTCCTTTAAGGCGGTACTTCCTTTTGATTCGGAGACGAAGGTTAGCGCGGTTACCCTGGAAACCGGAATTACCTACGCCATGGGCGCCTATGGCTATATCAAGGCCAAACCCAACGAAAAAGTGGGCAGGGTATTAAGCAATTACGCATCTAAGGGATACCGCTGCCTCATCGTGGCAAAAAGCAAAAAGCCCATTACGAACAACACTTTGCCTGGCGGCTTTGAATTATTGGCCCTCCTTGTCTTAAGCGACCACATCAAAGAGGATGCCAAGGCAAATGTCGAATGGTTCCAAAGCAACGGCGTCGAAATCAAGGTCGTTTCGGGCGACGACCCCCGTACCGTAAGCGAAATCGCGAAAAGGTGTGGCGTGAATGGCTCCGATTTATTCATTTCCCTTGAAGGGAAAAGCAACGCGGAAGTCGAGGCCATCGCGAATAAATATGTCGTATTTGGCCGTTCCAACCCCGAACAGAAGGCGATTTTAATCTCCTCTTTCCAAAAACAAGGTAGAAAAGTCGCCATGACGGGCGATGGCGTCAATGACGTTATGGCCCTTAAGGTTGCCGATTGCTCCATTGCCATGGCAAGCGGGTCGGAGGCGGCGAGAAACGTTGCCCACCTAGTCACTTTGGAAAGCAACTTTTCTAGGCTGCCAGACGTCGTCTTCCAGGGAAGAAGAGTTATCAATAACCTCCAAAGGACCTGTTCTTTGTTCCTAAACAAAACCTTCTTTGCCGTTTTCGCCACGTTGGTGTTCTTGATTTCTGGCTTATGGGGAGGCAAAACCTATCCTTTCTCCACGTCCAATTTGCTTCTATGGGAGGTGTTTGCCATAGGCGTTCCCTCCTTCTTCCTGGCTTTGCAGCCTTCTGCCGATAGGCTTAGTGGATCCTTTGGGGCGAATATCGTCACAAAGGCCTTACCTAGCGCGATAGCTAATTTGGTGGGTTCCATGGCGCCTTTCTTCTTATATTTGGTATGGCCCAACATCCTTAGCTGGAACCCGGGACAACAAGAAGCGTTTATGGCCGCGACCTCAATCTCCATCGTCGTGTTTACCATCAACGCCTACATTACTTTGTTTGCGGTATGCTTGCCGCCCAACAAATACCGCCTCGTCGTTTTCATCTCGATGCTTGTAGGCGGCATAATCGTGGTTATCGTCGATTACTTCATTAGAACGCCTAAGGGAGACGGCATCCTGCTCGCCGTTAGATGGAACGGACTCAGCCAATGGTTTGTGCCCATCGTGATCGGATGTGTAGCCATATCGACCATTATCTTCTATGGGTTAAGAAAGTTGATCGACATGGTCTATAAGATGAACAAAAAGGGGCCTGGCCCGGAATTCGTCGTCGCCCCAGCCATAGAAGAAGAAAAAACCGAAGGAAGTGAGGAGCAGAAATGATTACGAACGCCAAATTCAAATATGCCCTCAAAGACATGATGAACGAGATGCCCCTAGAAGACATCAACGTTACCGCGCTTTGCGCCAAATGCGGATGCCATAGGCAGACCTTCTATTATCATTACCAAGACATCTACGATTTGATCGCCGCCATTTTGCTAACCGAGGACCTAGGCAAATTCGAAACGGCCAAAACCATTCGCGAAGCCCTTCGCGCCTTCGTTTTATATGCCCGCGACAACTTTGTGTTCCTAAGGCAAACCTATGGGTCCGCCGCGAAAGACCTTGTCGAAGAATTCATGTTCGGCAAATTCAACGTCAAGATCTTTAACCTAATCCAAGCCGACCCAGAGTATGCGGGGTTGAAGTTAGAAAGCAAAAGGAACCTCGCCAGAAGGCTCGCGAACTATATTTCCTCTGAAATCGGTTATTACTTCAAAAGCCAAAGCTACACCAGCGAAAAGTTTTATAAAAAGATGTGCCGAATCATTGATAGCGCACTCACCTTGCTTCTTCCCTCTTTAGTGGAAATGAACAAAAAAGAAGAGGGAAAACAGGTCTAAAAACGCTGCATTTCGCCTATTATTTCCGCAAAAACCCGTTCAATTCGACGATAATTTGCGCCTAGTTATATAGGGGTACATGAAAGCGAATAATCGTCTATAATAAGCGAAGCCAAAGGAAAGGAAACATTGTTTCCTAACCCCAGGCAATCACCTCATGCCCTCGCTGGCAAAGCTTAAGGTAACGGTACACGTCTGATTGGTCGTTACCAATCGAGCCCTTGATATGGGCGGCCCAGGAGGCAAAAAAGATGAAGAAAAATGAATTCGCCACATTCTTGGTGTATGTGGTCATGATTGTCGTGGCCGTGTTATTCGGCATATTTTGGATTCGCCCCACCATCGAAAACCTAAGCAACCCCTTGATTCCCGGCATCGTTTTGGTGGTCATTTCGCTCGTTGTTGGAATCATTCTTAACGCAGTCCTATTGGAATTTGGCCATTATCTAGGCGCCAAGATGGGCCACTACGATATTAGAAGCTTTGTGATTTTGGGCTTAGGGAAGAAAGCCAAAGAAGGCGAAGAGAAAACGAAATTCGGATTCCATAAGTTCTCTGGGCTGACCGGCGAAACCAAAGTCGTCCCAACCGACGTTGAGAAATGCCGTCTAGGCGGATATATCACCCTGCCGCTATTATTCTTCCTTCTTGAGGCCATCGGATGTGCCGTTATGATCGCTATCGGTAACGCCAACCACACCAATGGCGCCGGTATGCTCGCCCCGATCGGCATCACGCTACTAGGCGTGGCCGCCATGATCGTTATCTACGACTATTTCCCGACTAGGCTAGACGAAGTAACCGACGGTTACCTTATGATGGTTACCTCCAAAAACATCAATAAGATCGCCTATAACAACATCCTCCTCGCGGAAGAAGCCGTCAGGATGGGCAAACCCGCTCCTAAGACGCCTATTTATGAAACCGTCACCGACTTTACCTTCGAACTAAACCTTAGATCCTATTACGAAGCGGTTGAAAAGAAAGACATAAAGACCGCATTGAACATCCTCGAACTTGCCATCAACACCGATAAAGGCTTCTCTAAGAGCAACTTCTATAAGGCCAAGGCCATGAAACTCGCCTTGCTTTTAGAAGATCCTAGAAGCGTCCAAGGCAGAAAGATGTATGACGAATTAGACGATGGGACCAAGTCCTTCATCTCCGCTTTAGAAAGCCCCGCCGCCGTTAGATGCTATATCCTCATCTCCAGTTTCATCGAACAGGCCGAAGGCGAATGCAATTTCGCCATCGAAAAAGCGGAAAAGACCCTAAAGAACGAAAACCCCGAATACGCCCCCTACGAAAAGGCCACTTTGGAAAGGCTCGTTGACTTCTGCCGCGCCAATCACCCTGGCTGGACCGTGGAAGACCTTCCCTGGATC
>JAILEX010000075.1 GCA_024687185.1 Bacilli bacterium | reverse complement strand
CGATATCCAACGCCGTCGCCAATACCGCTAAGCTTATCGGGGCGAAGCTAATCGTCAGCTTCACCGAGACCGGCAAGACCACTTACCGCATCTCCAAGGCCAGGCCATGCTGTCCCATCATAAGCGTCACCAATAGAAGACGCACCGCAATGAACGGGGCCTTCTATTGGGGTGTATATAGCAGACTCATTTCGACACCAATGCCCGATTTCATCGAAGAGATGGAGGTATTGGCACTAAAAATCGCCAGGGAGGTAGGCATTAAGCCAGGCGATCCCATCATCTTGGTGGGCGGTACTCCCACCGGGGCGGGGAAGACCAACTTCCTCCGCATCATAAACGCCATAGAAGTCAAGGAGGTAGCCTAAGCCATGTCTAAGAAAATCGTCGCCCTCGATATCGGGGGAACCAATACCAGGGTCGCTTTGGTCAATGAGAGATTCGAGATCGAAAACGTCCTTATCAAGCCCACCAAAGTCGGTAACCTGGACCTATTCATGAAAAGCGTCATCGAGGTCATTAGGGAAGCCGTGCCCGATATGAGCGAGGTCATCTGCATCGCAGGCGGGGTGCCAGGACGCGTGAGGTGGGATGGCTATATCTATGCCCTTCCCAATATCCATATCTCGCAGATCCCCTTGGCGGAGACACTAGAAAAGGAATTCGGCAAGAAGACCTATATCATCAACGACGCCGAGGTCGCCGCTTTGGCGGAAGCAAACCTAGGCGAATATAGCAAATACAAATCGCTATATTTCATCACGATCTCCACTGGGGTTGGAGGAGCCCTAACAATCGATGGCAAACTCCGCTCCTCCAGCTATGAAATCGGCCACACGATGACCCAATATAAAAACGAGATCCACGAATTCGAGCATATGTGCTCTGGGACGGGACTTAGGCGTCTAGCCGACGATAATGGATTGAATATCGCCGATGCCAGGGAATTCTTCACCCTAGTAAAAAACGGCCACGAACTCGCCAATAGGGTTTACCGCGATTGGATTAGGCTACTCGCCAATTTCATCTCGATGATCCAGGAACACTTCCAGCCTGAGGTCTTCACGATCACCGGCGGCGTCATGAAAAGCGCCGACATCTTCTGGGAGGACTTGGTCCGCAATTGCCCCTATAGCAAATTGCTTAAGGCCAACGCAGGCCAAAACGCCGGCTTGCTTGGCGCCGCGGTCTATGGCTTCCAGATGGCCGAATAAACCCGTTTTTCTCTCTTGCTTCCATAACTTGGGGATGGCTTTTGACCCATCCCTATTTTTATTTGGTTTTGCTTCTTCTTTCTTCTATAATCCAGTTAGCCAATAGGGGGAAACATATTTATGGAATGCCAGGAATTCGTGGATAAGCTAAATAACGGCGAGATTCTCGAGGCCCATTTTGGGATTGAGGGATATGGCCATTATGGTCACTGCAAATTCACCTACACGCCTGACAATAGCGGGGATCCCCATAACTTATTCCTTCCCTATATCGAGCTCATCAAAACCCGTGATGGCAAAGAATACGCGAGGTTCCATAAAAGGTTCAACCCGGGGCATAAGATCTTCACCATCAAAAACGTGAATTACTCGCTTCCCTATCTTTGGAAAAGGGTGAGGATCGTCTATATAAGATATGCGGATGGACGCGAGGAAGGCGAAAAGGATATGCTTATCGCTTCCGTCGAAGTCAAATAGATAATCCCACTTATCAATTAAAAAATGCCGTGGCGATGCGGCTTTTCCTATGTATGCCTTACCTAGAGGGGAAGAGATATCAACCAAACAAAATAGCCCCGCTTGAGACGAGGCTATTGGGTTTAAGGCAGATGCTTTATTCGACGGTGACGGATTTGGCTAGGTTACGCGGCTTATCGACGTCTAATCCCTTGGCCACCGAGACGAAATAGGCGAATAGCTGGAGGGGGATGACGGAAAGCGAGGCGCTAAAATGGGGATCGGTCTTGGGGATGCTCACCAAAAATTTGCTTGTGGCCCTGACGATGGGATGGTTGCTCATATCGATAGAAAGAAGGGTCGCGCCACGGGATTGCACTTCCTTCATGTTCGATAAGGTCTTCTCTAATAGCTCAGGCTGGGTGAGGATAGAGACGACTAGGGTATCGCCTTCGATAAGGGAGATGGTACCGTGCTTAAGCTCCCCGGCGGCGTAGGCCTCGCTATGGATATAGGAGATTTCCTTTAGTTTTAGACTTCCCTCTAATCCCACGGCATAATCGATGCCGCGGCCGATAAAGAAGCTATAGGGCATATTGGCGCGCCTATTGGCAAGCCTATTGAGGAAGGTCTTGTTCTTCTTTAACGTCTCTTCGATTTGGCTAGGCAAGGCTTTAAGCATATCGATATATTCCTTGGCCTTCTTCTCCTCTATCTTCCCCTTTGCACTTGCCAAGGCCAGGGCGAATAGATATAGGCAAATAAGCTGGGCGCTATAGGCCTTGGTGGTCGCCACGGCGATTTCTGGGCCGGCAAGGGTATAGAAGACGTGGTCAGCCTCTCTAGCGATGGAGGAGCCCAAAACATTGACGATGGCTAGGGTTGGGATACCCGCTTCCTTAGCTAAGCGAAGCGCGGCTAGGGTATCGGCGGTCTCCCCGGACTGCGAGACCACGATCAGCAAACTATTGCTGGCGTAGGGCAATTTACGGTATCTGAATTCGCTGGCGAGTTCAATCCTTACGGGAACCCCCGCCAAATCCTCGATCACGTATTGTCCGACGACCCCAGCGTGATAGGCGGAGCCGCAGGCGGCGATATAGATGTTATCCAATCCCTTTAGTTGTTCTTTTGTTAGCCCGATGGTCTCTAGGCGGATAGAGCCATCTTCATTAAGGGCGCTATTTAAGGTATCCTCGACCGCTTTTGGCTCCTCATAGATCTCGCGGAGCATGAAATGCGGATAGCCGCCTTTTTCCGCGGCCTTTGGGTCCATATCGACGTGGACGATGTCCTTGTCGATCCTTTCCTCGTCGATGTTATAGAAAGATACGCCGTTTTTGTCGCAGCAGGCGATTTCGGTGTTATCGATATAATAGACGTCGCTTGTGTATTTGATGATGGCGGGGACATCGCTTGCGATATAGCTTTCCCCGTCTTTTAGCCCCAGGATAAGCGGGCTATCCTTCCTGGCCGCATAGACTTTGCCAGGCTCGCTCTTGAACATGATGGCCAAGGCGTAGGAGCCTCTGATCCTAACCATCGCGTGGGCGATCGCGTGGATTGGGCCCATCTTGTATTTGTCTAGGTAGTATTCGATTAGGTTGATCGCGATCTCGGTGTCGGTCTCGCTATAGAACTGATAGCCATGGCGGAGTAATTTGCCCTTAAGCTCAAGGTAATTCTCGATGATGCCGTTATGGACGCCGACGACTTCCTCGTGGTAGGAGATATGGGGGTGGGCGTTATCTTCGGTGGGTTCGCCGTGGGTCGCCCACCTGGTATGGCCGATGCCTAGGGTTCCCGGCATGGTCCTTCCGTTATCGGTTTTGTCTATTAGGCCTTGCAGCCTGCCCTTTACCTTTTCTATCTCGACCCCGTTATCGCCATAAATAGCGATACCGGCGCTATCATAGCCACGGTATTCGAGTTTGCTTAGGCCGTCCAACAGGATCGGTGCCGCCTGATGGTGACCTACGAATCCAACGATTCCACACATAAAATTGCCCCTTGATGAGATGAAGTGCCCGCTAGAGAAAAATGCGACGCGAGCCGTTAATGGATTTGAGGATGGATGGGCTTTTGTCTTCCCTGTCGCCAGGGTGCTTTTTCCCATCCTTTCGAGAGCTCTATTTCCCGTGTCGGTATCCGCCGAGTGTTTCGATAGCCGACATCCTCGTCGACTCCTTTCTAGGAGTCCAGGCGCTAACGCATCGGTATTCTGTACCGCACGTTTGACTAGATTATAAATGATTTATTTCTTTAGTCAAATATTATAAAAATACGCATAAAATCTAAGGAAAATTGCGCAAAAACCACCAATGGGAAAGCCAATTGCCCTTAAAAGTCGCTTAAATCTAGCGAAAGAATGCAATAGTTGCGTTTTTGTTTCAACCCGCTTACTTCTTACGGTAATTGAAGGTTTCGTCGAATACTAAGGGAAGGTGTTCCCTCTCGGCCTTCTCGATGGCCTTCCTCTCGATTTCCCCTTCTTTGATCTTGGCAAAAGTCGCTTCCTTTTGTTTCTGGTAACCATCGAGGAAAGAATGCTCTTCCCCGCCTAGTTTATAGCCTACTATCTTATCCAAGGTGACGTTGGAGGCGCTAATGAAGATGTTTTTCTCCACCAAGGGGTTATATTCTTCCCTTAGGGTCTTGATCAGTTTCTTCGTTAGGGCCCTTTGGCTGGAACTAGGGTCCCTACTTGCCTCTTCCGTAAAGGCGCAGGCGCACTGGATGAAGGGGAGATGGTAAGCGTCTTTAAATTCCAAGATGGACTCTTCCCTAATCAGATACATCGGGCGGATGATCTCCATCCCTTCGTAATTGGTGCTAGGAAGCTTCGGCAGCATCGTCTGGAAGGAGCCGGAATTAAGCATATTCATCAGAGTCGTCTCGATGACGTCATCATAATGGTGGCCCAAGGCGATTTTGTTGCAGCCCAACTCCTTCGCGATCCTATATAGGGCGCCTCGCCTCATTTTGGCGCAAAGGTAGCAAGGGTTCTCGCTGATGGAATTGGCGATATGGAAGATATCGGTCTTCACTATCGTGGCGGGGATATGGAGGCGATAGAGGTTTTCTTCTATGGCTTCCCTATTCTTTTTGCTATAGCCAGGATCCATGACGAGGTATTTGACTTCAAACGGGAAATCCGAGTACTTCTCTAGGTGCAGGAATAAGGCAGCCATCACCATCGAGTCCTTCCCGCCGGATATGCAGCAGCAGACCCTATCGCCAGGAGAAAGCAAATCATAGACCTTGATGGCCTTGGTGAATTTGGTCCACAAAGAGACCCTATATTCCTTGGTGAGGCTTCTTTCGATGACCTCGAATTCCTTTGTTGCCTTGCCTTTTTTCATAGCCAGGAAGATTATCCGCCTTTCGCTAAGGTTAGGGAAAGGGTATTTACCTTACTATCCTTATATTTATATAGGGATAAACCCTAGAAGGGGGTAGATAAGAAAACAGGGGGCAAACGAATCTTTTTCTTGAATACGTCCATTCCTCCTTTTATAATCTTCGAGCCGTCAAAAGTGGCGGCGATCGACCACGATGGGACTTTAGCTCAGCTGGGAGAGCACCTGCTTTGCAAGCAGGGGGTCGCCAGTTCGAACCTGGTAAGTTCCACCATCTACTTTGGCTGAGTAGCCCAGTTGGTTAGAGCAACCGGCTCATACCCGGTATGTCGAGGGTTCGAGTCCCCCCTCAGCCACCAAATCGCAAACAAAATCCCGAAAAGTATCGATGACATCGGGATTTTTTCGTCTTTCGTTCCATTCAAAATTCGTAAAGAATCGTAAAATGACCATCTTTTACGGAGAATTTAATACTGAAACTGCACCAAACATCTTTAAATTGAGAGACATTTAGTGTAAAATGCGTATGGTATGAAAAACTATCCATTCCTAGAAACCGCGTTATTCACCTTCGAGGATGTCCTTTCTACTGGGCTAACGGAGAAAGGGGTCCTCTCCCTTTTGGCGAGCCTTAAAACCAAAGGGGTAATCGTGCGTTTACGCAAAAGCCTCTACGCCACGATCAACCCCATAACCAAGGGAACCTATGCGTCACGCTACGAAATCGGTTGCGCCATCCATCCCGGCGGCGTTATCGGCTATCTTTCCGCTTTGAACTACTATGGTCTTTCCCACCAGGCGAACCAAGCGGTTACCGTAATCACTCCGCTTCGCTATGGCGAGGAAGACGTCGAAGGCACCATCTATCGCTTTGTATGCGATGATGTCGAGCGCGATGTGTCTGCTTTGTTTGGCAGCGCTCCCTTACGCGTTTGTTCCCTTGAAAGGGCGGTAGTGGACTGCCTTGACCGTCCCGATCTTTGCGGGGGCATGGAGGAAATCTGGAATTGCCTGCAAGGCCTTCGATACCTCGACGAAACGAAAATCGTCTCCAACCTTGAAGCGAAAAACACCAAACTCCTTTATAAGAAAGTTGGGTTTGTTTTGCAGATGCTGGACGTGAAGGGCCTAAGTTTATCGTTCTTTGACCTTTGCAAACAAAGGATGTCTTATCGACGGGACGATT
>JAILEX010000067.1 GCA_024687185.1 Bacilli bacterium | reverse complement strand
GCAATCCCAAGCGTTGACCTCGACGGTATCGACGAGGGCATCGGCGAGGCGGGAGAGCAGGTTTTCCCTCTCTTCCTCCTTCTCATAAAGATGCTCATTGAGGCCATGTTCGTCTTTTTTCATGGTTATACCTCCTTGATTCTTGGGTCCGGTTTTAACCGGAAGCGAACAACTATAGACCCTTTTTGCCCCGAATCAAGCATTTTTAGGGCGATTTTTCGAAATTGGCCTACAATACCCAAAAAGGGGACTGTTTATGGAACTTTTACCGGCGATTCAAAAACGCGCTTCGATCCGCAAATACAAAGAAGGGAAGCTTAGCGACGAGCAGATTCGTCTGCTCATGGAGGCCGCCATGAAAGCCCCATCGGGCATGAACATCCGCCCCTACCGCTTCGTCGTGGTCCGCGACGAGGAGATGCTAAAGAAGGTCAAGACCGCGAGCAAATACGCGGGCTATAACGCGCCTAACGCGATCGTGGTGATCGGCAACACGAAGGCCTCTCCCTTTATGTGGGGCAATGACTGCGGCGCCGCGACCGAGAACATCCTTCTCCAAGCCGCCCATATGGGATTAGGCACCGTTTGGTGTGGTCTTTACCCAATCCCCGGCAATGGCGAGGCCATGAAGAAAATCCTCTCCCTGAAAGAGGAAGAGGAAGCTTATTCGCTTATCCTCATCGGCATCCCCGCCGAGGAGAAGAACTCCCGCGGGACCTACGAAGAGGGCAAAGTCACCATCATCTGAGGCCATCGGCCTCTTTTTCTTTTCCGTAATGGTATCGATGCCGGAAGAAGAACATCACCGATAGGTTTAAGATCGTACCTAGCCCTTCCGCTAAAGGAACGCTCCACCACACCCCTTCCCCGCCGATGGCCTTAGGCAAAAGGATGACGCAAAGAACCTCAAAGAAGGCAAGGCGAGTTAACGATAGGAAGATCGAAACTAGACCATTGTTCAGCGCAGTGAAAAAGGCGCTTCCGAACATATTGAACCCTAGGAACAAATAGGTGATCGAGTAGATCGCCGAAGCGTGCCTAGTGAGTTCCATAAACCCAGGATCCCCACCGCCGAAAGCAAAGGAAATCGGCACGGTCATCGCTTCGGCGAAAATGAACTGAAATAGCCCAAAACCCAGCAAAACCACCATGGATTTGACGTAAAGGTTATGGAGTTCCTTGTGATTTAAGGCGCCTAAGGCATAGGAAATCCTTGGGGCGACCGCGACGTTATATCCGATGAAGCAGGCGGCGAAGATCATCCACACATAGCTGATGGCCCCATAGGCCCCGACGCCATCTTGGCCATAGTAGGTCATGAGGGCGGAATTGATGAGCATGCTGACCACTGCGGCGGAGATGTTCGTCGCGAATTCGCTACTCCCATTCGCGGCCATTTTGCCGATGTCGCGGAAATGGAATGGGGCAAACCTAAGCCTAAGCAAGGAAGGGTTCTTCCTGGCGAAATAGATGATGGGGATCACCGCGCCGACGAGTTGCCCCGCGACGGTTCCGATTCCCGCCCCGATGACATGGAGGTCGCATCCGACGATTAAGATCGCGTCCAAGAGGATGTTCACCACCCCTGCCGTCAAGGTGACGATGAAGCCGAGTCTAGCTTTCTCGGCGGCGGTGAAGAAAGCCTGGAATAGATTCTGAAGATTGAACGCGGTGATGCCGCTAACCATGATGATGCCGTAGATGACGCAATGAGGCAGCATCTCCTCATCCGCGCCTAGGAAGCGCGAGATTTGGGGCATAAGGAAGACCGAGGCAAGCGTTGAGGCAACGCCTAGGAGAATCGAGAAGAACACGCAGTTGCTGAAGCAACGATTTCCTTCCTCTACTTTCCCTTCGCCAAACTTCTTTGCGACGAGGGCGGAGCCGCCCGTTCCCATCATGAAGCCTAGGGATCCTAAGATCATGATGTAGGGCCAAATCAAGTTGACCGCGGCAAACTTTGCCTTACCCGCGAAATTGGCGACGAAGAAACCGTCCACCACCGAATAGACCGAGATGGAGACCATCATCAAAATGCACGGCAAAGCGCACCGCAGCAATTTCTTGTAGGTCATGTGTTCGGATAAGGCGTATTCCATAGGAAACGGAAAGATTATATACAAAGGCCGTCAGGTTTTGCGGGTCAGCAGATCTTTATCCCGTCTTTGATGATTTCATGGACCAAATCAAAATTCTTTTCCAGATCGCTCCACCTTATCAGGTCCACCTTCTTATGAAGTCCGTTTCGAAGCTTTTCCACTAAGCCGAAGAATTCTAGACCGGTAAGAGAAGTAGAGACGCATAGATCCACGTCGCTTTTTCCCGTCGCGTAGCCTTTCGCATAGCTCCCAAAGAGATAACAAAATTCAATCTTTCCCTCGTATTCCTCGGCGAAGATTCTAGAGGCCGTCCTTTTGATTTCCTCTACGGTCAATTTGCCGTGCGTCTCGGTGATTTCGAATCTTTTTGACAGTTTCTCCACCATCGCGTCTCGCTTGAGAGCGTTCCCGTAATCCTCATTTGTCTCATAACGGATATACGTCCTTAAAGGAACGCCTACGGCTTGCGAAGCTTGTGCTTGCGACAGCCCATATTGTTTTCTAAGTTCCAAAAGGGTCATGAAGGAAGATCTCCTCAAAAGTTCTAAATGGCACATTTCCAAACACCCAAAATGCCATTTTGGCATATCTAATATAACAAACTATGTCATTTTGGCAAAAGAAAACGACCCAGGTTGCGGGCCGTCTTCTACTCGACTACTTCTTGTAATGCGCGCTGATGGTTTTGGTCCGATACCCTAGGGTCGGAACGCTGCTAGAACTCGCGGGTTGTCCACACGAGCAAAGCAGCACAGGGAAGAGGGAGATGACTAGAAGGTTCTTTTCCTTTTATTTTTCCTTCACGATTTGCTCCATGAACACGGACCTGGTCTTCAGGCCCATCTTTTCATAGAACCTTAAGGCGGCCTCGTTTCCCGGCCAGGCATTCAACGTGATTTCATAGCAGTCGTTTGCCTTGGCTTCCTCCACCACTTTTCGGTAGAGAGCCTCCCCAATGCCTTGATGACGGTAACCCTCGTCCACGCAGAGGTCGTCCAAATGGAATATCTTCACCGGGTACATGTTGGAACTCGGCATTCGAATTTGGCACATCGCATAACCAACCACGTAGCCACCCATTTCGGCGACGTAGATCGGCTTGGTGTCGTCGCGGACCATCGCCTCGAGCTGGATACGGCTATATTTGGTGGTGCCGGAGACAAACAAATCAGGCCTTAGTTTGGCGTGGATTTCCAAGATCTCGGAAAGCAAGTCCAGGAGTCGTCCGATGTCTTCTTGTTTGGCCCCGCGGATTACCATCGTTCCTATTTTCCTACAGGGAAAAGAAAAAACGATACGCAATCGTATCGCTTCGTGGTGCCGCCTGCCGGAATCGAACCAGCAACCTACTGATTACAAATCAGTTGCTCTGCCAATTGAGCTAAGGCGGCGCGGGGATATTATCCGCCTCGAGAGCGAGTCTAGAAAGGGGAAAAAGCAAAAACGAGCCAGGAATCCCCGGCTCGTTTGCCAATCTTATGGTGGGTGTTGGGGGTTTCGAACCCTCGACCTCTTCCGTGTGAAGGAAGCGCTCTCCCACTGAGCTAAACACCCGTCCGCCTTATCGCGGCTTGCCTATTATCCAATTTTAGAAAAGGGGTGGCAAGGACTTCCAAAGGGTTTCTGCCCTTTTGGACACGAAATAGCAAAAACCTAGGGGTAGATTGCTTTTATGTGTTTTTTCACATATAATTTTCTCGGAGGTAAAACCTCTGCCAACAATCTCAATCTTTTACGGAATCATCATCTTGATGCACTTGACAAGAAAAGAACATCAACCCCCTCATATCCACGCGGTTTACGGGGATTATGAAGCTCTTTTTGCCATATCCGACGGCCATATTATCCAAGGGAAATTCCCTAACAAAGGGCGGGCTCTTGTCGAGGAATTCATTTCCAAATACAGAAAAGAACTACAGGAGATGTGGGATAACGAAACCTATCAAAAGCTTCCCCCCATTCAATAACCATGACACCCCAGGCAATCAAACTCTTCATCAAGGACGGAACGACCTTCGACCTCGCATTCCTTAGCGGCGAGGTCAAAAGATACGACATCCTTTCTCTTGCAGACAAATTCCCTCAACTACTTGCCTTGAAAGACCGAAAGCTCTTCAAAAAGGGGAAGTTGCTCGGCTTTGGTGGTGTAGTTTGGAACGATGAATTGGACGTCTCCTCTGATAC
>JAILEX010000037.1 GCA_024687185.1 Bacilli bacterium | reverse complement strand
ATCGTTTCGACCATGCCAACCAAGAAGATGATGGTCACGGCGATGATGGCACCGACGTTGACATCTCCCGCCGAGAAGGAAATCAAGGTGAATATGGGTCTAGGAACATCGATGATATCGGTCACCCCATTAAAGGAGAAGACGGAGAAATCGACCATGTTGTTATAGGGGATGAAGCAAAGGGAAACGATATAGCCTACGGCAATGCTAAGCAAAATCGAGGAATTCTTGAATTTGCCTTTGAACAAAAACCGGAAAAGGATTCCGCTTATCAAAGTCAAGAAGCCAACAAGCAGATAAGGCCAAGCGACGCCGAATTGATAGACGCCATCGACATATAACCCGCTTATTCCAGCGTTAGTAACGAATAGTTGTTGGACTCCTACCGGCAACAAAGATAACCCAACGCCCAATACGACAAGCCCAGAAACGATAGGGGGAATGAACCTGACCCAGTATTTGGCGAATAGTCCTAGCAAAGTAGCCACCCCCGCACCGATTAGGAGGGAGATGAACATCGTCGGAAGGCCGAACATGGCGCCGATTAGAATCAAGACGCCCGTAAAGGTGAAGGAAGTCCCCGCCATGATAGGGAGTTTTGAACCAAATCGCCAAATAGGCAAAAGCTGGATGATGGTCCCTAGCCCCGCGATTAAACTCGCCGCGCGAATCGAATTGTTGATGACCGCGGAATCGACTGCCCTAGAGCTGGCAATGCCTGCGGCAACGACCAAAAAGGGGGTGATGTTGGAAAAGAACATCGCCATGATGTGCTGTAAGCCGCAAGCGATCCCTTTGGAAACGGGAATCATGCCGTCAAACTGATAGAGGTTCTCCTCCATCGCCGTTTTCTTTGCGCCTTCTCTTCCCATTGAATCAGTAACTCACTTGCTAAATAGCAATAGAAGTATACTCGATAACGGTTCTATCGAGAATGGCCGATAATAGGCAAAACGTCAATTGAAATACTTGGCTATTTCAAAGGTTTTACTCGTCTTAAAAACGTGCAAAACCCCGCTTTTCCTTTTTAAATTGCAGGAATTTTCATATTTTATTTGAACGCTTAGGACAATACTTCTATATGGGATCCCGTAAGCGTCTTCTTCACTAGGATTTGCGTTGGGATCGCCTCGGCTAAACCGCTAACGTGGCTAATGATGCCTATGGAACGGTTGGAATCGGAGGATAGGCGTTTTAAAAGTTGGATGACCTCCGGCAACGATTTGTTATCGAGTGAGCCAAAGCCCTCGTCGATGAATAAGCAATCGATTTCGATATAGCCGTGCCTTTCCGATATGACCTCGGAAAAGCTTAGGGCAAGGGCGAGGGCGGTCTTAAACTGCTCACCACCCGACAAACTTTTCACATCCCTTATCTGACCCGTATGAGAATCGAAGACGTCGATATCTAATCCCGCCTGGGCGTTGCCTGTGCTCTTATCTAAGGATTTGGGCTGCAAGGAGAATTCGTTATCGCTTATTTCCTGAAGCTTCCTGCTTGCCCTTTCGATGATCCGCAAGAATATCTGCCTTTGGAAATAGACCTCGAAGTTGAACTTCTGCTCCTTCATCTTGCCGTTAGCGACCTTAGCAAGGTAATCGACCTTATTCGCCCATTCGATGGTCGCTTGCTTGTTCTTTAAAATGCCATGGAGTTTGGCGAGGATCGATTTATTGACCTCGATAAGGCTCTTCTCCCCGCCGACTTTTTCGGTTGCCTTCGAATATAGTTCCTGTTTTTCCTTTTCCAACGCCTCAAGGGGTTCGATATCGATGGGAGTTAGTTTGTCATAGCCCTTAGCGATGTCCTCCTTCATGGATTCCTCCAAGTGGTTCTTGGCCTTTTCATAGGCGTCTAGGGCTATTTTCTTCTCGCTTAGTTCCTCTTTATCAAAAACGATGGAGGACTTGGCGTCTTCGATGGACTCAAAGGGCGTTACTTCCATCTCGGATTCGTATTTGGACTTAGCTAAGGCGAGTTCCTTTTCGACGCGAGCGATGTTCTCGTTGTTGCTTCTTTCTTCGCCTAGGGCGTTTTCCCTAGTCCTTGTGGCCTCGTTATAGGCGTCGTTGATGCGGCTAATCAAAGAACTATTGGCCTTAATGGCCTCGGAATGGGAGGAGATAGCGCGCTCAACATTATCTCTAGTCTGCTCGCCAATCTCTTTTCTATACCCTTCAATTCGCGTCTTCAAACCAATCAAAGACTCGCTGGCATCGGCTTTTTCTTTCTCTAGAGCAGGCAAAACCTCAGATTCGATATGGGTGATTTCGCCTTTTAAGGATTCAATGCGCCTATTGTCGGCGGTTAATGTATCGATACGGGCTTTTAGATCCTGTTCCTTTTTCGATAAAGCTATTTTGCTTTCTTTAATGCTACCTTCGATTTCAAGGAAACGTTGTTCCATATCCTTTATGGTGCAATCGATTCCAAAATCGTCTTTGATGAGTCCTGCCAAGAAGTTTTCTTTGGAATCAAATTCCGATTTCGCCTTTTGGTAACGTCCAACCGCATCGAGGTTTTCCTTATCGGCCTTGTTTCTTATCGCCTGGGCCGCCTCAACCTCTTCCCTAGTTACGGCCCCTTCTACCGCTTCGGCAGGAGATGGGTGATGGGTTGCCCCACAAACCGGGCAAGGCTCCCCTTCTTCTAAGGTTTCGCTAAGAGCAAAGGCAACCGAAGCCAAATAACCCTTTTGCAAACGCTGCACTTGGGCCTGCGCCTCACTAACGGCAGCACTCTTCTTTTTAACGTCTTCGCCTGCCTTTGAACAATTTGATTCTAAAGTTAAAAGAGAGCGATACTCGGATTTGCATCTTCCAAGCTTTGTTTCCTTTCTTTCCAAAGCCTCCTTCTCGTTCTTCAAAACCTCTTTTTCAGCATCTAATTTCTCGTCTTTGTGTTTATTGGAAAGGTTATCGATCTCATCTTTTTTATTGACGATATTTTGCTTATAAAAATTAAGGTTAGAATCCGCTTTGTTCATCATTTCTTCCGCCTTAGGCAATTCCTTAAGGGCGGCATCAAGATCATCCATGACAGAAATGGATCTTTCTAACTTTGACTTACCCTCTACCAAGGCTTTGTTTTTGGATTCTAGCTCAGCGGTCTTTTCCTTATCGGCTTTCGCATCTTCAAAGGCGGCGTTACGTTTAGCAATCTCCTCTTTCAAAAGGGCCGCCTTATTCAAATAACCTTCGCGCTCCCTTTCCTTCTTTTCCTTATCCTGATAAAGCTCGATTACCCTATTGGCCGCTTCTTGTCTGGAAATGGAAATAGATAAGACGGCGAAAGAGGAATCATTCGCTTTAATCTCTTCTAATTTTGCTGCATTATCCCTATATTTTGCTAGATTTGCATTATTTTCTCTTGCTTCTTCCAACTTTTTTTGAACAGTCAAATAATCGTTCTTATATGACTGTTCCATCTTCTTTAAGGAGGCGAAATCCTCTTCTTCCTTCGCAAGGTCGACTTCAAGTAGAGGCAAGACATTGAGGATAGCATCCTGGGCATCCTCAACGTTGACCCTCTCCCTCGCCTCTTCGGTATAGGCCTTATAATTCGTAATGGTGGAAAGGAAGATTCTATTCTCGTCTTCTATGGCCGAGGAAAGCTCCTTTGCCTTAGATGAGATATCGTCGCAAAACTTACGGACGGGTTCCGAGTTCATGATGGTCCTCAATAAGATTTGCCTTTCCTTGGTATCAGCTTGTACAAGGTCTCTGAACTTACCTTGTGCTATCATCGTTGTTTGACGAAATTGCCTAGCAGTTAATCCAATGATTTCCTCTATCTTTGCATCGGCTTCTTTCGTCTTGTTGTAGTCTTTGTCCAAACCTTCTCCCGTTAAAAGGACAGAGGGCTGTTGCCTAATCTTCCCGCCTTCGAATTTCCCTTTCCTCGCGCCGCGGATAAGCTGATCTGGGGTGCGGGTGACCGTATAGGTTCTTCCATTGTTTTCAAAAACGAGGGTTACCTCGGTTTTGGTCGAATCGTCGGCGTAGTGGCTACGGATGTTATCTATAGGACGCCCTTCATCGCTATTTTTTCCATATAGGGCATAGCAAATGCCATCGAATATCGTGGTCTTGCCAGCACCGGTATCGCCACTAACCAGGAATAAGCCATTCCCAAAGGAAGAGAAATCGACGACCTGAGTCGATTTATAGGGCCCGAAGGCCGTCATCGTCAGTTTTAACGGTTTCATTCTCCTTCCTCCTGTTCGAATAGTTCCTTCACGAATTTCCTTTCGTCTTCTTCTAGTTCCCTTCCACCATAGTTTTCGAAGAAGGTGGCAAACAAATCGTTTTTATCCACTTCCTCAACGTCTTCATAATCCGGACGTTCGAAGGATTGAACCCTGGTCCTTGGATATTCCAAGCCTAGGCAGAATGGGTATTTGGCCTTTAATTTGGCCATAGGCGAGTCCACCAAAGACTCGTTGGTCAATTTGCAATAGACGTAATCGTTCTCGTTGCCGCTTCTAGAAAGAAGCTCATCGATATCGCCGGTGAGTATCACTAAATCATGTAGGGAAGATATTGGATGTTCTTCGATCTCCACCTTTTTATTATCGATAGAAACCACGGTAAAGGAACGCTTCGCATTCGCCTCGTCGATGTGATATTTAAGCAAGGCCCCCGCATAGCGGGCATTAGACGCAATATTCTGTGCCTTATGGATATGGCCTAGCGCCGCGTAATCGAAACTAGAAAGCACGTTAACCGAAATCGATTCCGTTCCACCGACATACCCGGAAGAATCGATGGTAAGAGAGGTTTCTGATCCCGATTGCTCCATTTTCTTATCCATGGGCAAGAAAGCTTGGTGAGCGACGATGACATTGGTTTCGCTTCTTTCTATGGCCATGTTCTCCACAACAACCTTTAACGCGTCTTCATAGTTTTTGGCTTCGCTTCCAAAGGCGCGATTCACTTCGCTTGGCCTAAAAAATGGCAACAAATAGAAATTGACTCCAGCTATTTTAATGGGCTCGATCGATTCTTTTACATTAGTGGCTATATAAATACCGCTTCTTTTCAAAATGGCGGATGCGACATGTAGCCTTTCGGAGGAATCGTGATTGCCCGAAACCATGAGGATCGGTTTGCCGAGTTCAAAGAAAGAAGAGAGGAACCAATCATAGAGCTCGCTTGCTTCGGCGGTTGGAACGCTTGAATCATAGATATCGCCGGCAACGACGATGGCATCGACGTTTTCGTTCTTGGCCAGCTCTTTGGCTTGCGTCAAAACATAACGCTGATCCTCTTTCAAGGAATAGTCGTTGATTTTCTTTCCGATATGGAGGTCGGATAGATGGAGAAATTTCATGACACTTGCCTCCTCGCGCTTTTTTTGCCACCCACCCAAACAAGCCAGGGGAATGACTTCTTGTAAGGATATTTTACAGCCTCCCAATGATGTCTAAGACACCTATTTTCATTTTCTTTTCGTCGTTTGTCGCCCGATTGAAATAAAAAGAAGGGTGCGATGGTTTATACTTATCCCATGAAAAGAATCGCGGTCCTATCCGGGTCATTCAATCCGCCTACCCTCGCCCATCTTCTTTTGATGCAGCATTCCCTTGATATGCTTGATGCCGATAAGGGCATTTTCCTACCCGCCTCAAGCGAATATGTCGAAAGGAAGATGTCGCTAAAGGGAGAGAAGCCGATGTTTAACGATAAGGATAGGATGGCGATGCTGAACCTATATAAAAAAGAAGATCCAAGGATCGAAGTCTGCGATAACGAAATCAAAGGGATCGCCTCTAGCTACTACTCCTATAAAAGCCTTTGCAAATTAAAGGAAGCTTACCCCGACTATGAACTCTTCTTCATCATAGGAGAAGACAATTTCAAGGAACTGGACCACTGGCATAACCTAGAGGAATTCCTTACATCCCTTTCCTTTTTCGTGTTCGAAAGAGGCGACATCGATACGCATAAAGTACTCCAAAACTCCCCTCTTTTATCTAAATATAGGGATAAATTCGTCTTCATGCCCTTATTGGAAGACATCGCCTTCATTAGCTCCACCAAGGTTAGGACGATGATAAAAAACGGAGATGGTTCCTATAGGGATTACCTATCTCCGAGCGTTATAAGTTATATCGAATCGCTTTAGCAATCGCCGCATACCTCGCCCCTGGAAAGGGGGTTGGCTTTGGCGTATTCATGAAGGGCCAAAAGCTTTTTGACGTGGTTGAATCTCTCGCCATGGGCAATCAGTTCGTCCCCACAAAGCCTTAGGAAAGGATAGCAAGGAAAGATATCGTTTAACTCATCCTCGATGGCCTTGGTATCTTCGTTTGCCTCAAACCTCCTAAGGAGGGAAAGCAATAGCTCAGCATCGTCGCTAAGCTCTTCGTCAAATTGTTCAAGTTCTTCGTCCATAACCGTATTGTAGCAAGAGGAAAACAGCATTTCCTTGAATATGCTTTATCCTTTTTCCTCAAGAAGGAACCTTTCAAATAGCGGTATCGCTTCCTTAAGATGGTGGATCACCCCATATGCGCGAGCGACGATATCGGGGGTTGGCTCGGTTAGGTCGACGCAAAAAATGGTCTTTATCCCCGCCGCCACGGCACTATTAAATCCATTGGGGCTATCTTCTAGGCAAAGGCACTCATTTGCTTTGGCGCCCATTTTCTCCAACACATAGAAATAGGGATCGGGATATGGCTTTCCCCTTTTGCATTCTTTGGCGGAGACCAAAACGGGGAATAGGTGATCTATACCGGCACGCTTAAGGAATTTATGGCATCTAGGCGCATTGGATGCGCTGCAGATTCCATAGGGGATACCCTTTTTCTTAAGATAATCGACGATATATTCGGTCCCATCTTTTGGAAGGATCAAAAGGTCCTTCATCTTCTCGTTCCTCAATTTCTTGAAAGCGTCGAGATCCACTTCCTTGCCAAACCAGGCAAAAAACCTTTCCTTCGCCAAGGTAGGCTCTAAGGAACGAAGCTCAAGCGCTTGTTCATAAGTAAGCGGAAAACCAAGCTCGTTGCAGCTTTCGACCCAATATCTAACATAGTATTTCTCGCTATCTAGAAGCGTGCCATCCAAATCGAAGAGTACTTTCACAATGGGTATTCTACTTCTTTGGGTGCTTAATCGAATAGGCTTTTAGGCGGTGATGGAGGCATTCGACGTGCAAATCGCCCACAGGGCCCGCATCGCCATCGAAATCCCACACGGTATCCCCATCTAATGAGGTATGGATATCAAAGGTGGAGGCCACAATCTTCTTGATGAAGACCTTTCTTCCCGGGAGGAACTGGAGCAAGCCGTTGAATAGGCCTGGCTTAGCAAGGTAGAGTTCCATCTTGCCATCGAATATATTCGCTTTGTTGTTCACCAAGAACCCGCCGACGTGTTTGCCATTTAGCAATAGAACCAAAGGGACATCCTGCTCATAGGTAACCCCATCGGCTTTGATCTCGACATGGATTTTCTTAAAGCCAAAGGCCTCGCCTAAGGCATCGGTATAATAGGCCAAGACGCCCAAGAACTTTTTCCTCTGCCTTTTGGTCGTAAGCGGGATATTGGCATAGCTTCCGATCGCGGCGACATAATCAAAGTAATAACAGCCATTCACCCTAGCGATATCGAATGGTTCGATCTCGCCTTTTTCGATGACCTTGAGCGCGCTTTTATAGGAACGCTTCACCCCGAAGTTATGGCCGATATCGCCAACAGTGCCATTGTTGATATAGGCAAGCACCGGCGTGTTGTCCATTTCGGCCAAAGCCTCAACGGCATTATGGAAGGTTCCATCCCCGCCTGCGACGATAAGGGTATGGTATTTGCCACAGGCGGCCTTACAGACTTCATGGCCCTCTTCGGCGGAATGGGTTTCCTTCACGTCGACCTCGTCGAAAACCTTCCTTAATCTTGCAAGGATCTTCTCGCGGTGGCGCGCCAATTGCCCTTGGCCGGAGTTATGGGAATAAATCAGCAAGGCGTTTTTCATCATTGGCAATTATAGGCGTTCCTATCCTTTCTATATCCAATGGTAAACCGCTTTCTTAAAAAATATTTAAAGAAGCGATAAATGGAAATTCGTCACTTTGCGTTCAAATAAAGCTTTGAAATAGGCAGAAAACGGCGCAAAACTAAGATATTTATCCTAAATTAGAGGTATTTAGAGGGAATTGACGAAGGTATTGAGATAGGCATCATCATAGAAATGATCGCGGCTAAGTTCGCTATCGACGGGCACGCCGGAATCGTCATGGACCGAGGGGACATCGATCTTGCCGGTACGGCTAAGGCCGGACATCCTAAATGGCTTTCCATCCGCCGTAACGCCATAGGAGACGACGCAGGCGCCGCCACCGCTGACTTCGCCGATGATCTTGGCGCTGCCGTTTAATTTGGCGATATAGGGATACATGTTGGCGCAGGAAAAGGAATAGGAAGAAGTCAAAACGAAGAATTCGTATTTTCCTTTATAGCCGTCGTTATTGTCGAATTTGCCATCTAGGTTGGTGTCGATTTTGTAGTTCAAAACCGCATGGGCCTTGGACAATGGATCATAGGCAATCGTCTTCAAATTGCTTTGGAAGATGCCTAGCATCGGGATAAGGGAATTCGAGTCGCCTCCGCCATTGCAGGTCACGTCGAATATGACGTTATGGATGCCACCGCGTTCCTCGATTTGGTTCATGGCGGAAAGAAGGAGGGCATATGAGTCCTGATTGCGCTGCCCGAGGGTAGCGATGTTATCGGCGGTTAGCCTTTGGCCGCAATGGGAGAAGGAATCAAAGCTCAATATGGCGGTATCGCCGCTATACCTAACGACGTTTGTCTCAACCTTGGCCTGTTCCCTTCTAATGGAACAGTCGGAGCGATCGGCGCTTAATTTATCGGACCTTTCGCTTCTTACCAAAGAAAACTCGACCGAACCTTCGCCAAATGAGGAGGACGCGTTCCTTCCATTGGTATGGCCATCGCCGATCACATAGTTCATTAGCTTGCTAACGGCGTTGCAATAGGTCGTTTCATCCGAGGAATACAAACCATCGTAGACGTCTTTATGGTTCTTTTCCAAATAAGGGGCAAAGGGGGCGAACCTTTCATCGCGGAAGCCAAAGAAATAATCCAAAGTGAAGAAAAGCATGTTCGCGTTATACTCAATGAAATAGCTCTCTTTCTTGCTTTGGCTATTTTTGCCTGAATAATAGGCTTTGACGTAGGGGTTATCCCTATAAGATAGGCTCATTGCGCCCGAGGGGTTATCGATGAAATAGAAGCCGCTGCCATTAAAGGCCACGGGCGAATATAGGGTTTGGGAGAAGGTCAATAGATCCACCACGGGGAAAGGAAGGTAGGCCTTGCCGATATGCTCGACTATATCAAGGGAATATTTCCCCAAATCCAAGGTGATGTCTTCGTTAGGCACGAAGGTGCAACCCGAATTATCGACTACGTAAGACGCCGCCTCGCTATCGATTAGGCCAAGGGGGACGTCATAGCGCCTTGAGAAGAGATTACCCTGGTCGAAATCATGGATGACGATGTTCTTTTCGCTGGGGCTGATGGTGATCTTTTCCCCGAATTTGCAGTTATAGACATAGGAGCCCCCTTCCTTAACACAGGGAACTTCCTCGTTATAGATTTCCTTTAGGGCGACGCCAAGATCCATATAAACGATCTGAGGCTTATCCTCAAAATAGCCATATCCGAAAACGGATTTTTGGGATGGCTTGAATTCTCCTTCCACTACCGCGGGTTTGTAATATGGGGCGCTAGACAACACAAAGCCCTTCGTCACCACGGAGCTTTCCTCTTCGCTAGAGGAAACACTAGACTCAGTTTCCTTTGAGGAAGAGGAAGAAGGCCCTTTGGAACACGAAAATAAAAGAAGCGAAATTGCGCAAATCGACAAGGTTTTTAAATATGGTGCTTTCATAAGAAAAGTATAAACCACATCACTGTTTTTCACCAAGAAATTGTGCTGAGTTTCCTTAATGAGAAAGGCCATCATATTTTGCTTAAGCAAAACATGTTTATTTCCTTCGATAATCCATTTTCGATATAATGTCATCACCGCATGGACGAACGTAACGATTTAATTACCGATAACACCGCCGCCAAAAGCCCCACCGAGGCCAAAGACGGCTGGGCCAGCAACGATCCATATGCGACCAGCGATGAACTTTCGGCGCCGAAGGACATGTCGGATCCCCGTATCCAGACTAGCTTTGCAAAAAGCAAAAAAGTCGGCAGGGCAGTAAAGAAAATCACTATCCTAACTGGGTCGGCGCTCGTTTTGGGCGGGTTCGGCCTAAGCGCCTTCAATATCTTCGGCAACCGAAAGACCGAGGTGAAGTCCCCCGACATCACGATGAGCGAGAACATAATCGACTACAATTTCGAAATCGTGAACACCGCCAAAAGGACGGTCACCTTCGTGGTGGAGGTCGACGATGCGACCTTCTATAGCCTCGATGTTTCCTCAGAAGGCAAATATGAGGGGAAGGTTAAAAACGTTCCCGATTATAAGGAATTGGTCACCGCGAAGATCATCGCCACCAACAACGTGGACTATAGAGCCGTCATACACTCCGTCATCCTCGGAGAAAAACCCTTGTATAGCATTTAAGGGGGAAAGGAAACCATTATGGCAGAAGAAACGAATAAAGCGCCCGCAACGAAGAAGATCGGGTTTTGGGCATCCAGGACTTTGAAGCAGAAGATCTATTTTATCCTTGGCTTCATCCTTTTGATTGGCTTCATCTTCCTTTTCATCACGATGCTTTTCCCAAGGTTCTTCTATGGCGATGAAATAGCCGACAAATTCCTAGGCAAGGGGGTTGAGAACTCCTTGGCGTTATTAGGGGAATTCTCGGCCGAGGTCGGATGGAGGTTCATCGCATCCATCGCCGTCATCGGGGCCATCTTCATCCTCGTCTTCATCATTAACTTCATCATCAATTTCTTCACTTACTCCAAGACCAATAAGACACGTACCGTCTCTTCCCTTGTAAGAAGCTGCATCCGTTATCTCGCCGTCATCTTAGGCGCCGCGATCTGCCTTACCATTTGGGGTGTGGACGTAGGTAGCGTCGTCGCAAGCCTTGGCGTATTGACCCTTATCATCGGTTTGGGTTGCCAATCCTTGATCCAAGACGTCGTCTCGGGCCTATTCATCGTCTTCGATAACTACTATTCCGTCGGCGATACCGTCATCATCGACGGATTTAGGGGCGATATCGTGGAAATCGGTTTGCGTTCGACCAAGGTCAAGGACTTCGCCAACAACATCAAATGCATCAATAACTCCAACGTCGGCACCATGACCAACCTTAGCGCCGCCGGCAATAGCGCGGCCTTCTGCAAGATCAACGTCGGCTTCAACGAAGACCTCCACCACGTGGAAGCGGTCATCCAGGAGAATCTACCGGAAATCAAAAAGAAGATCCCGAAGATCGCCGGCGACATCCAATACCTAGGCGTCGACTCCTTCGACGAATGCGGCTTGATGCTCATCTTCCTTGCCTATTGCCCCGAGTCGGAAAGGTTCGGCGTGCAAAGGGACCTCAACAGGGAAATCTATCTCCTGTTGGTCGATAACCACATCACCATCCCATTCCGTCAGATCGTCATCAACCAGGCGGACGACCCCAATAGGCCTCGCGCAACCAAGGAGGAAAGGGAATCCGTGGAAAAGGTCTATGCCAAAGGGCGCGCCGTTCCCGTCGCAAGCGGCAAGAAGAGGAAAAGGATCCAAAGTAGACTTAAGGACAGCCTCGACGAAACCGTCAAACAGTTGGAAGAAGAGGTTAAGAACTAAAAGGAAACGCGAGGTCGAAAGGCCTCGCTTTTATATTAGATAAATATGCGTATGTGCGCGTAATCTTAAATGCGCACGCGCATATAGGAATATAGAGCCAAACCGTAAAATGAAGGGGGAAAGAAAATACGGAAAATTTTAAACTTTTTTTTCGCTTTTTTCTTTTAAAAGCCAAAAACATCAGATTTCATCGGAAAAATATTTTTTAAAATTTTTTGCAAAAAATGCTTGACTCATTAAAAATTCACTAGTAAAGTAATGGGCTTTGGAAAGAGCGGGTCGCAAGATCCGAAATCCAAGGCCTCGGGTCCTCGGCCTTACGGGGAAACCGGGAAGGGAATGCATGACGCCTAAGGGACGCAAAGATCCTCAAAGGTCGGCTGCCTCGAAAGAGGTGATCCGCTTGGTCCTTGAAGCCAAGCGGAAAGGGAATTCCCGCCAAGTGGTAAACCACGTAATGGGGATGCCTCCCTGGAAACGGGTCAGGAAGCTGGCCTGGAGGAGAGGGAAAGCTAAGGGCCCTAGGTTGAGATGCCTAGGATGCCACTGCCGAAGTAACCCTGGCAGCTAGTGAAGTGCTAGAAAAGAAAGGGAACTGCGAACAGCCTTGGAAAGGGAACATTCGCAAGCGAGGTCATTCGGACTTCTCCGACAGCCTCCGCGGGAACGGAAACGCCCGCTTGGTGCACCAAGAAAACGTTGCGTGTCGTTAGCCCCTGGATTCCATGAGGAAGATAGGGAAAGCGGCGAAGGAACAATCCCCGGTGAGAATCCTCCTCGCCCTGGTAAACCAGAAAAACGAA
>JAILEX010000027.1 GCA_024687185.1 Bacilli bacterium | reverse complement strand
GACCAAAAGCGTCTTGAATAGGTTTTTATTCTCTAACCTAGTCACATAGAGGTCATCTTCGTCCTCGCGGAAGGTCTTCCTCGCCAGGGTATTCTCGCTTTTATCCTTCCCTATCGCCTTATCCTTGATAAGAAGGACGTCGTTGATATAGGAAAGGAGGTTCGGCCCGCTGCGGTAAGAGGAAGAAAGGGTGTTGATTTGTAGGCTACACCTCTTCTTGTCCTTCTTATAGGCCTCCTGGATCACGCTATTGACGCCAGAGATATTCAAAATGGTCGGGTTGACCGCCTGGTTATCATCGCCAAAAAGGAGGATGCGGTGAGGCAAGGTGGCTTTGATAAGGGAGGTAAGGGAAAGGATCTGCAGTTCGGTTAGGTCCTGGTATTCATCGACGATGATCGCATCATAGATCTCTAGTGGCGGGGAGGAGAGGATAGAGAGGGCGAACTTATTGTCGGTTAACCCATTATGCCTAGAAAGGTGCTTCTCATATTCGAGGGCGATTTCGTATATCGCGTCCTTTTGTTCCCTTTCAAAACCCATCTCACCGCCTATTTTGGCAAGGAACTCCTCCTTGCTAAGGATACCCTTCTTCTTTTTGCGGTAGCTATCCATCGTGCCCTCGATTATGCCGCGATAAAACACATAGGCGATATGGAAGGCGTCCTCTAGGTTTTCGGAAAGTAACCCCGCAAGACGGGAGAATTCCTTGTTGTAGTTCTTCTGGTTTTTCTCGCCATGGTCATAGAACCAGGCCCTGAAACGGTCCTTCGTCCTCATCCTCTTCGCGGTTTCTTCGCCGAATATCTTGCGGATCAAATCGCGGTAAGTTAGGGCCTCGGCGTTTTTGACGTTCATCTTTGCCAACGTCTTCTCCGCTTGCCTAGCCAAATCCCTTTGGTAGGTGAGATAGAGCACTTTGCCATCGTTTTCGCTTAGATCCAAATAGGCTTGGTAGCTCATAAGCGTCTTCCCGCTGCCCGCGGTTCCCACAAAAGCCGCCGGGAGTTTGCTTTCCCCGATATCCAGATTCCTATATTGTTCGCTGGAAAGGTGGACCAACTTCTCGTTTTCCTCCCACTCAAACCTAGGCGGGGCGAAGAAATAGATGGGCGAGTTCTTCCCGAAATGCTCCAAGGCGACTTCCGCGACCTTATCCTGCCCTTCGTGTTTGATGGACAAAGCCAAAAGAAGGATGTCGTTTTGCCCGATCTTCCTATCGATGTCGGAAATGGAATCGCCACGGAGATAGAAGACCCTCATCGCATTGAATTGCCTATTGGGGGAGAAACGGAACTTCCTAACGCGGTAAACGGGACTAGAGACGATGACCTTGGAGTTCTTGGATACTAGATATTCCCCTAGCTCGTCTTCTTCCTTTGTCTGAAGGGCGAAAAGAAGCTCGTCGAATTCCCGTTTCCCATCCACCGGGTTGGAGGAAAAGAAGGCCTCCATTTGGCGTTTGAAGTGACCCGTGTATAGGATTTTGCGTTTTTCCTTCGCCTTTTCCCTTGGGTTTTCCTTCTTCTCGATATCGATTAGGGGCTCTTCTTCTAGGGGTTCTTCTTCCTCGAAAATAACTTCTTCCTCTTCCTCGGGAAGAGTAACCTCATCCATCTCGGAGTAATCTTCTTCCTCCTCGAGGAATAGGTTGGATTCCTCTATTAGGGATTCGTAGCTACCATGATATAAGGCGACCCTAAAGCCGATCGTGGATACGCAGAAAACCGATGGCCTTTTCTCCAAGGTGCAGGCGAAGGAGAAATAGGGGTCCTCCCTATTGGCCAGCAAATAGCGGTATGCCCTTTTATAGGCATCGGTGAATACGCCTAGAAGCACCCACTCGTCGGGATTGAAGTTCTCTATCGCCCTTACTTCGGGCGATTTTTCCTCCAAGGCGATAGGCGCGAATACGCAGTTGAAGCGTATCCTCATACCGGTGATCTTGATAAAGGCGGAATAGGCCGATTCGAAATCGAAGGATCGTTCATTCTTCCCATGGTTTAGGAAGAACTTCGATTGGGGATGGCTTTTGTCGTATTCGAACCTGACGTTTTTCGAAGACACCCATTGGTAGGAATCCCCGATGGTCTTGGGCTTTTTGTTGCTAGAGGGCGAAAAGGCGACGGGCTTAATGGAAACCGGTCTAACCTCCTCATCTTGTTTAGGCTCTTCCTTCTTTTTTGTGGGAATGACCTTCCTATCGATAATCTTCCCAGGGGTCTTCTTGCTATTGGGGGAGAAATATTTGGGAAGAGTGGGGATCATGACTTCCTTTTCTTCCTTCGCGGGTTCTTCTTTTTCCTCCTCTACCTTTATGGGAGGCTTAGGGGCCTGCTTCTTTTTCTTATCGCTAAACCTAGACCCAAGATTGGGGATGCCCTTTTTGGAGGTTGGGACGAAAGAAGGGGCCTTAGGCAAGGAGATGTCGATATCCTCCTCCCCTTCGTCTTCCTTTTCCTCTTCCTTCTCCTCGGCGATTATCTTTTTGGAGGTGCCTAGGTTTTTGATCGATTTATTGGAATTGGGGACGAAGGCGGCGGGCTTAGGGATAACGACTTCGACCTCTTCCTCCTCTTCCATCCCCTCTTCTATCTCCCCCAAATCCATGGGTTTATGGGAAGAGGCCTTGCCAAGGGTCAAGTCGCCATCAAGAGATTCATAGAATATGTCTATGGGATTGATGTTATCCTCATCTTCTTCTACGTAGCAGCCATCATGGAATGATACTTCTACCTCAAGTCGCGAATAGGAAATGACCAAACCAACCTTCGGGGTTGCCTTCTCGGTGATCAAAAAGTCGATGATCTCGTCTTCTTCGTCTAGCCTTGCGGCCAATAGACGGTAATTCTCCTTTTTGAAGTAGGAGCGCATCAATAGGTCGCTTGGGGATTCGATGAAATCCAAGGGATAGAGTTTGATGGAAAGGGAATTGGGAAGGCTTTTGACGCTGGAGATCCTAGCCCTGATGGAAGCGAAGACGCTTTCGGAAAAGGTGTCTTTGGAATTGGCCAGCAATATCTCGCCCCTATCGATATCGGCGCGATAGGTAAAGCCGTTACGCATCTTCTTCTTCGACATAATCCCCCTCCCTTCTCATTTTCATATGATACTACTTCACGCTGCCCTTTTGGGTCTTTCCTAAAGGAAAATTTTGCGTGATAAACACCGGATTTAGGCATATCGTTAAAGTATGGACAACGACAAAATCGCCAAAAACAGAATCGACGAGGTAGAGCCTTTGTTAAAGTGCTACCGCCGTTGCCTCGACGATGCCACTAGCCTGTCTAGCAGGGTCAGCGAAGCTAGGTTAAAGGAGCTCGCCAAAGATAGTAGCGTAACCATATTGAAGGCCAATAAACGTATACTGGGTGCCTTCTTTTCCACTTCGCTATGGAAGGAAAGGCTATATCCTGATGGCCTAAGTTACCGCGAGGAAGACGATTTGCTTTCCTCTTTTCCCCATGTTGGCGAAAGGATCATCTACCTCGATTTCCTATTCCTCGACCCTTCCTTTAAGGGAAAGGGGAAGGGGAAGGACCTTTTGTTGACCCTCCTTCACCGATATGAGGATTCTTCCTTCTTCTTGTTGCTAAAAGAAGGCGATAACATCCCTTTCTTTGCCAAAAACGGATTCTATCCCATAAGGGAAACGAAACATGGTACTTTGTTTGTTAGGCCCTATCAAAAGCAGGGCATCTGCTCCGACCCTAGGTTTTAGCTAAGCTGCGAACGATATAATTCGGCGAAGAAACCGTTTTTCCTTATGAGTTCGGCATAGGTTCCGGATTCGACGATCTTCCCTTGGTCCATCACAAGAATCATATCGCTATCGACGACGGTCGAAAGGCGGTGGGCGACGATGATGCTCGTTTTGCCTTTCGTTAGTTTCCTAAAGCTCTCCTGGAGTTTGATTTCGGTAAGAAGGTCGAGGTGGGAGGTCGCCTCGTCTAGCAACATCAATTCCTTGTCTAGAAGCATGACCCTAGCGAGGTTCAATAACTGCTTCTGGCCTTCGGAAAGGTTCGAGTTGGCGTTTAGTTTTGTATCATAGCCATCCTTTAACGCGCGGATAAAGGGATCGGCCCCGGCGTCGATGCAGGCCTGGACGATCTCCTGTTTGCTTGCGTCGATCCTACCGATGGCGACGTTTTCATAGACCGTCCCGGAAAGAAGGATCGCATCTTGTAGAATCACCCCTTCTTCCGCCCTGGAGGAATGTAAGGAAAGGGAAGACAGATCGCTTTCGTTAAAATGGAAGGAGCCGGAATTTTGGTCATAGAAGCGCATAAGCAGGCTCAATAACGTGGTCTTGCCGCATCCGGTTGTGCCAACCAAGGCTACCTTCATGCCCTTTTTGATATCGAAGTCGATGCCCTTAAGGACGGGTCTAGAAGGATCGTAGCCGAAGACGATGTTCTCGCCCCTTACCTCGGCTAGGTTCCCTTCGAAGGCCTCCCCTTCTTCGCTTTCCCTATCTAAAGATACGGCCTCGCGTATCCTATCGGCGGCCACGGAAGCGAAGATCACGTCGCTACTTGCGTCGGCGACTTCGTTAAAGGGGGCCATATATTGATAGGCATAGGAGAGGAAACTAGATAAGGCCCCGACGGTGAATCCGACTGAAAAAGGCGTATCAAACATCAATATGACTACGCCTAATAGGACCAAAGTCGCGTAGATGATATTGTTGACCAAACGGGTGCAGGGGTTAATCAAACTGGCTGCGAATTGAGCGGAAAAAGAGGCTTTTTGCAGCGATTTTGCCCTTTCGGCGAACTTCTCTTCCTTATCTTTCCATAATCCATAGGATTCGATGGTCGAGGAATTGTCTAGGCTCTCCAAGGCGAATGCGGCGACTTCCCCGAGCATGGCGTTTTGCCTTTTGAAGCCGTTTGCGTTTTTCTTGGCGATGAATCTAGACATCAATACGGAGATCGGGGTCAAGACGATGACGGCGGCGGAAAGGATCGGGGAAAGAAGGAACATGAACACGATCGTGAGGAGGATCTGCACGATGCCTTCGTATACCGCGGTCGCCCCAGATACCAAACCCTTTTGAAGCGTATCCATATCGCCAAGCAAACAGGAGAGCAAGTCGCCCTGCTTCCTTTTTTCTATGGCGGTCAAGGAGGAATCCAAATAGGAGGCATATAGGTCGTTTCTTAGACCGTTAAGCACTTCTTCGACCAATCCATTGGCGAGGAAATCGAAGAAATAGCGCATCACCGCCCCAAAAAGAAGCAATCCGAAGATGGCGAATAGATAGGGGAGGAGGTCGGCGAAGACGAATGTCTCCCTCAAGATATCGATGGCTTTGCCGCTAAGGAAGGGGATCGCCAGTTTGGAGGTGATCGAAAGGAAGGCGAAAAGGAAGCAAACAACAAGCTTTGGCCCTTTGCCTTTGAAGAGGGAGAAGATGTTCTTAAGCGAATGGACCATCCTTATACCTCCTTCCTTTGAAGCTCATAGACTTCCCTATAGAAGGAACAGGTTTCCAATAGTTCCTCATGACGCCCTTCGGCGACGATTTGGCCTTGGTCAAGGACGATGACCCTATCGCAACTTGCGAAGCTATGGATGCGCTGGGAGACGAAAAGGATGGTCGCGTCATCGTTAGAAAGGATCGCTTTCCTGACTTCGCTTTCGGTCTTCGCGTCAAGGGCGCTTAAGGCATCGTCATAGATTTGGATGGGACGGTTGCTCAATATCGCCCTAGCCAATAGCAGCCTTTGCTTTTGGCCGCCTGAGAAATTGCTGCCCTTCTCAAAGACTTCGCGGTCAAGCCCGCCTTCCCCTTCCAGGACGAATTTCTTCGCGCTGGCTTTTTCTAAGGCAAGCAGGATTTCCTCTTCGTTATAATCTAAACCAAGAGTCAAATTATCGCGCACGCTTCCTTTGAAGAATCCGCTCATCCCGCCCACATAGGCGATTTGGCTTTTATAGGCGGAGAAGGCGTAGTCCTTTAGCTCGTTGCCATATAGCCTAACCTCGCCTTCGCTAGGATCGAATTCCCTGGAAAGGAGGCGGAACAAAACCGTTTTGCCTGAACCCGTGCCACCGAAAATGCCTAGTTTTTCGCCTTTATGGACCGATAGGTTTAAATTTTTGAGGACTAGGTTTTCGCCACCGAATCCTTTGCTTACATCCTTTAACGAATAGACGATATCGCCACTAGGAAGCTCCTTGATGTCGCCTTCTTTGACGACGGGTTCGATCGAAAGGAAGGAATCGACCCTTTTCTTGCTCGCCATGGCCTTGGACAAGGAATTCAATAGCCTTGTAAACTGCAGGAAGGCCGCCAAAGACTGCGTTAGGTAATTGATCAAGGCGATGATGGTGCCGACGCTTAAGGGCATATCGCCTGAGCCATTAAACCCGGCGATATATAGGACTAGGAGCACACCCAAATTGGCAAAGGCGAAGGTAAGGGGGTTTGCGAAAGCCGAGATCTTGACCACCCCGATCGCCCTTTTCCTATAGGCGCTAGAGGCGGAGGCGAACTTCTCCTTCTGGCCCTTTTGCATGTTGAAGGAACGCATCAACCTCCTGCCAACCAAGGCATCTCCGCCCATGGTCGCGATTTGGTCCAATTCGTTTTGGAGCAAACCATATTGCTTGGGGGTCAAGGCGATGACGAAGGTGATGGAAATCGCACACAAAAGGAAGGCGCCCAAAACGAATAGGCCACCCAGCCAAGAAAGGATGAATGAGGCGACGATGGAGCCGATTAGAAGGAACGGGGCCCTGGTAAGGAGCCTCATGAACATGAAGACCCCGTTTTGCACGGCGATGCTGTCGCTGCCGGTGAGGTTTAGTGCCTTCTTCTTGCCAAAGCTGACTAACTCCCCTTCCCCTAAGGCCGAGATCTTATGGAAGATGAGCCTTCTAAGGTCATAGCCAAATTCGGAGGAGACCCTAGAGGCCAGATATTGGCTAAAGATAGTGAAGCCAAAGCCCAAAAAGGCAAAGCCGAAGATCGCCCCGACTAGCCCAAAGGCATAGCCGGAATCGCCATAATGCTCGCCGGTCTCGCTTAGGCACCCATCGACGATCATCGAGACCATGATGGGGACGAATAGTTCGCAAACGCATTCGAGAAGCTTTAGAAAAGGGGCGAGGAATACGGGGAATAGGCGTCCTTTCAGTGGGGTGAACGCGGTGAGCTTCGCTTCCTTTTCAGACTTCATTTAGTCTCCTTCTTCCTCTTCTAGTTCCTCTTCGATCTTCTGGAAATAGATCGTGCCGACCAGGCATTCATCGCCAAAGCCATAGAGGAAATTGGCCCTATTGCCGTTAGTGTCGGAATAGAAATGGATGGAGGTGAAGGAAAAGGGGTGGTTGGGCAAATCGATGTGGAGGACGCCGCCCAAGGTAAAGCTGACCTCCTCATGGTATACCTTGCGGTAAGTGGCGCTAGAGGCGTCGAGTAGGATATATTCGCTTGTAGGGGCTAGGGTAATGGAAAGGGTCTGCAATGTATCGTTATATTCGACGTGGCTGATATCGATTGGCAAAGAGCAATGGCGATAATCCGCGAAGGTGTCGTAGAAGGTATGCTCATCCATCATCATGGGCCCTTCGATCGCGCCGAATTTGTCCTTTGCTTCCTCTAAATCCTCGGCTAGTTCCTTCCTAACGTCTTCATAAAAGGGCGTATTGACCTCGGAGGCGAAATGGTCGGCGAGCAGATAAAACCTCACCGCGTCGCGATACATCGGGTTTTCGTTTTCGACGCAATCGTCGCCTAGCCTAGCGAAATATTCGAATAGTTCGGGATTGTTGTACCTAGTGGAGCCGCGGGTGCTGTCCAAGACCTCATCGATGACGGCGAAAAGGATGGTGCTCGCCAAAACCGGGTTCTTCTTCGTCCCAGTGCCCTCATAGGTATAATCGTAAAGATAGCATCTGCCCAATAGCCCTCCTAGCAAAGAGGCCTTATAGGCGCATTCATAGGCGTGTTTGTCTTGGGTTGCTTCCTTTTCGCTTCCCTTATGTGCGCTATAAAGGGAAGAAAGGATCGTCAAAGCGGCCGCATCGTCGGCGAAGAAGGGACGCTTCAGGATCGAGATGGCCATCTCCGGGGCGGGTTCGAGATATTCCCCGCCAAAGGCGATCAGATGGATCGCGGCCATAAGATGGGTGTCATCATGGATTTGGAAGGCTAGTGCCAAACCATAGGAAAAATATAGCGATTCGCTTGTTTTGCTACGGTTGATCCTCCCCTGCGCATAGGCGTCGCAATAGCGTTTGATCTCGCTTGCGGCAAAGCCGTCCCCAAGGGTCGACCTAGCGTATTCCTTCACTTCCTCGGCGAACTTCTCGTCGATTTTGACCGTGTCGGAATCGCCATACACCCCAGCCATGCCACATGCGGGGCAAAGGGCGTCGATGGCGCCATCGCGCTCATCCCAATCCACGATGTCGCGTGCGGAAAAAACGCTCCCGCAGCAATAGCAACCGCATCTCTCGCTTTTTAGGATGGAAAGCTGGTTGTCATGGCTTTCGGCGATGCAACGTTCGAAGGTTTCGCGCTTATTTTCGTCCATGGATTCCTCCTTGCCTTTATGGGCAAGCCGGCAAATGTTATCACATTTATCGCCTTAGATGGCGGCATTGCGAAATATAGTCGACATTTTTTAGGGAAAGGAAGTTCAAAATTGAAGCAAGGAGGGACTTCGCGTAGTAAAATCCCTACGTAACGAATAAGGAGAAGAACCATGAAGATAATCGTTGATTCCCTAGGAGGGGACAATGCGCCCAGCGAGATCTTGCTAGGATGCGTGGACGCCCTAAACCAGAATAAGGATTTGCAACTTGTCATCGTCGGCGACAACAAAGTCACCGAGGAAACGCTAAAGAAAGAAAACGCGGATCTAAGCCGCGTTGAAATGATCGCGGCCAACGGAGCCGTCCTAAATACCGACCACCCCGCCAATTTCTTGCGCGAAAAACCCGATTGCTCCCTCGCGATTTGCTACCGCGAAGCCAAGAAAAGGGAGGATATCGACGGTGTGATCACCGCAGGTCCTACCGGCGCGGTATTGGCTGGGGGCATCTTCGGCCTTGGCCGTTTGCCTGGGGTCAAGCGTCCGGCTTTGATGTCCACCTTCCCCAACGAAAACGGCGGCCTCATCCGCCTACTCGATGCCGGGGCCAATATGGACTGCACCAGCGAATACCTTCTCCAATTCGCTTTGATGGCTTCCAATTACCTTTCCTCGATCGGCATCGAAAACCCCCGCGTTGGACTTCTTAACGTCGGTAGCGAAGAGGGCAAGGGCAATGCGCTTGCCAAGGAAACCTATTCCTTATTGAAGGAAAGCGGATTAAATTTCGTTGGCAACATCGAAGCCGACCACGTAACCAGGGGCGAATGCGACGTCGTCGTCTGCGACGGCTTCTGGGGCAATATCTACGTCAAGGCCATCGAAGAGACCGCGTTATGGATCTCCGGGATGTTCAAAAACGTCTTCTACAAAAACCTCTTCACCAAACTCGGTGCCCTCCCGATGAAAAAGCACCTCAACGAAATCAAAAGCGTCATCGGTAACGCCCATAAGGCCAGCGCCCCTTTGCTAGGCGTAAGCAAAATCGTCTTGAAATGCCATGGCAGGGCCAAGCGCGATTCCGTCTCCATGTCGATCGCCGAGGCCATCCACCTACATGAAAACAACATGCAGCAAAAGATCGCCGAAGCCGTGAAAATCGCCACCAAAGCCTAAGCATTCCCAATAAGAAAAAAGTGGGTTTAGATGCGAAATCCCTCGCAAAAACCCACTTTTTTATTTCTTTTTAGTAGATGAAGTTGCTTTTTAGCATCTCCCCGTTATCCACGAGGATATCTTCGCCGGTCATGCTTTTGTTGACGGCCACTAGGAAGTAGGCGAACTCCGCGATCTCCTCCTCGCTTGCCCATTTGTGGAGGAGGGTTTCGTTAAGGACGGCTTCCTTTTT
>JAILEX010000004.1 GCA_024687185.1 Bacilli bacterium | reverse complement strand
AATTCCGCCATCAAATTGTAAGAGCCGTCTTTTCTTAATAAGTTAAAACTCTGTTCAAAGGATAACTCGTTAATATGGTATCCTCTGCTTGTTAAAAGAATCTTCATCATGTCAAAGGACAAAGGAGAATAATGGGCAGGTGCTTCTAAAATGAAATCATTATCAATAAAGTTTTTAGAATAACGATATTCAATTTCTTCTGGGCTCATTTCTTTACAAGTCGTGCCTACCCTAATAAGACATCCTTTGGATGAATAACCGTATTTCTTAATACAGTAAATAGGTTTGTATCCTTTAGGAACTGATATTTTAATTATTCTTTTCCCATCCTCAGTTAATAAAGCGGTAGATATTTCGTTTTGTGGATTAGGTTCTATTTGCATTGTAATGATGTCTGATATCTTTCTTTGTGTTTCATCCAAATCTTTATCTAGAATACCTAAGACATCGCCCCAATCAGTTACACCCACAAAGATATCTCCACCATTGGCATTTAGAAAAGCAACAATATCTCTAATAATTGCATCAACATATTTTTCTTTTAATTCAACAACTTCTGATTCACGATACATTTTTATCATCTCGTATTTAAATGATATCATATTTTTGCCATATTCTCAATATTTTTGCCATTATTTCCTATTTATTTTTGACAAAAATCTATCATGTTAAATCAATGAAAAGCCAAAACCTAATAAAAAGTAACAAAAATAGAAAAAATCCCTGACATTGTATCAGAGATTATAAGACCAGAATGGTGCGGGCGACAGGAATCGAACCTGCACGGTTGCCCATATGATCCTAAGTCATACGCGTCTGCCTATTCCGCCACGCCCGCAACTGCCATTAGGGTATTCCCTAAAGCCAAAAAATTATAGTGAAGAGGGGAAAGAAAAGGAAGAGCGGATTTTGACGCCGAATTCGGTGGGGGGACGAAGATAAAAAGAAAACCGGATTGGGCCCTTTGCCCATTCCAGCCTCGATTCTTTCCTCTTTTTTCCTTGCGCTTCTAGTTCATGAAGTCGTTATTGATGTTACCGATATAATTGATTGCGTAGGCTTCCGCGACCTCGTCTTGGTGACGGCGAAGGAAGCTTTCTTTATTTTGCTTCCTCTTCGACTGTGCTTTATTGGCGAGGTGGGTGATGATGAATTGGATCATGATTATCCCTCCTTTCTTCGAATGTTTTTTGTTTTGCCCCATGAGCAAAACCGCTAACCATACTCTTCTTTTAAAACAATTCAAGGGGTATTTGCCCTTTTTGCACGCGCGCGTAACCAAATTAATAAATAGATTTTCGCCATTTAGTTATTTTTAAGTTAGCCCTTGTACGATGAGGCTATCGTAAGGAGTGCATTATGAAAAAATTACGTTTATTGGTTCTCTCCCTGGCTGCCGTGACAATGGCTAGCTGCGGGGCGAAAACCGCTGATTCGTCTACGACGGCTTCTTCTAGCGAAACCGAAACTTCCGCTACCGTAGCCTCGTCTACCGATGGGGATTCCAGTAGCGCCGCAACCTCTAGCTCAGCAGAAGAAAGCAGCGACGAGGAAAGTAGCGATGAATCTTCCTCTAAGGGAGGTCACCATTCCCATTCGTCTAGTAGCGATGAGGAATCTAGCTCTTCGGATAGCGAAGAAAGCTCGGAATCCTCCTCCGAATCCTCTTCTAAAGAAAGCAGTTCCGAAGAGGAAAGTAGCAGCGAGTCTACAAGCATAGAAAGCAGTTCGGAAGAAGAAAGTAGCGAAGAATCCTCTTCCAGCGAAGAATCCTCCGAAGAAACAAGTGAGGATTCCTCTGAAGATACTAGCGAAGAATCGAGTTCTGTTGAAACCACCCTTGGCGACGACTTCTGCTCCACCACCGATGGTTCCATGACCATCGTCGATAATGTCTATACCCTTCTTAGCGCCGGAACCTATACCGTCACCGGCACCAAAGAGGCCCAAATCGTTGTAGAAGCAGGTGATGAGGACTCCGTTGAAATCGATTTGAATGGGGTCAATATCTCCTATGGCGAGAACTCCCCGATATATATTTCCAATGCCGACGGCGTCGATATCTCGGCAAAAAGCGGAACCACCAACACGGTTACCGATTTACGTGATTTAGAATCAACTGAGGATGATACTCAGGGTAATGGTGCGATCTATTCCAAGTGCGACCTTAAGCTTAAGGGGACTGGCGAATTAACGGTTACCGGCACCTACAATAACGGCGTTCACTCCACAAAGGACCTAACCATCCAAAAACAGACCCTAAAGGTCACCGCCCCCAACAATGCACTCAAAGGCAATGACTCCGTCGAAATCAAATCCGGTACCTTAACGGTTATTTCTACCGGCGGAGATGGCATCAAGACAAGCGATAGCGATATCTCTAGTTCCACCTCAAAGCAAAGGGGTACCGTTACGATCATAGATGGCACCGTCGATATCTATGCCGCCTGCGACGCAATCGACGCGGCCTATAATGTTGATATCCAGGGTGGCACGGTCAATATGAAGACCAATAGCTATTCCTCTTATACGGGTGACGTAATCGAAAGTTCGACCGAGACGATGTATCTACGTACCACGAGCAATTACTCTTCCTACCGCTATGCCGTCTATTTCTACGATAACGATGGCAACTATTCCTGGTCCGATGCCGATTATTTGACCTCAATGAGCAGCGGCGGCAGGGGAATGGGCGGAAGTTCTACCTATTATTACTATGACCTTGACCGTCCTAGCAATTATGGCAACTTCAAAATCTATGCCTTCTCTTCCAGCCAAAGCGAGGATAGTACGTCCACCTATGTGGCTTGCAGTAGCGGCGACACCATCAACACCAACTACGACACCGTCACCTTCTCGTTAAGCGGATCTTCCATCTCCACCTCGGGCTGGACCACCTATAGCGCTCAATCTAGCGGCGGTTGGGGTCCTGGCGGCAGCGGAAGCAGCTCCACCTCCGAAAGTAGCGATGTCTCCGCTAAGGGCATCAAGGCCGCCAATGAGATCTATGTCTCTGGTGGCACCATCGATATCGAAGCAGCCGACGATGGTATCCATGCCAATTATGGCGATGTCTTGGATAATGGCGAAACCGGCGTAGGCAACGTCTATATCTCCGGTGGCACAATCGACGTGGTTTCCAAAGACGATGGCATCCATGCCGACTATAACCTCAATATCTCCGGTGGCACCATAAACGTCTCCGAATCCTATGAGGCATTAGAAGGCAACCAGATTGCAATAAGCGGTGGCGAAAGCTATGTCTATGCTACCGACGATGCGGTCAACGCCGGAAGTAGCGGCCCTGCAAAGACTCCCAATATCAATGTCACCGGCGGCTATCTATTCGCTTCTGTCCCCACTAGCGGAGATACTGATTGTATTGACAGTAATGGCTATTATACTCAGACGGCGGGTATCGTTGTTGCTAGCGGCCCCAATTCTGAGAACATGGCGGCGATCGACGCCGATAACACGGTCTCCGTAAAAGGCGGTACCCTCGCGGTCTTCGGATATGGGAACGTCTCCTATAGCGGCGTCACCAAATCCAGCAAAAGCGGCACCTATAGCGGCGGATATGCCTATACTCTAACCTTCGCTAACGGCACCGTCACCACTGGCAAGCTCTATAGCGGAGCCTCCTTCAGCGGATGCACCGCCTATAGCGACTATGGAAGTCTTTCTAGCGTTAGCAAAGTCTCCTAAGACTTAGTCGCGCCATAGTTCAATTTAGCGGTCCTTCGGGGCCGCTAATTTTTGTTCTAAAACCCTGCAAAAATTATTTTTATGGCGCAAAACCCCAATATTTGCCACAAAAAAAGGCGAAGCAATTACGTTTCGCCCTCTTTAATCTTATGCGGGTTGATTAACGGAATTTCAAACCGCAATTGAACGCTTTCCCAGCCACTTCGCCAACCACGCGGTAAGTATGGTCATAGGGGCAAAAGGCAATGGGCTCAAGCTTTTCAATATCGACTTTGCCATCGGTCAAAACGCTTTCGTCTACGCTGACGCCTTTGACCTTGCCAAAAAGGATATAGGCGTCTGGTCCATCTTCGTCGAGGTGATCGATTTCACATTCTAGGGTCAGGGGATATTCTTCTAGCAATGGAGCATCCACCACTTCGCTTCTAATGGGGTGGAAATTGACTTTTCCGACCTTGTTGGCCTTATGTCCGCTGACAATTCCGAAGTAGTCGCTTTCCTCTACCGTTTTCCTAGTGGCGAAGCTTACGGTAAAGGCTTTGGTTCTAAACATGTTCTCGGTGGTTTTATGCTTAGAGAGATAAACGGAGATGACATCTTCGCTATATTGGGTTCCCCAGGCCGCGTTCATGACGTTGCAGGTACCATCTTCGTTATAGGTGGCAATCATCAAAACGGGTAGCGGCACGACGTTGGCCGCGGGCTTTAGTTTGATTCTCATGTTTTTCTCCTTAATCCCAAAGATCAAGACACTGCGTTGATCGCGGCGATGACGGCGTCGATGGTCATGGCGGTGACGGCATCCTTATAGGGGGTTCCGCCTTCGCTGATGATGCCGCCGGCGATGAGGTTATAGATCGTGGTGGCGGTGATCTTGGTGCTGAGGTTACCATCGGCTAGGTTGCCGAAATTGGCGGTCGAGGGCTTATATTCGGTGGGGCAGCCGTTAGAACCGTTGACGCTAACGACGTCATAGCAGAATAGGAGCCAGGTGTTGGCGTTCTTTGAGACATAGTAGGTGCCAGAGGCGTCTAGGATATAGTGATAGCCGTCGCTTTGCTGTTCCCTTCTATACTTATCTTTCCTGACGGAGAGGGAACTATCGGTGGTGAAGACATCCGCGCCATAGGCTTCGTAGAGCTCGATTTCATCGAATTTGGTGCCGATGTTGCCAATGGTGACGGTTTCGTCTTCGCGTAGCTTATCCAAGATGGCGTTGCCGGTGACGATGGCGTTGCCGTTTTTGTCGGTTAGGACGGTCTTTAGGCTGACGGTGGTGATATCGAAGCTGCTGAAATCGCTCATCTTGATGCTTTCGTTATCCGCGGCGCCCAAACCTTCCCTGAGGATGTCGTATAGGGGGCCGTTGGTGGCGGGATCGAGGACCTTGCACAAATGGAGGTTATCCGTGCTGAAGCTAGAAAGGCTGCTGACGGTGACTTCGCTATAGTTTGTGGCGGGGGTGCACTCGACCAAGATGTCATACATCTTCTCGTTGCCGGTGTAATCGACGATGGTGGAAAGGTGCAAGTCGCCGGTGCTAAACGCCTTAAGGCTATCGATGGTGACTTCGGTATAGCTTGTGGCGGAGGTGCATTCGACCAGGATGTCATACATCTTCTCGTTGCCGGCATAGGGCAATAGGGAAGTGAGTTTGACGTTATCGAAGTTGATGCCGGAATCTAGGTCGCCGACGGTGATGGTGTCTTGATCTTTGCCAGTGGCATCGTTGAGGATGCTGAATAGGGTTTCGTTATTGGTGGTGGAGAGGATGGTCGAGAGTTTGCAGTTATTGATGTTGAAGTTATCGAGGTCGCTTACCTTCATGTTGGCCCTGGTGACGCCTAGGGTGCTTTCTAGGATCGTGTAGAGCTTTTCGTTTTCGGTGGTTTGGCCGATGACGTTGGTGATATAGACGTTTTTGATGTTGAAGGTTTCGATGGCGCCAACGGTTAGGTTCTCTTTATCGCCGGTGAATCCAGAGCCTTGGGCGAGGATATTGAAGGTCGAATCATCGATGGTGCCGATATCCTTGATCTTGATGTTTTGGGCATTGAAGCTCGAAAGGTCGCCGACGGTCAATGCCTCATAGCTCTTATTGCAGGCGGAGGCGAGGATCTTGGCGATTTGGCTATCCGCGGTCGTGTTTTTGAGTAGGTCGGCTAGACGCGCTTTGTCGGATTGCATCTTGTGGACATCCCTGACGGTGATGTTTTCCGGTGCGATCGGGTCGCCGTTTTCGTCTCTGCAGCAAGAGGAGAGGATGCGGTAGAGGTCGGTGCTATCGGTGTCATAGGGGATGACAACGGTCATCTTGATGTTATCGGTGTTGATACCATTGAGGCTGCCGATCCTGATGACGGAGCCGGGTTCTAGGTTTTGGGCCGAACGGATGATGTCGTATAGGCTTTGGTTTTGCGCCTCGGGGAGGAAGGTCTCAAGGCGGATGTTATCGGTATTTAGGTCGGATTCTAGGTCGCCTAGGGTGATTTCGTTTACGTCGCTTGCCCCGGTGAGGTCGGTGAGGATGGCCGTAAGCTTTTCGTTTTGGCTGAAGTCCATGACGGTGCTTAGCTTGATGGCGGAGGTGTTCCATTCCTTCTCCATGTCGGCTAGGGTGATGTCATTGGCCTTTTCCACTCCGGTGACGGAGGTGAGGATGCTGCTAAGCTTTGCGTTCTGGCTTAGGTCCATGATCACGGACAACTTGATGTCCTTGGTGGAAAGGGTGCTAAGCCCGGTAACGGTCCTATCGCCGACGATTTTGCCTAACATCGAGGTGGATTCGATGCCGAACATATTAAGCAACGAGACGGCTTTGGAGGTACCGACGCGGTTGCCGATGACGTTGGTCATGTCGAAAATGGGCAAATCGAATAGCGCGGGGTAATAGTAGGGCAAGGTCGCGCCTTCGACCTTCGACTTATCGTCGTTGAAGGCCCTGGCATAGGTGTTGCCGGAAGGATCGGTGATCGGCTTGCACTTTACCTTGGAGCTCGAGCTAGCGGTATTAACCTTATAATAATATAGTTTGGGATCGAAGTTGCTGGCGGAGGTATCGACTTCTTCGGTTACCTCATCCCAGGAGGAGAAGGCGCTAAGTTTGCCGAAGTCGCCCATTTCGTTTTCGAATCCTAGGCTTCTGATGGAAGCGGTGACGGTGACATAGTTATTGATGTCGAAGTCCTTGTCGTCGAAGGTGGAGCCATCGAGCTTGATGCCGTTGATGTTATCGTAATTGAGTTCGATGTATTTGTTTAGCTCGCCCTCATCGACGTATTGCCTGAGCAACTTTTCGACGATCGGGAGGTCGGCGACGGTGTATTTGGTATAGTTCTGAACGAAGTTGAAAATGGTGCCGTTTGCGATTTCGGGGATGAAGAATTCGTTGCCGCCGGTATAGGTGGAAACGGGGATCGCGAACACGGCGACCGCCGCCGCGGTTCCGATTAGGATAAGCGGGGTTAGGAAGCCGAATAGCCACCAGAGGAGGTTCTTCCAACCTCTGCCTCTGCCCCTGCGGATATATTTCTGAGTTTGCCTGTCTGTTAATTCGCCCATTGTGTAATCCTCCTTCGTTTTGGATCGCTTATTTGGGTTGAACTTTAAAGTTCAAGGTACCTAGTATACTTTATTCTAGACGAAAGAGAGGCTTTATAAAACCTCCCTTTTCATAAAAGTGTTGTGTTAATTTATATAGATGTGGTCGCATCTTTTGGGGATTCTTCGCCTTTTGTCGAGGTGATGGCTTCCCCAAGGATCAATTTGCCGATATGGTTGATGGCGTTATCGCAAACGACAATCTTCTTGAGGTTTTCCTTTGTGTTGACGCGTTCGACCAACCCCATAAATTCGGCGTCGGCGCGGATGTCATCGACCATTTTGATCAATAGATCCAGCGTTTCCTTCGCCTTCTCTTCGTCTTCCTTGGCGGAGAATTCATATAGGGTCAAAGCGGTGGCGATGGAGCAGGCGATCTCGGTGTCGAGGCAATTCTTCGCCATGGCTTTCACGTGACGCACGGACTTCCTCTTATATTTGTTCTTTTTGATGAAGCCGCTGCCAACGAGGGTGGAGAATAGGAGCAGTTCGCTCGCCCCAACCGCGGCAACTCCCCCGGCCGCGGCCATCGCGGCTTTCGAGCGGAAGGCGCCGAATAGGAATAGGGGGATTCCAAACATCGCTAGGCTACCGGCGGTAAGCCCGATAAGGAACCCTTTGGAGAAGGTATTGGCCTTTGGGGCGCCGATTTGACGGTAGGAATAGGAATAGAAGGCCAGCATCTCGCCGAGTTTCTTGGGATCGCCTAGAAGTAGTGAGGACAAGGATTCGCGGGATTTATCGGTGCGTAGGAACTTGGGTTTTTCCTGATCGAATTCATCGAATCCAAGCTCTAAGGCCATGCTTAGCCTTGCGCTACCGCCATCGCGGTCGAAATAGACGTCCAATATCCTTTTGAAGTCTTCGATGTCGGTTGTGTAATCGGTGCTTGAAGGATCTTCAACGCTAGCTTCGAAGTCCTCAAGGTTCTTTTTGGCCTTGGGGAGGTCGTCGCCGGTCACTTTGCTTTTGATGTCCCTTACGTCTTGCTTCAGCATGCTTTTGACGGTTTGGACAAAGCCCTTCTTGGTTTCTTTCTCAGAAGTGGCTGCGGTGGCTGCCTTCTCTTCTTCTATGATGCGGATTTCCTCTTGGAGACGGTATCTCCTAAGCGAGGTGACGATATCTCTTTCCAAAGCGGAACGGCGTTTTTGGTTCATAGTCTTTCGATTTCCTTTCTGATGATCTTTTCAATGCGGTCGAGGTCGATTCTTTTCTCGTAGCGTTTCAATAGTTCGATGATGTCCTGGCATTGCTCGGAGATGGAGATGTCAGGTTCCCCAAAGCGCTTTTTGCAGTATCTTGTGATTTCGGCCTTGGAGATCTCCGAGTCGATGATTAGGTGGAAGAGATCGCACACTGCCTGGGGCACGGCAAGCTCATCCCCGGATTCGAAGTCGGAGATGTACTTATAGACGGTCGGTCTCGATTTCTTCAATAGCCTCGAGAGTTCGGTGATGGTGATGGCGTCGCTTATTCTCATTTGCTACCTCCTTTTCTTGGTTCGGCAACATTGTAAACCAAAGTGTAAAGTTTTGTCAAATTTTGTAAAGTTAATAACTTTCTCCTAAATCGCTTAAAAAATTTTTTTGAAAATGAGAAAAATGGGGTTTTAGCGTGTTTTAATAGAGAATTTGCACGTTTTTTACGTTTTATTTGAACGGGGAATGAAGCAAAAGAAAGTGTAAAGTTGAATTTAGGGAATCAGGCTGAATGTAAAGTGATTGGGCCAAGATTTTCACCCTCAAATCGGGAGGTAACGGGCGTGGGGTAGGTTTCATTTATGCTCTACAAGAGTTAAAATTACATTCAGTCTTTTCAGTTTGAAAAGTCTGAAACCTTAGATTATGGACATCAAAAAGTCGCCAACGGAAACCCCGGGAACCAAGGATTCCCACAAGAAGGTCAAGTACATCATCTATATCTTGATCGTTTTCGTCGCGACCGGCATTTCGCTATGGCTCTCCCTAAAAGACAACTTCCAGGGAACCTTGCAGGCTTTGGTAAGCAGCGATTGGCGCTATGTCTTGCTCATGATTGGCATCGTCTTCCTCTCCTATTTGGTGGATGGCCTCATCATTTTCGTCTTCTGTAGGCTTTACACCAGGAGATACCGTTTTCACCAAGGCTTGGCCACCAGTTTGGTTGGCCAGTTCTATAGCGACGTCACCCCTGGCGCAAGTGGGGGTCAGGTCATGCAGATCTACACCCTTAGAAGCCAAGGCGTCGTCGTCTCTAACGCCGCCTCCATCATGGTTATGTGGTTCATCCTCTACCAAAGCGCGCTTTTGATATATGACGTGGTCGCCTTCATCGTCGAAAGGGAGGCCATATTGAAGTTAACCGTCGTCATCCCCGGGTTAGAGGGTCTAGGCGAAATATCGATGATTCCCCTTATCATCGCCGGATTCTTGCTTAACGTATCGGTCATTTTGCTTCTTTTCACGATGAGCTTCTGGCATGGGTTCCATAACTTCGTCCTGCACTATGTCGTCGGTTTCCTCGCCAAGATCAAACTCGTCAAAAAGCCCGATGTCACCAGGGAGAATTTAAGGGCTCAGGTAGAGAACTTCAAAATCGAGCTGAAGCGCCTTTCCTCCAACATCCCGGTGGTCGTGCTCAACTTGATATTGTTCACCATCCTTTTGTTCTGCCGCCTATCGATACCCTATTTCGCGGGTATGGCCATGGACGCATGGGGCGATGCGGCCGATGGATTCTCCTTCCATATGATGATGGACGCCTCCTTCCTAGGCGCCTTCCACCAAATGGTCACGGGCTTACTCCCAATTCCTGGCGCCGCAGGCGTATCGGAACTATTCTACACATTGCTTTTCCCATCCTATTTCAAGGAATATAACGGGGTGACAAGCACGAACATCAATAACCTTTCGGTCGTTCTTTCCTCCACGCAGATCTTATGGAGGATCGTCACCTTCCACGTGCCCCTTGTCGTTTCCGGATTCACCGCCGCATTCTACCGTAGCCGCCACAATCAGCCGCTTCAAAGCGCCAACCGCAAGACCTTCGTCGCCCTTACCATGTCGACTATGACCGAGCGTTCCGCGACCGCGGATACCATGTATGAGACGACCCAGATGTCCCGCCGTGCCTTGCAACAGAAACTATTGAACCTAAAAACGGGCAGACTGAAGAATCCCCTTGCCAAAAACGAGGATAAGGATGGAGGCGCAAAGCCCGTTAGGCCCGCTTCAACCAAGGCCAAACCCGTTAAGGAGAAACCCGTGAAGGAAAAGAAGAGGATCTTCAAGTCCAGGAAGAAGATCAAGGATAACGAAGAATGGGAGAGCTGGGACGTATGAGAGTAGCCTTGTTTACCGATACCTATCTTCCCGAAATCAACGGCGTGGCCACTTCCACCAACAACCTCGCGAAGATGTTAGAAAAGCATGGCCATGACGTTTTGATCGTGACCACGAACCCCTTTAACGACAGGATCGAGATGACCGATAACGTGCTTCGCCTTCCTGGCAAGGAATATGTCTATGGCTACCGCATGACCAAGTTCTATAGCAAGGAAGCGATGAAGTACGTCGAGGATTTTGGGCCCGAGATCGTCCATATCCAATCCGATATCGGCGTAGGCGTATTCGGTTCTTTTGTGGCCGCCAAATTCAAAATCGGGGCCATCTATACCTACCATACGATGATCGAGGATTATACCTATTACGTGACCAAGGGCCACTTCGAAAGGGCCGCTAGGAATATCGTAAGGCTATTTTATCGCGGCAAAAGCGTGTTATACGATGAAATCATCTCCCCAAGTGAGAAGAGTAAGGACTACCTTCGTTTCGTTGGCGTGGATAGGACGATTTCGGTTATCCCTACCGGCATCGAACTGACGAGGTTTTCCAAGGAAAACGAAGACAAAGGGCTTACCGCCCAACTAAAGAGCAGATATGGCATCGCGGAAGATGAGACGGTGATCCTTTCCTTAGGTAGGATTGCCGAGGAAAAAAGCATCGACGTCTTGATTAGGGGATATGCGAAATTTTTGAAGACCCATCCTAGTTCCAAGACGAAGCTCGTCATCACCGGCTGGGGCCCCGCGGAAGACTCGTTAAAGCTATTGGCCGAGGAACTAGGGCTTAAAAAAGACGTCATCTTCACGGGCAAGGTCGATCAGGACAAAACCCAAAACTTCTATCATCTTGGCGACATATTCGTCTCGGCGTCCCTATCGGAAACCCAAGGCCTTACCTTTATTGAGGCCATGGCGGCGGAGAACCTTGTCTTGGCCAGATTCGACGATAACCTAGTTGGGACGATCATAGACGGGGTGACTGGGAAATTCTTCTTCGACGAGGACGATTTCGCGGTTAAGTTGGAGGAAATGCTAGGTTTCTCTAACGAAGAGAAAAGGAAAATGAAGGAAGCGGCTTTGAAAAATCTGGAAAGCTATTCCTTGGAAAAATTCTACGAAAGGGTCATGGAGGTATATAACCGTGTCAGAAAAAAATATTGGTGATATTACCGTCGTTTCGGTCAAGGAAAAGAAGAAGTCCGTATCCATCTCCTTTTCTAATGGGGAAAAGGTCTCCCTTTCCCCCGACGCCTATGTGGAATTCCTTCTTTACGTGGGCAAAAAGATCGAGCCCGAGGAGATGAAGAAGATCCTAAAATACGCGGAGGAGGACGATTATTATGTCTATGCCCTGCGCCTATTGTCGAAGGATATGTACACCTCCTATGTCCTTAGGGGCAAATTGATCGGTAAGGGCGCAGAGCCAATCGTTGCCAAGCGCGTTGTCGCCAGGCTTATCAACGATGGTCTAATCAACGACGAGGAATATGCGAGGATCTACGTCGAGGATATCGCCGAATTCCGCCTCTATGGCAAAAACAAGACCATAGCAAGGCTAAAGGAAAAAGGCATTGGCGAGGAAGTGCTCTCCAAATTCGATTTCCCTGACGAAGAGGAAGAGGAGAGGGCGACGCGGTGTTGCCTTGCCCTAAATAAGAAATACGCCAAATACCCTTACGAAAAGAAAAAGGAAAGGGCGTATGAATATCTTCTTGGAAGAGGCTATGACCATACCTTGGCCAAGAAGGTGATTGAGGAATGCATCGAGGAAACCCCCGAGGAACTAGAAAGGGAGCTACTAGAAAAGGATTTCTACCTCGCAAGGCATAAATACTACAAGATCGACGACCTCTATAAGAGGAAGCAGAAGATATTGGCCCACCTCCTTAGGAAGGGCTATCACTATGACGACATCAACGAATTGATCCAGGAGGAATTCAAATGAAGATATCAGCTCTCCGCGATGGGGATAGGACCCTGTTGCGCGTAGTCGTGAAAGACTGCAAGAAATGCGTTAGCAATAATGGCAAAAACTATTTCACTTTGGCTTTGGAAGACGCTTCCGGTAGCCTAGACGCCCGCAAATGGGACGTAAACGATGGCGATAGCGATATCTTTGCCAAAGGCAATTTCGTTGAGGTCGATCTAAGCGCCAATACCTTCGACAAGAAGATGCAGGGCAAGGTATTCGGCGGCAGGGTGCTCCGTATCGACGAGGTTTCCCTAGACGAACTTATTCCTAGCGCCCCCATCCCATTGGTCGAACTCCATAACAAATGCAAGGCCTACATCGCCGAAATCGAAGACCCCGTGGTATTGGATTTGGTCAAATGCGTCTTCAATAAATTCTATAAGAAGTACCGCGAATGGCCGGCCGCGGTAAGCAACCACCACAATTATCTGCATGGCCTCCTCTACCATTCCCTTACGATGGCGGATTTGGCTAGGGAAGTCGCCAAAATCTATCCGGCGTTAAATCGCGACATATTGGTCGCCGGGGCAATGCTACACGATATTGGCAAAACCTTGGAATTATCTGGCCCGATCGCGACTAGCTACACATTAGAAGGAAAACTCGTCGGTCACCTAGTCTTAGGGCAAGACATCGTTAGGGAGGCCGCGAACGAACTCCATTATTTCGATTTCGATACACTACCCGAAGAAGAGCAGGCCGATAAGACCAGCCTTGCCTTCCATAAGAAGGAAGTGGCCGTCATCTTCGAGCATATCCTAATCTCCCATCACAATCAGCCCGAATTCGGCGCGGCGATCCGTCCTTTGACTAGGGAGAGCCAAGCCATCGCCATGATCGATGATATCGATGCCAAGATGATGATCCTCTCCAAAGCCTATGAAGGAATAGAAAAGGGCGAATGGACCGCGAAGATCTACTCGATGGACAACCGTTATTTCTATAAGCCGATGTATACCAAAGACGAGGAAGAACCCGCCGGCACTAGGCCCAGTAAAGACGAATAACCATTTCTTAACAAAGAAAATGGAGGCACCTACGCGGATGCCTCCATTTTTATATGGAAGTGCCTACTTATTTTCTTCGATGACCCTATTGGCGAACTTCTTCGCCTCGGGGATCCTGTTTTTGATATTGAGCATATGGGCGTAGAAATATTCTTCGTTTACCTTGATGCCTTTCCCAAGCAAGATCTTCCTTAACGAACGTATTGTCCTCCTAGACCAGTTGGAGGTAGTGAACAAGACGACTAAGTCCACCATGCCCTTATCTAGGCTTTTGGCGAATTGCCTAAGCTTATTGTCCATGACGTTGGCATAGGGTGCGCCGCCAAGGAAAAGGATATCGACCTTCTCCTTTAAAGAAGGTTCGTCGACGATGGATTTGGCCTCGACACCTAGTTCCTCACCGATAGCATTGGCGATGTCTTTGGTGTGGCCGAGTTTGGAGAAATATCTGATTTCGATCTTCATTTTCTTACCTTCCTTTTCTTACCTTCCTTATTAGTTAAACGAGTAAGCATGCTTACCATAGACTAACGGACAAGGCGTTCAAATAAAAAGGGCTTCTAGGTTAGAAAACCCTTTAAAAACGACATATTTGTCTTAAAATTTGAGGTTTTTCCTTAATTCTTCCGCGATGGCTGGCAAAGCTAATGTATCGGGTTTATTGTCTTTCATCGTGATCTCAAAGCCATTGTTTTCATGGTCATAGCGAGGCAAGACATGGACATGGAAATGGGGTACGGTTTGGCCCGCGGATTCCCCGGCATTGGTAAGGATATTGACCCCCGTCGCGCCCATGGAGACGATTGCGGCCTGGCCGATTTTCTGGGCCACGTCATAGACGCGGTGGACGAGTTCGGGAGGGCAATGGAGGATATTGGAGTAGTGGGCTTTGGGCATTACTAGGGTATGGCCCCTGGTGGCCTGGGAGATATCTAGGATCGCGAGGACCGCATCGTCCTCATAAACCTTCGTAGAGGGTATTTCCCCGTTGATTATCATGCAGAATACATCATCGGCCATATTGGGCCTCCTTTCACGCTAGAATCGCCTTTATAGGGATATTGTAATCCTTTTGCCTTGCTTGGGTTATAGGAAAGAAGGACTAAAAAAAGGCACCCTAGAAAGGTAGGGTGCCATAGGGTTAGGGGTTTGGCCTTACTCGAAGAGGTCGGGGAAGGTCTTGACGAAGTAGTTGTAGACTTCCTGATCGTGGAAGCTCAAGGCCATTTTCTCGACGGCTTCTTGGTTGGCGGCGTTCTTGTAGGAGTCGGTGTCGGCGAGAAGGTCCGCGACGGCCCACTTGACCTGGTTGAGGCTCATCTTGCCATCGCTGCCGAATCCTTTGCCGATATTGGCGTTGTCGTAGGATTCGTCGCCTTCGCTATTGAGTTTGGCGGCTTTGACGGCCTGATCGACGCGGCAGATATACCAGGTGGAGGAGGACTTGTCATAGACGGCGTAGGGGTAGGATTCGGTCCTTTCGTAGGTCTTGGGGACCATGTAGTAGGAACCCTGGACGTACTTACCGAAGGTCTCGCCCTCGTCGGAGTCGACTTCGTTGGCGACCGTGATCTTGAATAGGCGGTCCTTGAGGTCGTTAAGTAGGGACAAGGAGGAGGAGGCGTTATACCAGCCCTCGGTGACCTTGGAGGTGTTTTGGATACCCCTTTCCTTGATCTCGAGGCCGATTTCCTTGACGTAGGCACCGGAATTGGTGAAGTCGGTGGAGGAACCGGAGATGTTGCGGTCATCGGAGAGTTCGTTGTAATCCTTGACGGTCGCACCCATGGTGGATTCGACGTAGATCTTGCTCTCATCGATGTCGGTGGCGGTTTCATCGGTCCAACCGCCTAGGGTCCAGCCGGCTTCGGTATAGACTTCCTGGGCCTTGGTCCATTCGTCCCCCGTCTGGGCGACGGTGCCGCAATAGAGCTTGTCGAGGAAGCGGAGGTCGCGGAATTCGTCGGCGACGTTATCGGCTTCTAGGCAGAGCTTGCAGAAGGCACGGATCAGGTTTTGGGCCGCGGAGGCGCTAGAGGAGATGTCGGGAAGGGCGATATAGGAGATCTTCCTGGCATAGCTACGTCCTAAGACGCCGCTATTGGTGCGGATTAGGTAATCCTTGATGAGCGCTTTGCGGTAGAGGTTGGGGATGAGGTTCCTCTTGATGTAGCTTTGGTAGGTGTCGAGGAAATCGTTGAAGTAGAGGTCGATGTCCTTTTCGGGGGTCTCATCGCCCAATAATTGCTTCACCTTGAAGTCGCCAACGGCGATTTCGGGGAAGGAATAGAGGTTCTTTTCCTGGGCTTCGTAGAATAGCCTTTCATAGAAGACTTCCCTATCTTGATAGGAGGAATTGTTGCGGAATTCCCAGAAGGATTCCTTGATGGATTTGACGATGACGTTTGCTAGGTCGATGACTTCTTCCTTGGTGGAATAGGCGCTTGTATGGGCGGAGCGGAAGCTCTCGGCCTTGGAGTTATCGTCATAGACGTCCTTTAGGCCAACCGCGCCATCTTCGCCATAGAAGGCACCGAAGTAGCTTTCGGCATAGGCGTAGAGGATGTTGTTGAGGATCTTTTCGGAGTTGGAGTCGCCGGAAGTGACTAGGGAGTCCCAGATTTCCTTGAGGTTATTGCCAGGGAGACCAGAGGTCTTGCCATCGACGACTAGGGCTTCTTCCTGAACGGATTCGGGAAGTTCGGCGGTGACGTCGTCGCAGCCAGCGAGCAACATAGTGGCCGAGGCCACGAGGATCAATAGGCCTTTCTTAAACTTACTTGCCATCATAGCAGGCTCCTCCTTTCGCCCAGAGACCTTCGCCGTTTTTGGCGTCGCTGCTGCCATAACCGATGGCGCAGACTTCGGAAATGAGCTTTTGGCTGCCATCCGCCTTCATCTTGCGGGCGGCGTCCATCTGATCGAGATATTCCGCATAGGTCTTCCAGTCTTTGTCAAAGCTCTCTTTGCCGGAGATATAGGAGCTCTCACGGGTGGTTTTGATATAAGAGTTGACGAGTTCTTCGAGCTTGGCGCCCATGGTGCCGGAAGTGTTGAACTTGATGCTCCCGTTGACGATGAGTTCCTCGAAGATGTAGGTGTTGTCGTCGCTGACGACGGCCTTGACGGCTTCGGTGACCTTGTTCGCCTGGGCGTCGTAGTCGGCAACGCCGGCAACGAGTTTGTTGACGAAGGTCGATTTGGCCTTATACGCGCCCGTACTATCTTTATAGAAGGGGTAGTAGAGGTCTTCGGCGTCTTCACTTGCCGCGGCGGCATCGGTGGAGGGGATGTTCTTGGGAACTTCCATGGTGTAGTACTCGGAGAGCGAGTTCACGTCGGCGCTGCCCTTCTTGGTGGTGTAGTCGCTTTCGGTGATCTCCTCGTAGGCACCGGTGGTTTCGTTATAGGCCGCATATTCGACTAGGGCGCTGCGATCGACCACGATGAAGTGGATGCCCTGGTAGGAGGATGCGCCGGCACGGACGGCTAAGACGACCTGACCCTTTTCGTTGGTTAGGACGTTGCTGCCGATGCCAGGAAGGATAGAAGTGGTATCGACGGAGAAGCCGGGGAGGGAGGAATACACGTTGGTGAGGGTTCCTCCGGTTTCGGCATCGCCGGTCGGGGATTCGATGGCGTAGACGGCGTTATAGTCGTTTCCGGTCCAAGCCGCGTCGGTGGTGAACACCGCGGGTTCGTAATAGGCGTTATAGGGAATGTAGTTCGGGGTGATGACCGCGATCTGGTGGTTGTTCATATACTTGTTGAGCAAGACGTTGCGGGCATAGAACAACGAAGAATTCTCGTTAACGCGGTAGCCAAGGTCGGGATCGTTGGCGACTTCGTCATAGCCTAGGGCGACGAATGCGCCATAGGGGATGGTGCCGATGCCACGGTTTTCGAAGGAGGTCTTGATCGAGGCGGCCTCGGTCGCGTCGATTAGGCTGCCTTCGCCGCTTGGGAGCAAGTCGGCTGCGCCAGCTTCGGATTTGGTCTGCTGGTTATAGAGGGCTTCATAGGCATAAAGGCCTAGCTTGAATTCCTGGACGAACGAGGTGTTCTTATCCATGATGCCAAGGTCGCCATAGTTGGCGGCGGAGGTATCGTCGTCGGAAAGGTTCTGGGCGATGGTGCCGAAACGGAGACGGGTTTCCGCGCTGGTGAGCGGGGTGCCGGTTTCGTCGTTATGGGCGCCTGCGATTTCCTTCACGACCGCGGAGAGCTTGCGGGCTTCCGCTTCGGATAGGGTGTCCTGGGTGTATTCGTTGCTGCCGCCCGCCGCGAGTTTCACCAAGATATGGGAAACGTGGTAGGGGAGCCTTTCGGCGAGGTAGCCCTCGCTGACGGGACCGTATTTCTCCACGAGTTCGGCGGTCTTTAGGTCGTCCCAGAAATCGCCATCGCGGATGGCGTTATAGGAAGCGGTGGTATAGTATTCGTTATCGAACGCCTTCTCCTCTTCCTCTAGGAGCTTCTTGTCGTAGAGTTCCTCGATGTTATCAACACCTTCGCTGTCTAGGATCTTCTCCCATTCGGTCTGATAACTCGTTCCGTTGTTTTCGGCATTCGTCTTGGCCGTATCGCGTAGGCCAAGGATGTCGTTTTCCGCTTCTTTCTTTGCGGCTGCTAGAGCTTCTTTCTTTTCATCACTCTCGAAATAGTTTCGAATCAAGACTTTGCGGACGTTGCTGAAGACGGTGCTTGCGGAAGAGGAACTCGGGAGGTAATCCTCGAAAAGTTCCTTGGCGGTATAGTCATGGACCTTACCGGTGCTATCCGTGAATTGTAGTACGACACCATCCTTTTTAGTGACCTCGTTGCAGGCGGTCATACCGGCCAAAGCAACCAAGGTGCCAGCGAGTCCGAGTGTGAGTTTTTTCAATTTCATTGAGCTCGTTCCTCCTGTGTCTTTTGCATGGACATGCGGCGAAAGTATATACTTTCCCTTAAGCGGTTACAACAATATTTTGTACCACGGAAACAACTTTTTGGGTGCTTGGGTTTGGCCTTTCCCCGTCAATCCAAAAACAAGTTTTTCCCATTCCTTTGGCGGAGTTTATCACTTTTGTTGTCCTTCCCTTTTCGGAAGTCTAGAATAGCGTGGCTATCCGAGGAGGTAGAGACATGTCCACGCTTACCATCAAAAATCTCCATGTTTCCGTTAAGGGGAAGAAGATTCTCCGCGGGGTCGATTTAACCCTGAATGAGGGCGAAACCCTTGCTTTGCTAGGGCCGAATGGACATGGCAAATCCACCCTTTTAGCCGCTATTATGGGCAATCCGAACTTCGAAGTCACCGAGGGCAGCATCGAACTCGATGGCAAGGACGTTTTGGCAATGGAAGTCGACGAAAGGAGCAAGGCTGGGCTATTCCTGGCGATGCAAAACCCCGTTGAGATCCCCGGCGTCAATTCCGCTGAATTCTATAAGGCCGCGCTAAACGTAAGAAGGGAAAAGCCGATCTCGGTCTTCGAGTATTACCGGCTATTGGAAAAGGCCTATAAGGAAATGGGCATCCCCTTCGAGATGAGCCAAAGGAACCTTAACGAGGGATTTTCCGGCGGCGAGAAGAAGCGCAACGAGATCCTGCAGATGAAATTGCTTAACCCGACCTTCGCCTTCCTTGATGAAATCGACTCCGGCTTGGACGTCGACGCCATGAGGGTCGTCGCCAAGGCCATCGAAGAGGAACAGGGGAAGGGCAAAGGCTTCTTGGTCATCTCCCATTATGCAAGGCTATACACCATGATCCATCCCACCAGGACCGCGGTTATGGTAAACGGCAGAATCGTCGTGGAAGGCGGCCCAGAAATCGTCACCAGAATCGACACCGAGGGCTATGAATGGATCCGCAGGGAATATGGGATTTCCCTTGAGAAACTAGAGAAGGAAGGAAGCCAAGTCTCCCTTGGCACTTGCTCCACCAAAGTCCTTCTTAATGGAGATAAGAAAGAGTAGAAAACGATGGTTAAAGAAGATTTAGAAAACGTCAATTTAACCATGGATTTACCCGCGGGGGAGGCGCGTTCATTATCGCTGACCTCTCTCAATGGGTTTTCTAGTAGGAAAATCACGCTAAATCTACGTAGAAATTCGGTATTCGTTTTGAATTTCGCGGATTTTTGCGCTTGGGAAGGCGAATTGATCGTCGAGGCGAACCTCTTGGAGGAAGATGCAGAATTCACCGTGCACTGCGCCTCCATAACTAATGTCAACGAAAAGAAGAGGATTCAGGTTAACGTCAACCACCTTGCGCCTAGAGGGAAATCGCTTGTTTCCTGCTATGGCATAAGCTTAGGGAAGTCGCTTCTTCGCTTCGATGGCTGTTCCTATATCAAGCATGGCGCGGTGAGTTGCTCCACCCGTCAGGAAGCCAAGGCGATACTATTCGACGAAGAGTCCCAGGGGTTCTGCTCCCCCGCTTTGAAAATCGATGAGAACGAAGTCGTTGCAAGCCACGCCGCAAGCGTTGGCAGGGTCAATGACGACCATCTTTTCTATATGACTAGCCGTGGCCTTAAAAAGGACGAGGCCAAGCGCCTCATCACCATGGGCTACACCCATCCCGTCCTCGCCTATTACGAGGAAAGGGAAGTAGAGGCCTTGCTTAAGGCTTTGGAGGAAAGGGTATGAGCGGGTTTGACGTAAACAAGATCCGTCAAGACTTCCCCATGCTTTCTAATGGCATCAAGATGCAGGGGCATCCTTTGGTGTGGTTAGATAACGCCTCCACCACGCTCAAGCCCCAATGCGTGCTCGACGCCGTATCCTCCTATTATACCCATAGGACCTCCAATTCCCACCGCGGCGATTACGATCTATGCGCGGAAATGGACCGCGAAGTTGAGAAAACACGAGAAATCGCGGCAAAATTAATCGGCGCGGAGCCTAGGGAAATCGTTTTCACTAGCGGCGATACCGATTCCTTGAACCTAGTGGCCGAGTGCTTTGCCAAGGAAGTATTAAAAGAAGGCGATGAGATCCTTCTTACCGAAGCCGAACATGCCTCCAACGTCTTGCCATGGTACCGCCTACAAAAGGAATGTGGGGCGCTTATCAGATTCATTCCCCTTTCCAAAGGAGGAAGGGTCACTATCGATAACGTCCGCGCCTCTATAAGCAATAAGACCAAGATCATCGCCCTTGCCGAGGTCACCAATGTCCTAGGCTATCTTTTGCCCACGAAGGAAATAGCCGCTTTGGCCCATGAAGTAGGGGCCTATTTCGTGGTCGATGGGGCGCAATCGGTTCCCCATAAAAGAATCGATGTGAAGGAACTTGACATCGACTTCCTCGCCTTTTCCGGCCATAAGATGTGCGGTCCGACCGGGATTGGCTTCCTATATGGGAAATACGATTTACTAAAAAGGATGGACCCCTACCGCCTAGGCGGAGGGATGAACGTCAAATTCGATGTTTGCGGCACTGCTTCCTTCCTAGAACCCCCCGCCAGGTTTGAGGCGGGGACGCAGAACCTAGAAGGTATCTTGGGGCTAAAGGCCGCGATCGAATACGTTTCCTCCGTCGGCTTCGAAAACATCGAAAAAAGGGAAAAAGAGTTGAAGCAGTATGCGGTTAACGCCTTAAAGAAGACCGGTGCCGTCACTATATATAATGAGGATAGCGAGGCTGGCATCGTCACATTCAACGTCGATGGCGTGTTCGCCCAAGACGCCGCCACCTATTTCAATTCCAAGGGCATCGCGGTAAGAAGCGGGCAGCACTGCGCCAAGATCCTAAACGATTTTCTGAGTACCGTCGCCACCATCCGCGCCTCATTCTATTTCTATACCACCGAAGAAGAAATCGATGCCCTAGTCGAAGCGGTTAAGACCTGCAAAGGAGAGTACCTCAATGCCTATTTCATTTGAACTGACGCCCGAGATGATGAGAGAGATCATCATGGACCATTATTCCTCTCCCCGCCATAAGGAAGACCCGAAGGTCGAGGGATGTTTGAGCATCCATTCTTCCTCTGTCAATTGCATCGATGATATCAATGTCTATCTCAAATTAGACGATAATGGCAAAGTTACTTACGCCTCCTGGAATGGCGTCGCCTGCGCGATTTCCACCTCTAGCAGCGACATCTTATGCGACCTATTGATCGGCAAAACCAAAGAAGAGGCCGAGTATCTGATCAAGCAATTCAATTCCATGATCCACGAGGAAGCCTATGACGATTCCGTCCTCGAGGAGGCTTTGGCGTTTAAGAACACGTCCAAGCAGGCGGCTAGGATCCATTGCGCCACCATCGGTTGGGACGCCGTTAGGGATCTGCTTAAGGAGGAGAAGTAACAATGGTAGACGAAAAACTATCCCCCGAATCGGTCCTAGACAAGGAAAAGGAATACGAATACGGCTTCAAAGACGAAGACGTTTCCATCTATAACACCGGCAAAGGCCTAAGCGAAGAGGTCGTTAGGGCCATTAGCGCGGCCAAAAACGAGCCCGAATGGATGTTAGAGTTCCGCTTAAAGGCATTAAGGGCATTCCGCGCTTTGCCCATGCCCGATTATGGACCGGACCTATCCTTCATGGATTTCGACGACTACACCTATTTTACCCGCGTCGCCAATAAGGAAACCTCCTCTTGGGAAGAGGTTCCCGAAACCGTGAAGAACACCTTCCAAAAACTAGGTATCCCTGAGGCCGAACAAAAATACCTCGCGGGCGTATCCACCCAATATGAGTCCGAGGTCGTTTATCACAATATGCTTAAGGAAGTCGAGGAGAAGGGGGTTATCTTCCTTTCTACCGAGATGGGCCTGAAGCTATATCCCGAACTGTTTAGGAAATACTTCAATAAGGTCATCCCGATCGGCGACAACAAATTCGCGGCATTAAATGGCGCCACCTGGAGCGGCGGAAGCTTCGTCTATGTCCCCAAGGGAGTCCATCTAGATAAGCCGCTTCAATCCTATTTCCGCATCAATAATGAGAAGACCGGGCAATTCGAACGCACCCTCATCATCGTCGACGAAGGCGCGGATATCCATTATGTCGAAGGCTGCACCGCGCCCCAATATAGCAAGGATTCCTTCCATACAGGCGTAGTCGAAATCTACGTTGGCAAAGGGGCGAAGTGCCGCTATAGCACCATCCAGAACTGGTCTAGCAACATCCTTAACCTAGTCACCCAGCGCGCTTTGGTCGAAGAAGACGGCCTAATGGAATGGGTCGATGGCAATATCGGCAGCATGATCACCATGAAATACCCTTGCTGCGTATTAAGGGGCGATAGGTCAAAGGGAAGCTGCATCACCATCGCCGTCGGTAGCAAAGGACAATACCAGGATGCCGGGGCTAGGATGATCCACGAAGGAAAGAACACCTCCTCGACCATCGTCTCCAAATCCATCGTAAGGAATGGCGGCGTCGCCAATTACCGCGGCACCGTCCGCATCAAAAAAGACGCCAAGGGCAGCAAGAGCCACGTCGAATGCGATACCTTGATATTAGATAACCTCTCCAAGTCGGACACCTATCCGAAAAACGAGGTCAAGAACAACGAAAGCTTCCTCGAACACGAGGCCACCGTCTCCAAAATCAGCGAGGACCAGCTTTTCTATTTGCAGTCTAGGGGCATCTCCGAGAAGGATGCGACCCAGATGATCATCATGGGCTTCATCGAGCCCTTCGCCAAAGAACTCCCGATGGAATATGCGGTCGAGCTCAACCAGCTTATCAAACTCGACATGAGCGGATCGGTCGGATAGAGGATGGAAAAGAGCTTCGACGTCATAGTCATCGGAGGAGGCCACGCGGGAATTGAGGCATCCTATGCTTCTAGCAAACTAGGCAAGAAGACCCTTTTGGTCACGCTCAATTTCAAGATGGTGGGCAATATGCCCTGCAACCCCCATATCGGCGGAAGCGCCAAAGGGGTGGTGGTCAGGGAGATCGATGCCCTAGGCGGATTAATGGGAATCGCGGCCGATCATAGGCCTATCCAAATCAAGATGCTAAATACCGGGAAGGGTCCGGCGGTGCAATGTCTTCGTTCACAACAAGACAAGCACATTTATCCAGCATTTATCCAAGAAACGCTGCAAAAACTGGATAATTTAACCGTTTTAGAGGACGAAGTCTCCGCTTTATTGAACGATGAAAACCATGTTTATGGGGTTATGACAAAAGGCGGATTGGAGATTAGGGCGAAGGCCGTCATCCTAACTGGCGGCACCTATTTGAACTCCAAAATCTTTAGGGGCAGGGAACATTTCCAAGGCGGCCCAGACGGGGAGAAGGCCTCGATTGGGCTAAGCGATTATCTCCGTGGCATGGGTTTGTCGTTAATTAGGCTAAAGACGGGAACTCCGCCTAGGCTAAAGAAAAGCACGATCGATTTCTCCAAGGCCGAAATTCAACTCGGCTCCGACGATCCCCTTGCCTTTTCTTACCAGACTAAGCACTATACCCCCTTATCGGAACAGCTTCCTTGCTATTTAATCTATACGACCCCATATACCCACCAACTCATCTTGGACCATCTTAACGAAAGCAGCGTTTTCGATGGTTCCATCACCGGCATCGGACCCCGTTATTGCCCTTCTATCGAAAGCAAGATCGTCCGCTTCAAGGATAAGGAGAGGCATCAGCTTTTCCTCGAACCCGAATACCTTGATAGCGAATCGATCTATCTACAGGGTTTCTCTACGGGCCTACCGATAGAAGTTCAGGAGGAGATGGTCCATTCCCTACCTGGACTAGAGCATGCCGAGATTTTGAAATACGCCTACCAAATCGAATACGACGCGATCTACCCGACCGAATTCGGGGCGAGTTTGGAATGCAAACGCTATTCTGGGCTATACGCCGCGGGTCAGGTCATTGGAACCTCAGGATATGAAGAAGCCGGGGGTCTAGGATTAATGGCCGCGATAAACGCATCGCTAAAAATCGATGGCAAGGAACCCTTCATCCTAAAAAGGAACGAATCCTATATCGGCGTCATGATCGACGATTTGGTCACAAAGGGAATCGACGAGCCCTATCGTTTGCTTTCATCTAGGGCCGAATATCGTCTTTTGCTCCGCCATGATAATGCCGATGCCAGGCTTAGCGAATATGGTCATAAAATCGGCTTGCTATCGGAAGAAAGGTATGAGGCCTATCGGAATAAGAAATCTAGAATCGAAAAGGCCATCGATATCTTGACCATCAATATCCCTTCCAATAAGGAAAAACAAAAGCAGCTATTCGAGTCGAAGGGACTTGAGGCCCCAAAGGTCGGCTACCATGAGATCGAATTGCTCCGCCGCCCGGAATTCTCCTATAGGGAATTAGAATCGCTAGATGAGGAACTAGAAGCCCTCCACCTAGATTATGATGAGGTGCTTTCTTTGGAAACCATCGTCAAATTCGAGGGCTATCTAAATAAGCAGCGTAAGGAAGCGGATAGGCTAATGAAGGCCGAGGAAGTGACTTTGCCCTCCGATTTGGATTACCTCCATATGGATGGGTTAAGGCTAGAGGCCAGACAAAAGCTCGATAAGGTCCGTCCTTTGACGCTGGCCCAAGCCTCAAGGATCCCTGGGGTCAATCCCGCCGATTTGTCCATATTGCTATTGGCCATTAGGAAAAAGGCCATAGGGAAATAGGTTTCCCCTTGCTACAATTAATCCAACCAAAGATGAAACTAGAAAACCTAAAAGACGAACTTAAGAAAGCCGGGGTCGATCTTCCCGATTTGCCTCTAGATAAGCTTAGGACCTATGCCCAGCTATTAAAGGAATGGAACGAGAAGATCAACCTAACCTCGATCGTAGAGGAAGACGATGTCGTCGAAAAGCATTTCCTCGACTCCCTTTTGCCCTGTGCCCTAACCGATTTTTCGAAGAAGAAGATCGTCGATATCGGTAGCGGGGCCGGTTTTCCCGGCATGGTCATCGCGATCGCCTATCCAACTAGCCTAGTCACCTTAGTCGATAGCACCCAGAAGAAATTCCTCTTCCTAGAAGAAGTAAGGAAGGCTTTGGGAATCGAAAACGTCGTTTTCAAAATCGGCAGGGTCGAGGCGATGAAGCAAGAAAAACAAAGTTTTGATCTTGTTACCTCTAGGGGATTCTCCTCTTTGCCTACCTTCCTAGAAGTTGGCGCGCCTTTATGCAAAGTCGATGGTGAGCTAATCGCCATGAGGGGAAGTAAGGGCAAGGAAGAGCTAAAGGAAGCCTCCAATGCGATGGAGATATTGGGGCTACGCTACGAAAGGAAGCAAGCCACCACCCTTCCTAGCCAAGGCGACATTAGGCTCAACTACCTTCTTTTCAAACATAAGCCAACCTCGGCCAAATACCCCCGCGAATGGGCGAAAATCATAAAACATCCTCTTTAGAGAAGGGGCGATTTTGGGATAGAATAACCACACTATGGCCAGGGTGATATCCATTGCAAACCAAAAAGGCGGCGTTGGCAAAACGACGACCGCCATCAACTTGTCCGCCGCTTTGGCGCAACTTTCGCGCCGCGTCCTTCTTATCGATATGGACCCTCAGGGCAACTCCGGGACGGGATTAGGCATCGATAATGCCTTGGCTTCTGCGACCATCAAAGACGTCTTGTCCAAGGAAAAGGGAATCAAGGAAGCGATTATCCATACCCTTTTCCCAAACCTTGATTTGATCCCCGCCAATCTTCACCTCGCTTCGCTAGAAAGCAGGTTATACGAACATCCGGTTGAGCATCCCTTCAACCTTCTACGCGACTGCTTAGGCGAAATAGAAGGCGATTACGATTACATCATCATCGATTGCCCGCCTTCCTTAGGCCTACTTAGCATCAACGCCCTCACCGCCAGCAATAGTGTCATCATCCCCGTCCAATGCGAATATTTTGCCATGGAAGGGGTGGCCGCCGTGCTTTCTAGCATCAATAACATCAAAAAGGACCATAACCCAGACCTCAATATCGAAGGGTTTTTGCTAACCATGTACGACAACAAGATGAGGCTAGCGAAGGAAATCGAGGAACAGGTCCGTACCTTCTTCAAGGAAAACACCTTCCTCGTCTCGATTCCCCGCAACAAATCCATCGTCGAATCCCAGGGTCTGCAGACCCCCGTCATCACTTACCGTCCCACGTCCCAGGGTAGCGTCGCCTACCTGACCTTGGCTAGAGAGGTGATGGACCATGAAAGATAAGGAGAAGATCCTTCCGACGACTTCCCTCGCATCTTTGATCGCGAAGTTTTCGCAGGAAAACATCATCGCGGTCATGGAGAAGGAATACCAAAACGCGCCCAATAGGCTCATCCCGACCAACCTAATCGACGATACCTCCTTCATATCAAGTGTGCCCATTAGGGAATCGGTCATCGATTTTTTCGCCAAGACGCTAAAGGAAAAGGGCTTTTACAATCCTCTTGTCGTTAGGAAAAAGGGCGAACGCTACGAATTGATTCTAGGCAGGAAAAGGTTTTTGGCCGCCAAGCGCATCGGCACCGTGTCCTTACCCTGCGTCATCGTGGAACTAGAGGATGAGGAGACCTTGCTTATGCTTCTAGCCGATAACCGCGACACCAAGGATGTATCCGTGGTCCAAATCGGGCTCGTCTACCAAGAGCTTCAGAAAAGGGGCTATACCCAACAGACCCTCGCCGAGCTCTCCCACTCTTCCCGTCCCCAGGTCACCAATATCACTAGGATCTTGTCTCTTCCCCAAAATATCCTAGACGACATCTCCCTTGGAAAACTCTCCTATGGACATGGCAAGGTCTTGGCGGGACTAGAGGAAAAGGAAGTGAAGGAACTCGTGGATAGAATCCATAGGGAACACCTCTCCGTCAACGAGACCGAAGCCATCGCCATGCGCATGAAAAAGGATGGAAAACCATGCAAAACCCCGCTTTCCTACCCGAAATTCGGTATCACCAAGGTATTGGAAAAAAGCTCTTCCCTACAGCTTAGTTTTGCTAGCGAGGAAGAGAAGGAAGCCTTCTTGAAGTTGCTGGAAGAAGGCGAATGACCTTATATAACAAGAAACCCCCACGGAGATCCGCGGGGGTGTTTCTTTTTTCTTGTGTCAGCTATCAGGAGATGGCCTGGACAGGGCAGCTCGCGACGGCGTCTTCGACATCGGCTTCGTCACCTTCGGCAACGGCTTCGGCTTTGCCTTCGTCGTTGAGTTCGAAGATGTCGGGGTGAGAAGCGGCGCAAAGACCGCAGCCAATGCAGAGATCTTGATCGACAGTGGGTTTAACTGGCATGGTTTTACCTCCGTATAGGTCTAATTATATCTAGGAAAATCGAAATGAAAATACTTTCAATGAATGTTAGGTTTACTTATTTTGTTCGCATCGAATATAAGCCAACTTTTATGATGGAAAAAAGTTAAGCTTAATTAATATCCAATTTGTCAGTTAAAACGTCGCTTGGTTCGACGGCCTCTTCCGACTCGGGGGTGATGGGATCAGCTTTTTCTTCTCCCTCTTCCTTCGCTTCCTCTTTTTCGCTCTTTCTGGCGATGGGCTTGAGGTTAGAGACGGTTATAAAGGCAAAAGACGCTAGGATGATGAGGTCGGTCAAGACGATGGAACCGATCGTTCCCCCGCCATAATAGCCGATGGCGATGCCGACGACGAATACCGCGACGAAGGAGCCGAAGCTGATATCGCGGATCATATTGAGTTTTTCGCCTAGGAAGACGCTGAGCATTCCAAAAGTCGCGCCGGCGATTGTGACTAGAAGCATCGAGATGGCGATGACCCAGTCAGCCGGGTTATAGCCTTCGTAGAAGTAGATGACGTCGATTAGGGTATAAACGAAGTAGAAAACAAGCAAAACGCTAAGGATGAATGCATCCTTAACAAAGGGCAACGGGTTCTTGCCGCCTTTGGCCGTGATGATTTCCAAAACTGCATAGCCGGCGAATACTAGGCCCGTCACTAGACCAAATACCCCGATGGCGATGGCTCCCGCGTTACCGGTGAAGAAGTTCATAGACGACAAGATCAGAATGAGGCTTACCGCAATAGCCACAAAGGATTTGATATATGGAATTTTTCTCATGAAATCCCCTCCTAACGCCATGATTATATCGCTAAAACGAAGAATGTGGTAAAAAGCCGAAAAAACTCTTGCAGGGGAGTTATCTAATAAGATGAATTTAGGTACAATAACTATCGTTATGGAAACCAGGATCAATCGATACGCACGTTACCGCGAACAAATCCGTCGCCTTCCCGAAGGGGCTTTTAAAGACGATGGCAAATTCGCGACCAAGGTGACCTCATCGGACCTACAATCCTTAGCCCACATGGGCTCAAGTTCGGGGGCCATAACCTATTCTTCCGCGATGGGTCGCGTTAATAGCGAGCTAAATCCGGTCGACAAGAAGGATTCCCCCTATTCCCTTTATCTTCATAAGAAGAGGATCGTATGGCTTATCAAGATCATCGCCGCCTTGGCTTTGGTCGGCGCCCTTATCGCCATGTATTTCCTCTTTGTCGTCCAATAAGCGAGGTCAACGAACATGAAAAACATCTCTATCGCCATCGATGGACCTGCCGCGGCAGGCAAAAGCACCGTCGCCAAGAAGGTCGCGGATATCCTAGGCTTCACCTATATCGATACCGGCGCGATGTACCGCGCCTTCACCTATGCCGTCATTAAGGCCGGGCTAGATCCGCAAAACGAGGAGGAAAGCAATTCCCTCATCCCCTCCGTCACCATCGAACTTAGGGAAGACGGAAAGGTATTTTGCTGCGATGAGGACGTGACCCGCGTCATCCGCGAGCCTAGCGTTTCCTCTAACGTAAGCTACATCGCCTCCTATAAGCAAATCCGTTTGGCGATGGTCGATATGCAAAGGAAGATGGCCGAAAGCCGCTCCGTCGTCATGGATGGAAGAGACATCGGAACCTACGTTTTGCCTAAGGCCGAAGTCAAGATCTTCCAAATCGCCTCGGTTGAGACCAGGGCCGAACGCCGCTATAAGGAAAACCAGGAAAAGGGTATCCCCACTTCCTTAGAAGACGTCATCGAGGACGTGAAGAAGAGGGACCGCATCGATTCCGGCCGCGCCTTTGCCCCGTTATGCAAAGCCGATGATGCCGTCGAATTAGACACCTCCCACCTAAATATCGAGGAATCGGTGGAAGCCGTTTTGAAAATCGTCGCCGAGAAAACCGGATTGGAGATCCCATGCCACTAGGTTTACTTGCGATCGTCGGCGCGCCTAACGTAGGCAAATCCACTTTGTTCAACCGCCTCCTTGGCGAGCGTTTTTCCATCGTCGAAGACACCCCTGGGGTAACCCGCGACCGCCTATACGGCATGGGCGAATGGCTGACTAAGAAGTTCCGCATCGTCGACACGGGCGGCATCGAAATCAAAAACGCCCCCTTCCAAGAGGAGATTCGCGCCCAGGCGCAAATCGCCATGGATGAGGCCGATGTTATCTTGTTCGTGGTCGATGGCAAAATCGGGCTCACCCCCGACGATAGGGCCGTCGCGAGGCTTCTTTACCAAAGCAAGAAGCCGGTCTTTTTGGCCGTCAATAAGATCGATAACAAGGATAGGATCCCCGATATCTATGAATTCTATGCCCTTGGATTAGGAGAACCCTACCCCGTTTCTGGAAGCCACGGCATCGGCGTGGGCGATCTTTTAGATAAAATCGTCCCCCTTTTCCCAGAAGAGGCGGAAGACGAATACGCGGATGCGATTCCCTTTTGCTTCATCGGCAGGCCTAACGTTGGCAAATCTAGCCTCACCAACTCGATAGTGGGCGAGACTAGGGTCATCGTAAAAGATATCGCGGGCACTACGCGCGATTCCATCGATACCCCTTTCGAGAAAGATGGCCAAAAATACGTCGCCATCGATACCGCGGGTTTGATCCGCAAGGGCAGGATATATGAATCTTTGGATAAATATAGCGCCCTACGTGCCTTACGCGCCATCGATAGGGCCGAGGTCGCCGTTTTGGTCATTGACGCGGAACATGGCATCGTCGATCAGGATAGGCATGTCATCGGTTACGCCCTAGAAGCCCATAAGGGCATCGTGATCGTGGTCAATAAGTGGGACGCGGTCGCCAAAGGGACGCAACAACAGGATTTCGAAAAGGAAATCAGGGACAGGTTCAAGTTCCTCGATTTCGCCAAAGTCGTCTTCACCTCCGCCAAAACCGGCAAAGGCGTGGCCAACATCCTTCCCGCGATCCTTCAGGCCCATGAATGTGGCTCCAGAAGGATCCCAACCTCCATTCTCAATCAGATCATCCAAGACGCTCAGATGATGAATCCGACCCCGGAATTCAACCATGGTAGGCTAAAGGTCAACTATGCCTCTCAGGTCTCCACCAATCCCCCGACTTTCGTAATGTTCTGCAACGACCCGGAATTCGCCCATTTTTCCTACACCAGATACCTAGAAAATAGGCTTCGCGACAGCTTTGACTTCACTGGAACCCCCATTAGAATCGTCTACCGCAGGAAAAAATAGCAATATTAGAAAAAGTCTCGATGGATTCTTTTCTATAAGAAAAATCGCAAAGCGTCAGCAAAAAATCAAAAAATGTTGACAATTGTTTCGATAAAATGTTAATTTTTTCTCACCCAAATCAGCAATATAGGAGGATTTATCCATGAACAAAGCTGAACTCATCGCTGCCGCCGCCGAGAAAGCAGTCGTTTCCAAAGTTGATGCCGAAAGAGTCATCGACGCCGCGCTAGCCCTCATCGAAGGCGCCCTCGTCAATGGCGAAGAAGTCAAACTCTCTGGCTTTGGTATCTTCGAGAAGAAGAGCCGTGCAGAACGCGCTGGCACCAACCCCGCGAACGGCGAGAAGATCGTTATCCCCGCTTCCGCGACCGTTGCCTTCAAGCCTTCCAAAGGTTTGAAAGAAAAAGTCAACTAATCTAGGAAAAACTTTTTCGGCCCTGGGGTCTCCCGGGGCCTTTTATCTATGAAGACCAATATCCCTTTACCAAACTCGTTCCTATCGTTATCGAAGAGATTCCTCGATAATGGATTTTCCCTATATTTAATTGGCGGAAGTAGCCGCGATCTGCTTTTAGGGCGTTTTTGCAGGGATTTTGATCTAGTTACGGATGCTACTCCCGAACAGGAAAAAGCATTCCTCCCCGATGCCGACTATACCTTCTCCCGCTTTGGGACCATTAAGGTGAACCATGAAGGGGATAAGTTCGACATCGCCACTTTCCGCAAGGAAGAAAACTATGCTGATTTTCGTCATCCAAAAAAGATAGAGTTCATTAAGGAAATCGAAGTGGATTCCGCTAGAAGAGACTTCACAATCAATGCGATCTATATAGATAGCGTTAAACAAATCTATGACTTCCACCATGGGTATGAGGATTTGGAAAATAAGCTGATCCGCTTCATCGGCGACCCAGATATCAGGATTAGGGAAGACCCACTTAGGATACTGCGCGCGGAACGCTTTGCCAGAACCCTTGGGTTTGAGATAGAAAAGAGCTCGAAGGAGGCGATTGAACGAAATTACGCCTTACTCGACAAACTCAACCCCGAAAAGGTTAAAATGGAAAAGAAGAAGGGTTAAAAAGGATTCTAGCCATGGCAGACGCACCGTTATCGATGGAAGCACTCGACTTCCGCTACTTACTCCTTGAGTATTACAAGAAATTAGGCATCAAAGAGGATATGCTCGTGGTCATTTTGATGATCGACCACCTATCCAAACAAAACAACACCTTCATCACCGCGGATATCCTCTCCCTTAAGATGAATCTGAAGGTAAGCGAGCTCGATTCCATCCTCGCCGAGATGCTAAAGAAGGATTTCCTCTCCTATGAGACGAAGGGAAAGGACATGGTTACCACCCTTGAGCCCCTTCGCCAAAAGCTATACAAGGTATTCCAACTCGCGGTCACCAAGGACAAGCAAAACCTTGCCTCCGAGGAAAGGGCGATCCTTTTGCAGACCCTATATTCCTATTTCGAAAAAAGGCTAAAGAGGACCTTGTCCCCGATAGAAAGCGATATGTTCTCCACTTGGCTTGACGATGGCTATACCGTCGAGGAGATCGAAAGCGCCCTCGAAGAGTCGATTGCGACCGGGAAAAGGACGTTTAAGACGATTGATAGGAACCTCCGCACCTATCGCCGTAGGGGCGATATCGATAAGGAAGGCTATTCCGGCGTAGGAGAGGACTGGGATAAGGACCTAGCGAAGACCATCGAAATCGCCAACACCAAGTGGCTAGATGACGATGATGAGGACTAAGCGGGGATGAATAAGAAGGACATCCCCTTTCTTTTGGAGGGTTTGGACACCCTCTTCCCAGACGCGCATTGCGAATTGAATTTTGCCTCGCCTTTCCAGTGCATCGTCGCGGTTAGCCTTTCCGCCCAGACCACCGATGCAAGCGTAAACCGTGTGACGCCTGCCCTATTTTCGCGTTTCCCCACTTCAAAAGAGATGGCGAATGCCGATATAAAGGAAGTGGAGGAATTGATCCATAGCCTTGGATTATATCGGAATAAGGCAAGGAACCTCATCGCCTTATCCAAGGATATCGAGGAACGCTTCGGTGGGGAATTGCCCAAAACCAAAGAAGAACTCACCTCCCTTTCCGGAGTCGGCATAAAGACCGCGAATGTCGTCCTCGCGGAATGCTATAAGGTGCCCGCGATCGCGGTCGATACCCATGTACTCCGCGTATCCGCTAGACTTGGCCTAACAAAGGAAGGGGATTCCCCGGAAACCACCGAAAGGAAGTTGGAAAGCCTCATTCCAAAGGAAAGGCATATCAAAAGCCATCACCAGTTGATCTTTTTGGGACGCCGCATATGCCATGCCCGTGGGCCTGAATGCGAGAATTGCCTGTTGTCTAGCCGTTGCTACTTCGCCGGGAAGAAGAAATCCACCAAAGGCAAGTAGTCGTAACGAAGCCTATAGCCCTGTTTGATCAGTTTGCCGTGTTCCTTCATCCAGGAATAGGGGAGGGAGGCGCGCGGCTTTTCCTTATAGAAGGCGATGATCTCCCCGGCTGGGACGAAGTAGGCCTCGTCGTGGGCGGAGAAGTGGATCAAGAAGAAGGCGATGCCCTTTTGCTCGAGCACCCTTTCGAGGTGATCGATTTGCTGGGGCTTGATATTGGATAGGCTCAAAGAGGTTTTCGAAACGGTGCTTTTCGCCTCGAAATCGAGGTAACGCCCCCCGTAAACGCCGTTATAGTCGGTCGTCGATTGAGTTTCGAAATAGGCCTGGGTGATGATGGCGCCACGAGTATAGTCCACCTTGACCACGTTGATTGGGGTGGGACGTTTCGTGACGAGGCAAAGGCCCTTTTCCTTATAGTATTCGTTGGACTTGTTGATGTCGGACTCAAATTCCATGCCACGGTTGCCCGCGGCGATTTTGGCGCCCTTTTTGCTTTTCCTGGCAAACTCGTTGCCCTCTTTGGCGCCTTTTGGGACGATGCCGCCTGGGTAGTTCACTCAAGGCTCTCCTTCAGGATGTTGTCGAAGGTCGCCAAATCGATGCTTTCCCCTTTTTGGAGCCTGGCTAAGACAATCCTAAAGGGTTCGGGAAGCCCCCTACCCCTAAATAGGGTCTTGCGGTATTCGCTGGCGACGAGGTCCGTCTTCTCCAAAAACGCGCTATATAGGTTCATTAGGCCATAGGCGTCGGCTAAGGCGGTGTGGGCCTTGCCGGTAGGCTTGACCCCGAATAGGTCGCAGGCCTTGGTCAAATTGATGGGGTTGCCATCGTCGCCTGTGACGTATCTAGAGAAGAAGGAGAGGAAATTGAAGCAATGGTGGGCGACGAATTTGGCCTCTTCCATGGAGGCGTCCATATTGTTTTCGGCGCTATAGATGAACATATGGGGATCTTGGTCGCCATAGCAGAAATAGACGGCGTTCTTATAGTCTTTGCCAACGTATTTGGTGAGGCTTTTCTGCATGACTCGGAAGGGGATGCCGTTTTCCTCTAGGAAGCGGTCGGTCAATCCGGTAAGGCTAGAGACGTAGGAGCCCATTTTGGCCTTGGGCATGACATAGTAATGGAAGGGCTTGAAGACCTTTTTGATGGTGCCGTCGGGCTTGAGGGTGGCCTTGATGGCGCCGATTTCCACGATTTCGTGGGAGGTTCCGGTGCCCTCTAGGTCGAAGAAGACGGCGGTGGTGCGTTTTTTAAGGGCTTTGACTAAACTTTTCATCCCGAAAATCATACCACAAAAGCGCGCCTTTTCCCTTTAAGTTGTGATTGGGCTTGCTTATAATAATAAGCAGGAGCGGCTATGGCCGCGGAAAGGGAAAACAATGGCCAGTAGCGGAGAAAACACCACCATCTCTTTGAATGCCAAATCGATTTTGGAAAAGACCTTCGTGCCCCATGGCAATGGCTATGATCCCGAGGAGGTCGACGATTTCCTCGACCAAATCATCCGCGATTATATGGCGTTCGAATCCTATTATAGGGAATCAAGGGAATATACGATCAACCTCGAGAATGCCTTAAGGCAGGAGAGGGATAAGATCAAATCCCTGGAGGTCGCCAAGGCGTCCTACGAGGCAAAGTTCCGCGGGGTCAAGGATTCGGATAACGTAAGCAGCGAGAACATCCAGCTGATCTCACGTATCCGGAAGCTCGAGAACGCGCTTTACCGCCAAGGCATCGACCCGAATTCTATCAAGTAGGGGGAAAGGAAAAGAAAGAACATCCGACCTAGACGACTGCTGCTAGCGATAGTAGAGGAAAGTCCATGCTCGCACAGCCTGCGATGGCTGTAGTGATTGCGCCAAGCGAAGCGATAAGCTTGGGTACGCGGGAGCGCGTAACGGCGGGAGAATATCTCCAGTAGATAGGATCCCCTAAGGTGCCACAGAGACGAGCTTGGCGGCGACGCCAAGATGAAACGATAGGTAAACCCCACAAGCGAGAAACCCAAAATCGGTAGGGGAAGCGCCAAACCCGAATTGAAGGGCGAGGGGCCAGGGAAACCTGAGATAAATTGTCGTCCTCGACATAACATGGCTTATAGGGTCGGATACTCATTCAAGTTGAATCATCATGAAAATCAACACACCAACGAAAATCACGCTTGTCCGCATTGTGTCCGTATTCGTTCTTTTGGTCTATCTAGGCATCATGGGTATGCTTTCCGTGGCCAATCAGCTCTCTCCTTTAGATACGCTAGGGAACACCCATATCACCATTCCAGGGCTTGTGGCCGCGGTCGTCTTCGTGATCGGTAGCGCCACCGATTGGCTCGATGGCTATTTGGCCAGGAAAAACAACCAAGTCACAAACCTAGGCAAATTCCTAGACCCCATCGCCGATAAAATGCTCGTCAACTCCATGATGATATTCTTCTGCGTCACCTGGACCGGCATCAACGACTTCGTCCAGGTTCCCGTGTTCTGCGTCATCGTGATGGTCATCCGCGACTTGATCGTGGACACCCTCCGCTTCGCCGCGAGCAAAAAAGGCGTTGTCTTGGCCGCCAACATGTTTGGAAAGCTGAAGACCACCTTCCAGATGGTCGCCCTTCCCTTCATCATGCTAGGCGATTTCCCCTTTAGCTATTTCACCGAGGGCTGGGATCCGATAGTGAGGCTATATTGCGCCCCATCCGTCATTATGATTTATATCGCGACCGCGATGAGCATTATCTCCGGTGTCATCTACGTCGTCCAAAATAGAAGCGTGCTTAAGGAGGACTGATCCATGAACGAACGCGCCAAATACGTACTCGCCAAACTCCAGGAAAAGGGTTTGACCTTAGCATCCGTCGAATCGGTCACCGGCGGTTTGTTCGGGGCGACCATGACCGATATCCCTGGCGCGAGCAAGGTCTATGTCGGCGGCATCGTCTGCTATAGCACCGAATTGAAGAAGAAGCTTGTGGGTGTGGATCCAGCCATCATCGAAAAGCATGGCGTGGTCTCCCAACAGGTCGCGGTCGATATGGTTTTGAAGGCCAGAAGCAAACTGAAGGCCGACATCATCGTCAGCTGCACCGGCAACGCCGGCCCAGACGTGGAACCAGATGGCAAGGCCGTCGGAAGGGTCTGTTTAGGCCTTTATTACAACAATTACACCTGGGGCATCCCCTTGGATTTGAAGGGCAGCAGGAGGGCAATCCGCGAGGATACCGTCGATGCGATGCTCGGATTTGTGGCCTCTTTGTTCCGCGACGTGCAACGGAAAAAATAAAAAATTCTGTCCGTTTTTCAGATAAACAACGAAATAGTAAGTAGGAGGACAATTGTATGGTACCAAACCCTACCAATCCAAAAGACGAAAGAACGGCGGCCCTCGATGACGCCCTAAAGACAATCGAGAAGCAATTCGGAAAAGGCAGCGTCATGCGCCTAGGCGAAAGGCCCAAGGTCGACGTTGACTCCATCCCCAGTGGCTCCTTGCTACTAGACGAATGCCTTGGCGTAGGAGGCTACCCCAAGGGCAGGATCATCGAAATCTATGGTCCTGAATCCTCAGGTAAGACCACCCTTGCCCTAGAGGCGATCGCCCAGTGCCAGCAGCGTGGCGGAAGGGCCGTGTTCGTAGATGCCGAACACGCAATCGACCCCGAATACGCGGCAAAGCTGGGCGTCGATATCGACGAACTCATCCTTTCCCAACCCGATTCTGGCGAACAGGCGCTGGAAATCACCGAGATGCTAGCGGCCAGCGGCGCGATCGATTTGATTGTCGTCGACTCCGTCGCGGCTTTGGTTCCCCAAGCCGAACTCGATGGCACCATGGCCGATAACCAGGTTGGCCTACAAGCCCGCTTGATGAGCAAGGGCATGAGAAAGATCGCCGGTATCCTCAACCGTACCGGGACCGTCGTCATCTTCATCAACCAAATCCGCGAAAAAGTCGGCGTGATGTATGGCAACCCCGAAACCACGACCGGTGGCCGTGCGCTTAAGTTCTATGCGACTATCCGCGTCGAGATCCGCCGCGCCGAACCCATCAAAAGCGGCAGCGACATCGTCGGCAACACCGCCAAGGTCAAAATCGTCAAGAACAAGGTCGCGCCCCCATTCCGCAGCTGCGTCATCGAGATCATCTATGGCGAAGGCATCTCCAAGTTCGGCGAAATCGTCGACCTTGCCGAGGAGAGGGAGATCCTTAAGAAATCCGGCAACTGGTATAGCTATAATGGCGATAAGATCGGCAATGGCCGCGAAGCCACCAAGCGTTACCTGATGGAAAACCCCGATCTAACCGATGAGATCGAGACGAAACTCCGTCAGACCCCCGCCATCCCAGACTAATCGACCCTTAAACCCAATTGGCCCAGCAATGGGCCTTTTCTATTTTGTAAATGGACGAAGATGGTCTACCATATTTCCATGAAACCCTTGCCATTGCTTTTACTTGCCTTATCTCTTTGCGCGTGTTCTTCTCCTAGCGCCTCTTCTAGCGTTAGCGTAACTACTAGCGAGGAATCTAGTAGCGCCATGGAAGTCACTTCCGTTAGCGAGGAATCTAGTAGCGACGAAAATAGTGGCGAAGAGGAATCTTCGTCCCTTTCCTCTAGTGCTTCAATAAGTAGCGAGGAGAAAAAAGAACGCCTAAATCCGATGGATGAGCCCTATATCGGTAGGCAATATTACCTAAACCATATCGGGGACATCTATTCGACCTGGGATACTTATCGCGGGGATGGGGTCACCATCGCCGTCATCGATTCGGGCTTTAATCCCTATCATGAGGATTTCTATTATGAAGACGGTAGTAGCAAAGTCCTAGCTACCTCGGCTTCCTTTGAATATGGGGATGGCCTAGTTAAGACCTCGGTTGGTTTAGAATCCGTAAAAGACCTCGGCAATAGCCATGGGACCTTCTGCGCGGGCGTGGCCGCGGCCGCCATCAATAAAAAAGGCGTCGCGGGCGTCGCGCCCGACGCGTCATTATTATTGTTAAAGACGGATTGCAAACCCAAATCGATCGAGAAGGCGTTTTATTACGCCGTCGAAAAAGGGGCAAAGGTCATCACGATTTCCATTGGTTCCTATTATAACTACAAAGGCGATTTGGTTGACGATGGCTCGGATTTATCGAATGTTTTCAATAACGCTATTTCATACTGCAGGGAACATGGGACCGTCGTTATTTCCGCAGGCGGCAATGGCGGATTGGACAATATGCCAAACGAATATACCTGGCCTGGCGCCACCCCTGGCGTGATTGGGGTAGGTGGCCTAGCCGCTAATAGCTCAGGGGAGATTTGGAGCGGCTCTTCTTACAATTCCTCTCCCGATCATGAATTCTGCGACGTCTTCGCCCCCGCCGAAGATATGTTCGGTTGCTGCCATTATGACGGCAAGACCTATGATAGCGGCTGGAAGGGGACTTCCTTTGCCTCTCCCCAGGTGGCTGGGATGGCCGCACTATATTTTGAAAAATACCCAAATGCCAGCGTCGATAAATTCGAAAGCGACCTCTATGCGAGTTGCCATGCCATAACGACCTCGAGCAAGGTCTCTTCCTCCAATTGCGGCAAAGGCAGGGTGGACGTAGGCAAATTGCTTTCCACTAACTCTAGCGAAAGCATAACCATGAAGGTCAAAACCAGTTGGCAAAATTGCTATTGCTATGCCTGGAATCTAGAAACCAATAAGGCCTTGGAACCCTGGCCTGGAAAGAAGATGGACGGTAATGGCACCTTCTCCTTGACCCTAGACGCCGCCACCTACCCAAACGTCTTATTCACCAAAGGAAGCGATGGTCCGCAAAGCGCGGATTTGCTTACCTCTAGCTTCAAAAGCGGCCATACCTATGACCTCACTAACGCCGATTCAAGCAACTCCTATTTGGTAGGAAGTTACACTTCATAATTAAATTTGACTTATCGTTACGGAATAGGATTTTTTCCAAAAACGCCTCAAAACCCCAATATTTTTGACAAAAACCCAGCGAAAAACTGGAAAAAGTTTTGCTATGCCTACTTGTCGCGTACGCGCTAAAATAAGTCGAACCGAAATTGGTACACCCAACGGTCAATCAATCCCTTAATGGCTATTGCCATATAAAATAGATAGACACCCGATTCCTTTCATTAGGTTTTGGTGGGCGCATGCAATATAGGTTTGTTATCAAGGAGACTATAAAATGTTCGTAACACTTTTAGACGTCGGAGTCTGGGTTGGCATCCTGGCCGGCTCCGTCGTTGCGGCCGTCGGCCTTACCGTGTTGGTCTTTTTCCTACTTGGCAAAAACAAGAAGAAAACCGCCACAAAGGAGGCTGAGGGCATTATCCACGATGCCAAAATAGACGGAGAGAGGATCGTTCGCGACGCCAAGCACGAAGCGCAACAACTCATCTTCGATGCCCGCCAGCAGGCGGAAAACGATGCTAGGAGCCGTCGTGGCGAAATCGCCGCCGAGGAGCAACGCCTAGCCCTTCGCGTCCAGGCCATCGATAACCGCGATGCCGCCTTGATCGAGAAGGAAAACAACTTGGAGAGGAAATCCGAATCGCTCGACTCCTCCATCGCTTCCTATAAGAAGAAGCAGGATGAGTTAAACGCCAAGATCGACACCATCCTCCAAGAACTTGAGAAAGTCGCCGGCATGTCCACCCAGGAAGCCCGCGACGAAATCATGGCCAGGGTCGAATCCAAGATGTCCATGGAAATCGCCCAGTACATCAAAAACGCAGAAGACGAGGCCAGGGACACCGCCAAAGCGAAAGCCATTGACCTCCTAACCCTCGCCTGCCAGAAATTCGCCCAGGACGTCGCCACCGAAAGGACCGTAAGCGTCGTCGCCATTCCTAGCGATGAGATGAAGGGCCGCATCATCGGACGCGAAGGCCGTAACATCAAGGTCCTCGAATCCGAACTAGGCGTCGACCTCGTCATCGACGACACCCCCGAAGTCATCACCGTCTCTTGCTTCGACCCGATCCGTAGGGAAATAGCAAGGCGTACCCTCGAATCCCTCGTCCGCGATGGCCGTATCCAGCCCGGAAGGATCGAGGAAGTCGTCTCCAAGATGAGGAAGGAAGTTGCCGAAAGCACCCAGAAATACGGTGAAGAGGCCTGCTTCAAACTCGGCTTGCCCAGGGTCAACAAGGAACTCTGCAGCTATATCGGACGCCTCCATTACCGTACCTCCTATGGCCAGAACCAGTTGGAGCACTCCATGGAAGTCGCTTATCTTACCGGCGTCATGGCTGGTGAACTCGGATTAGACGTCAACCTTGCCCGCAGGGCTGGCCTACTCCACGATATCGGCAAATCCGTCGACTTCGAAGTCGAGGGAAGCCACGTCGAACTCGGTGCCCAGCTTGCCAAGAAATATGGCGAGAATGACGTTGTGTTAAACGCCATCGAATCTCACCATGGCGATAAACCCGCCCGTTACGTCATCGCTCACCTCGTCGCCGCCGCGGATACCCTATCCGCCGCTAGGCCCGGTGCTAGGAGCGAGACGATGGAAACCTACGTCAAGCGTATCGAGGCCCTTGAAAACCTCGCGAAGGAATTCGAAGGCGTCGACAAAGCCTATGCCGTCCAGGCCGGCAGGGAAATCCGCGTTATGGTCATCCCGGAGAAGATCACCGACGCCGATGCCGTCTTAATGGCGCAGCAAATGAGAGAAAGGATCGAGAAGGAACTCACCTATCCAGGTCAGATCAAAGTCTCGGTCATCCGTGAATATCGCG
>JAILEX010000103.1 GCA_024687185.1 Bacilli bacterium | reverse complement strand
TGAAGAAGGATGGTACCGCGCCAACACCGGCGTTCCTTCGTTAGGGGTGGTTTATGTTTTGGAGGCTATAAGCTTATGAAAAGACTAACCGGAGCGGAAATCAGGCAGACCTGGATTTCCTTTTTCGAGAAAAGGGGCCACAAGTGGCTTCCTGGCGTCAACCTAATCCCCCAAGGAGACAAGAGCCTTCTTTGGGTCAACGCCGGGGTTACCGGATTGAAGAAATACTTCGATGGCAGCGAGATTCCACCCTGCCGTCGCATCGTCAACGTGCAGAAATCGATCCGCACCAACGACATCGAAAACGTCGGCCATACCGCGCGTCACCATACCTTCTTTGAGATGTTGGGCAACTTCTCTATCGGCGACTATTTCCGTAAAGAAGTCATCGCCTGGGCGGTTGAGATCCTTACTTCCGAGGAAGGGTTTGGGATGCCTTTGGACAAACTCTATATGACCTATAACCCCGAAGACCTAGAATCCTTTAGGTTATGGCAGGAAAATGGCGTCGCCAAGGACCATCTAATCCCATTAGAAGGCAATTATTGGCAAATCGGCGAAGGCCCCTGCGGCCCAAATACCGAGGTCTTCTTCGACCGCGGCGAGAAATATGACCCCGAGCATATCGGCGTCAAACTCCTACAAGACGATATGGAGAACGACCGCTACATCGAAATCTGGGGCATCGTGTTCTCACAGTTTAACGCCGTTAATGGCGTGGCGAGGAAGGACTATAAGGAACTTCCTAGCAAAAACATCGATACCGGCTCCGGTTTGGAGCGTATCGCCTGCATCCTTCAGGGCACCGAGACCAACTTCGAGACCGATTTGTTCATGCCTATTATCGAAGCCACCAAGGAAATCTCGGGCAAAGATTATGAAGGCAACGACAAGATGTGCTTCCGCGTCATCGCCGACCATGCCCGTTGCCTTACCTTCGCCCTAACCGATGGTGCCTATTTCTCCAACGAAGGCAGGGGCTATGTCCTCCGCCGCATCATCAGGCGCGCCATGAGGTATGGCCAAAAGCTAGGCATCCGCGAAACCTTCATGTATCGCCTGGTGGAAGTGGTCGCGAAGATGTACAAAGGCTTCTATCCAGAATTATTAGAGAAGAAGGACTTCGTCGCCAAGATCATCAAGGCCGAGGAAGAGAAGTTCCTAAGGACCCTCACTAGCGGCGAGGCCCAGCTCTCCAAGATGATCGAGGGAAAGAAGGAGCTCGTCGGCAAAGACGCCTTCCTCCTTTACGATACCTTCGGTTTCCCGATCGACATGACCAAGGAAATCTGCGAGGAAAACGGCGTCAAGGTCGATGAAAAGGGGTTTGAGGAATGCATGGAGGCCCAGCGCGAAAGGGCCCGTGCCGCCCGTGGCGACATCGAATCCTTCCATAAGCAAAGCAAGGATCTCCTCGCCTTCAATACACCTTCCAATTTCGTCTATGAGAAAACCGAGATCAAAGGAAGGGTCACCGGCTGCTTCGTCGATGGCGTAAGGGTGGACAAAATCGAGGAAGAAGGGGAAATCGCCTTTGACGAAACCGTCTTCTATGCCGAATCCGGCGGCCAGGTAAGCGATAGGGGAAGCGTGGAAAACGAAGGCGTTTATGCCGAGGTAATCGACGTCACCAAAGCCCCCTCAGGACAACATCTAGCCAAGGTCCATCTCTCCTTTGGTGAGATCAAAGAGGGCGATGAACTGTTGCAGAAAGTCGATTTGCAAAAACGTCAACTTACCGCGCGTAACCACAGTGCGACCCACCTCCTTCACGCGGCCATTGGAAATGTATTAAAAGAACACGTCGACCAAAAGGGAAGCTATGTAAACGAAGACTATCTCCGTTTTGATTTCACTTCCATGAGGAAGCTTTCCAAGGAAGAGCTAGAAGCCATCGAGGCCGAAGTCAACGAGAAGGTCATCGAAGGCATTCCCGAACTAACCGAGGTCTTGCCGATAGAAGAAGCCAAAAAGCGTGGCGCCGAGATGGAATTCTCCGAGAAGTACGGAGATGTCGTCCGCGTCGTCGAATTCGGCGAATATTCGAGGGAATTCTGCGGTGGCACCCATGTGAATAACTCAAGCGAAATCGGCTTGTTCGTGATCGAGAGCGAATCCGCGGTCTCCGCGGGTACTAGGCGTATCCAAGCCAGGACTAGCCTTGGCGCCCTCCATTATCTTCAGAACAAGAAGGCGGCCTTAGATGCCGCTAAGGAAAGCCTAGGCGGCGTCCAAGACGCCTTGGTCGCGAAATCCATCACCTCATTAAAGGAAGATAACGCCTCCTTAAGGAAACAACTAGACGTAGTAAACGACAAGCTCGCCTCTAGCCAATCCAAGGCTATGGAAAGCGAGGTCGAAAACGTCAATGGAATTTCCTTCTTCGTCAAGAAGGTCGAAGGCGGCAGGAATGAGATCGTCAAGTTCGGCGATTCGCTGAAATCGCGTTATAAGGATTATCTTATCTTCCTAGTTGGAAGCGAAGGTCCTAGCTATCCATTAGTCTGCTTTGCCTCAGGGGAAGGCGCGAAGAAACTTCCCGCGGGAGTCGCCGTCAAACTCGCCGGCCCCCTAATGGGCGGCAATGGCGGAGGACGTCCCGAGATGGCGAGCGGTTCCGTTAAGGACCTTGCCAAACTCGAGGAAGTCAAATCCCTACTGAGGGAGAAGCTGCAATAGCTTTGCTATATAATGCTAACGAAAGGAAGGAAACCGATGTTAGAAATCAAAGACAACAACGACTTCATCGTCACCGGCGACGATGGCCTTGAGGAACTGCTTAAGATCCTTTTCTATTACCATAACGACGAAAGGGGCAAAGACTATTACTTCCTCTATCGCCCCGAGGCGGAAGACGACGTATTCGTCCTTTGCTCAAGCGATGGCAATTCCCTTGAGGTCCCAACCGAAGAGGAATTCGCGGAGGCCCAAGAGGTCTTTGAGGCCTACGATAGCGACCCAAACATCGCTTCCATCAAATAAAAAAGGCCCCAGATATTTAGAAAACAAGTAACTTGTTTCTAATGCCCTCGACCTTTATACTTATCACCGCACAAAAGGAGCACTACCATGGCAGAAAAGCAAATCGTCCTTACCCTTGCCGAAAGGGAAAGGCTTGAAAAAGAATACCGCAACCTCATCGACAAAGAACGCCCCGACGTAATTGAAAAACTTCAGATCGCCCGTAGCCAAGGCGACTTATCCGAAAACGCCGACTACGATGCCGCCAGGGACCGTCAGGCCCAAATCGAAAACCGCATCCGCGAGATCGAGGAGATCTTCCGCGTCGCCGTCGACGCCGAAGAAGTCATCTCCACCGACAACGCCGACATCATCAACATCGGCTTCGTCGTGAGCTTCTCCGAAAAGGGCAGCAAGGATAAGAAGACCGTCCGCATCGCCGGTAACACCGGTGCCGACCCCTTCGCCGAAATCCCCGCCGTCTCTAACGAATCGCCCATTGGCAAAGCCTTGATCGGACATAAGAAAGGCGAAAGCGTCATCGTCGAATGCGCCGCCCCCTATGAGATCAAGATCATCTCGGCCGACTACGAATAAGCAAAATTCCTAAAAATCCTAGAAATCCCCTATCCATCGAAACAATTTCGATAAGGGGATTTTTCTTTACCCTATTTGCTATTTTTCTTTGTCCGCGATTAAAGGAAAAACACTAAATAGTAAATAGGAGGATATTTTTATGAAAACACTCATCATCATCGTCATCGTCACGATCGTTGGCCTGGTCGGTTATGGATTCGTCAGCAATTCCATCTCTAACGCCGCAACGACTTCGACATCCATCGTCTCAGACGCCAACACCTACGCCTACTCAATCTCCGGGGAGGTCATGAAGGAGGGGACCTACGTCTTGCCTAGCGGGGCCACCATGTATGACCTACTAACCGCGGCAGGAGGAGTCAGCAACAACGCCGATACCCTCGCCTATGACACCAGCTTCGTCCTTCGCCAGTCCGACAAAAGCTATTACATCGCCCCACAGGTCGACGTAAGCGATACCTGCACCACCGAGAAGATCGCCAAGGTCAATATCAATAAGGCGGACGCGGAGACCATCCACGAGGTCTCTGGGCTTTCCTCTTCTTTGTCCAACGCCCTAGTCGCCTTTAGGGCCTCGACTTTCTTTGGGGCTTTGGAGATGGTCAAAGACGTCTCCGGCATCGGTCCGGCGACCTATTTGGCGATTAGGAACAAGATCACTTTGTTTTCCGCGGAGTAAAAGGCGGTGAAGGCCTTCTTCCTGCTTCTTGGGCTGATTTTGGGCTTTGTCCTAGGATTGCTCATCGTCCTTTCCGATTACCTTTTGGTCATAGCTTCGGTCCTTATAATGTTCTTCTCCCTGTTATTTGCCTATTCAAAGAAGCAGGTCCCTATTTTCCTAGTGGGTTTGGCTATGGGCTTTATGCTTGGTTTTATCCAACTTCCCATAGAAAGCGGGAAAAGGGAAGTCAGCGGCATGGTCATAAAAACGGGCGAGAACTATTACGTCGTCTTTGCCGAATTTAGACGCTATTACGTCTATGAAAAGGGACATGGCAAGGAATTGGGCGACATTATCTCCTATAGCTGCAGCATCTCCAAATATATTACCGCGAACTACGAATCCAAATTCGATTTCGGCAGGTATCTAAACGAAAACGGGGTGTTTGGGCAACTTAACCCCTATAAGGAAACCTATGTGTTTTCTTCTCCCATAAGGTTGAGGGCATATGAAGACTGGTTTTGCTCATCGTTAGACGAAAAGGCAAGAGGACTCGTATACGCCTGCCTATTTAACCGCAAGGACTACCAAAACGAATTCGTTGCCCTCGCCTCTTCCCTAAATCTGATTTTCGCCGTTTCCTCGTCTGGCTTACTCTATGGATGGCTATTAAAGGGGATAGAGAAGCGGTTGAAGTGGAGGTTAGAGGATAAAAAAGCAGAGCTGATCGTCTTCGCCCTTTCCTTCCTTTTCCTAATTCCAGGGCATAGCAAAATCGGCATAAAAAGGGTTTTCCTTAGCAGGGGACTACATCTATTTAACCGCTATGGCTTGCATAAAGGCCTAGATTCCATCACCGTCACCTCTTTGTCTGGGATCTTGATCATAATGCTGAACCCCTATGACGCGCTTAGCTCCGCCCTTTGGATTGGGATTGGGGTAAGCCTAGCCTTCCAGTTTAGCGTAAGGTATTTGAAGAAGAACTTCAAAAACCTCAAAAGAACATTTGCCAGCTTTATCCTTTTGCGCCTTTTCCTTTTACCATTAACGCTAGCCTATAACGAAGGGGAACTTCCGATTCTATCGGGACTATATTCGCAGTTCCTCCTTCCGATCACCTTCCTTTTCCAGCTTATTGGGTATGTCTGTATGCTTCTTCCCTTTATCAGGGTGATACTAAACCCATTGGGGGAAGGCTATTACGGTTTGCTAAGTTTGCTTTCCTATATCAACCCGAAGATCCATTTCCCTCCCCCGACGCCAATTTTCTATATCCTTTATTATCTATTGCTCATCGTCTTGCTTTTGATGGTGGAAGTAGGGCTAAGGAAGACGCCATTGATATTAGCCTCGACTGGCGTCTTGACCTATCTAGGAAGCCTTCTCCCCTTCCCGATATGGTTTACCGACCAAGTGAGCTTCATCAACGTCGGCCAAGGGGATTCGATCCTTATCCGCGATAACGATAACGTCGTCTTGTTGGATACGGGAGGCTCGATCCGCTTCGATATGGCCAAGGAGGTATTGATCCCCTATTTCAGGAAGCAGAGGATCGGGCATATCGATTACCTGATCGCAAGCCATGGCGACTTCGACCACATCGGGGCGAAGGATAGCCTTATGGAGAACTTCGAGGTCAGGCATTTCTTATCCGTCCATAACGACTTTCCCCTTGAGGTTGGGGAGTTGGAATTCCTCTCCTACAACAATATAGAGGATAGTGATGATGAAAACGAAAAATCACTCGTTTTATCATTAGATTTCATTGGCAAAAAATGGATATTTACAGGCGATGCACCCCTAGAAGTAGAGAAGGAAATCGTTAAAAACCATCCTGAACTCGATTGCGATATCCTTAAGGTCGGACACCATGGTTCGGATACTTCCACCTGCAAGGAATGGTTAGAGGCGATCACCCCAAGCGAGGCCATCATCAGCTGCGGCAGAAACAATTCCTATGGCCACCCCACAGCCAAGGTCATCGACTTGCTTAACCGCTATAAGATCAACATTAGAAGGACCGACGTGGAGGGTACGATAACGTATCGGACTTTTTCTCTCCTTTCGCTATAATATTTCGTAGAGAAATATGATTACCGTCATCGTTTGCCCCGACTCCACCTATGCCTCCCACCTTGCCCTTATGGGCGTTAGGAAGGATTTTCCCGAGAGGAATGAGAATAACTTCATCTCCTTCAACATGCAGGTGACCACGCCTAAGGAAGTGGCGGAAGAAGCGGACTTCCTTTCCATAGGGATCGAGAGGAAGGCCATCGTGGCGGAGAACTGCACGTTCCTCCAAAAGCCCGTCAGGGGTCAAAAGAAGGTGCAATACGAAGGGATCGAGGAGCTCACGGACTATTGCAACAACCCCGCCGACTTCACCGATCTATATTTCACCGTCTATGGCGATAAGCTAGACGATAAAAGCCCTTTGGTGGCGGCGATAAAGAAAAACGGCCGCATCCAGTTCGAGAAAGCGCCGGACGAAGCCTTGCTTAGGAAGAAGATGGAAGTCTTCCTTTCAAGGAGAGGCTGCTCTATCTTGGAACCCGCCGCGAAGGAACTGCTTTCTAGGGCTGGCGATAATTACGCCCACTTCGCAAACGAGATCAGGAAGCTAAGCATCTATGCCGGTAATGAGCCCATCACCCTCGACATGGTGAAGATGCTTGTGGTCCGCCCCCTTGACGATAATGCCTTCGCTTTATCCGACGCCTTGCTTTCCAATAACGTCGAAAAGGCCTTCTCGATCTACGAAGACCTAAAGATGCATGGTCAAGACGAGGTGGCCCTAATCGGGCTATTGTCGACTTCCTTCCGCTTCCTTGACCAAGTCGCCTATTTGGATTCCATGAATAAGTCCAGAAGGGAGATAGCGATGATTCTAGGCGTAGAGGAGTGGAGGGTTGGCAAGAGGCTTCAATCGATCTATGGCAAGAACATCGAATCGATAGCAGTGGTACTAGAAAGGCTATATGAGACCGCGAAGACGATTCTAACGGGAAACGCCACCCCGGAATTCGCCTTCGGAAGGTTCCTCGCTAACTTCAGCCTTTCCTAAACCTTGTGATAGAAACACCAAAAAAGACCCGAGCGAATCGGGTCTTTTCTTAATGGATAAGTCTATTCGATTAGGCAATCGCGGCGACGACCTTCTCGAGGTGGGCCTTTTTGCGGTTGGCGGTGTTGACGGCCAAGACGCCATCATGGGCGGCCTTATCGATGAGGGAGATGCAGGCGCGAAGGGCCACGACGGCTTCTTCCTTCTTGCCTTCGGCGGCTAGGGCCTCGACCTTTTTGGTGGCGGTGCGAAGCTCGCTTTTGCGGGAGGAGTTGCTCTCATTGGCAATCTTATTGGTCTTATTGCGCTTCTTTTGGGATTTGATATTGGGCATTTTTTGGTTCCTTTTCTAACTTTTGCCTCGATATATTAGCCTTGCAAGGGGCTTGTGGCAACCCTTTTTTTGCCTTCTCCCATTAAGGGAGATAGGCCTATATCGGGGCGATGGAGTGACTTCTTATCTAGCGACCTTTCCATCCTGGAGGTCGATGATGAACTTCGTGAAGTCATAGACGTGGGCGAGCTGGCCGTATTGTTCCTCTGGGATTTCGATGTTGAATTCCCTGTTGAGGGCTTGGCACATCTCGACGTAGCTCATGGAGTCGCCACCCAAATCGGTGGTCCAGATGGCGGTGGGCCCGATCTTGAATTCGGGGAGCATCAGGGTCTTGGAGAAGACCTTGGTGACGCGCTTGGCAACTTCGTTGACCCTGCCTTCGTCATAGCCTTCGAAGGAGAATTCCTGCTTTTGCGGCTTCTCGAAGTCGATGAAGTCGCTGGAGCCGGCCTCGATCGATTTCCTTAGCTCGAACCTCTTGACCTTCATCGAGCCGGACATCGGCAAGGGACGCTTGTCGATGAGGACGTCTTGGACCTTCTTTTCGTTTTGGAGGGTGTCGTTGATGGCCTTGATGTCGTCGCGGATCTTCTTAAGCGACTTCTCGTCGACGGAGTTGTCGACCTCGACCACCAAGACGATGCTCTCCTCGCTTTTCCCAGGGAGCTTGGCCCCAAGGCAAACGACGTTGTTGACCATCTTGACGTCTTTGAAGTAGTACTCGATTTCATCGGGGTAGACGTTTTCGCCATTGGACAAGATGATGGTGTCTTTGCTCCTACCCTTCATGTAGTAGTAGCCCTTGCTATCGCAGGTGACGATGTCGCCGGTGGGGAAGAAGCCGTCTTCCCAGGAAACCCTCTTTAGCATTCCGCCGACGATTTCCCTGGAGTGGGTGATCTTGGAGCGGATATAGAGTTCGCCGGTCTTCTCTTCGCCTTCGGCGTTAGGCCCGACGATCTTGTATTCGACGCCATATAGGGGTTTGCCGATGCTGCCCTTTAGGATTTGGGCGATATCGGGGTTTAATTCGGTGGAGGTGACGCCAACCTCGGTCATGCCAAAGCCGTTATAGAGATGGTAGCCAAGGCCGTTTATCGTGGCAAGGGTCTTCGGGGAGAGATAGCCGCCGCCGGAGATGCAGTGGTAGGCATAGGTGCCTAGCAACTTTTTCTGGAACTTCCTCATGACGAACTTCCAAGAGGCCATGCCGGCGTCCTTTTTGGAGATTCGTCCGGTGTTATAGGCGATCATCTTGGAGAAGAGGTCGGCGGTTTTGCCCCCGATTTGGGCAACGTTCCTATAGATCGCCTGGGCAACGCCATCCCAAAGCATGGGCACGCTATAGACGTGGGTGCATTTGCCTTTCCTGCAGGCATATAGGAGGTCGTTTGTGGCGATGGAACGGGGGTAAACCAAGGTCTTGCCGTAATAGGTGTACCAGAGGAATACCGCGACGAAGCCGAAGATGTGGTGGAAGGGGAGCATCGCGAGGTTATGGATTTTGCCAGGGTTCATGACCGTGGTGGAGAGCTGTCCCATCTCATAGGAGGCGATGATCTGCTGGGAGAGGTTTTGTCCGGTATAGACCATCATCTTGGCGGCGCCGGTGGTGCCGGAGGAGCAGAAGATGACGTGGTTGGCCCAATCGGGTTGGAAGGAATAGTCGATTTCCTCGTTGCGGACTTCGCCCACGCGTAGCTTCCTGACGCAGAAGTCGTCCTCGTCGTTGGTGACGATGGCCTGCGCCTTGGCTTGCTGGAGCAAGTTATTGGCGTTGGCGGTGGGGAGTTTGGCGTCGATTAGTAGCGGCGAATGCCCAGACATTAATAGTGCCCAGAACATGGTTGCCCAGCGGGGGCTGTTTTTAAGCTTCAATCCGACCACGCAGCCTGCGCGGGTGTCGCTAAGAAGCCTCGATAGTTTGCCAGCGGTATAGTAGACGTCGTCTTTGAAGTCCTCGTAGGACTCCTTGACGATCTTGCCTTCTTCGTCGAAGGAGAGGGAGATGGCTTCCTTGGGGTTGCGCTTGGTCATGATGGAGAAGATGTCTTCCATCGACATCCTCGTCGCCTCAAGCCTGGCTTTCCCGTCCTCATAGAAGGCGATGCATTCACTTTGTTTGAATTGTTTCATAGATGGATCCTTAATCGTTGAATTCGTCGTCGAAGTGAGACCATCCTAGTATTGGATACGAGGTCCCAACGTTACATATGATACTCGTTTTGCGCCCGCGTCACGAGAGAAAGAATCACTTGGATGTGATAGAATGTCGTGGCCTTAGAAAAAGGAGTGTCGTGGATGAGTTCGTTCGTATCGCTTAAAGACATAAGAATCGTATATATGGGAACCCCGGAAATCTCCGCATCGGTGCTATCTTTTTTACTAAAAGGGGGACTAAACGTAGTCGCCGTCATCTCAAACGAAGATAAGCCAAAGGGCAGAAAGGGGATATTGGAGCCTACGCCCGTGAAAGCGGTCGCAACCTCTTTTGGGATCCCCGTTTTCCAGCCCCATAGGATAAAGGAGGACTATGGATTCCTCTCCTCCATCGACTTCGACGCCATCCTCACGATGGCCTATGGCCAAATCGTTCCCGAAGGTTTGCTTAGGCTAGCCAAATATGGCTGCTATAACCTCCATGGCTCCTTGCTTCCCAAATATCGCGGGGCCGCGCCGATGCAGCGCTCCATCATCGATTTGGAGAGCAAAACCGGGGTCACCTTGATGGAGATGGTGAAGGCGATGGACGCGGGCAAGATGTATGCGAAAAAGGAAATCCCGCTAGATGAAAGCATCGACTATTCCTCCCTTTCCGAACTAGTCGCCAAGGCCAGCGCGGAACTCGTATTCGAAAACCTCCTCGATGTCATCAACGGAACGAACAAAGGCGAAGAACAAAGGGAAGAGGAAGTGACCTTCGCCGCCAAGATAACCCCGGAAGAAGAACATCTAAATATCCATCTAGACGTCGATCACCTCCTAGGCTATATCCGTGGATTGTCGCTTACCCCAGGCGGGTATTTCTATCTCGAGGGGAAGAAATTCAAGGTCTTTAAGGCGAAGAAGACAAGCGCGGAGACTCTAGGTGGCCTAGGCGAGATCCTCCCTTCCAAAAAGGAGTTGCTGCTACAGTGCAACGGAGGGGTGATCTGCTTGGAAACCGTCCAATGGGAGGGCAAGAAGATGATGGACGCGAGAAGCTTCCTTAATGGCGCCCCTTGGATAAAAGGGAAAACCCTACAATAAATAAGGATATATACAAGGGAAAATGCCTGATGCCAAGCCTTATTTGAACCTATCCGTCCACGGGTTGATCGACCCGCTTTTGCGCGCGGGCGATATCGACGATAGGGTCTATAACCAGGAGACGATGGAAACCGGCACCCTCCTACATAGCGCATATCAGAAGAAACAAAAGGCCAATTACCTCGCCGAATATCCCCTCGCCGAGGTCTATAAAAGGGATAAGGGCACAATCGCCCTCCAAGGTAGGGCCGACGGCATCATCGTCAACGAGGGCGAATCCCCGATCATCGACGAGATCAAATCGACCGTCATGCCCCTAGACGAATTCTTCCTCCAGCAAAAGGAGTGGCATCTTGGCCAGGCTTGTTGCTATGGGTTGATGTATATCCACGAGAAGGGGCTAAGGGAATGCAGGGTCCGTTTGACCTATATCTCCCAGCTTGATTCCAAGAAGAAGGAGGTCCATGACTTTTCTTTTTCTCTAGAAGAAATAGAAGCGAGGGTCTATGGCTATATCGATAGCTATCTAGACCGTTACATGGTGAGCTTCAACCACCAAAAGGAGAGGGACAAATCGATCGAATCCCTTTCCTTCCCCTACGAGGATTTCCGTCCTGGCCAAAGGGAGCTTGCCAAACTGGCCTATGCCGTGGCTAAAAACGGCAAGATCGCCTTTGCGGAAGCCCCGACTGGCATCGGCAAGACCATGTCGACCCTCTATCCCTTCGTCAAATCGATGAAGATGGGCAAAAACGAAAAGCTCTTTTACCTTACCGCCAAAACAATCGGCGGCGACGTCGCAAGCGACGCCATCGGGGAGATGATAGAAAAGGGATTGGTCATCCGCGATTCCTTCCTCGTATCGAAGGAAAAGCTTTGCTTTAGCCCAGGACACGCCTGCAATCCCGACGATTGTCCCTTTGCCAAGGACTATTATGGCAAGGTCAACGAGGCGATAGGCAAGATCATAAGGGAAGGCAAACGCTTCTCCAGGAAAAACGTGATCGAGGTATGCGAGGAATATACGATCTGCCCCTTTGAGTTCCAACTCGACCTAAGCCTATACGCCGACATCGTCATCTGCGACTATAACTATTTCTTCGACCCGCTTGTCTATTTGGAAAGGTATTTCGACGAATCCGTCGATACCTGTCGGGACATCGTCTTGATAGACGAAGCCCATAACCTCGTCGATCGGGGCAGGGCGATGTATTCCTCCGAACTCACCTCCTCCGCGGCCTATCTTGCCAAGAAGGAGCTGCCCGCGGTCAAACCCTATCTTTCTTTAAGGAGGGCTTTGGGGAAAGTCGAGAAGGCCTTGCTTTCGCTTCTTTCTCTAGATGAGCAGGAGAAGTCGCTAGAAAGCATGCCAGAAGATCTAACCAAGGCATTAACGAGCCTAAGCGATTCCTCCTTAAAGCTAAGGAAGGATGGCGCCTTTTTGCCTTCCATCACCAAAGACTTCCTCCGCGAGGCCAATAGGCTTAACCGCCTTTCGGAAGAATATTTCACCTCCTCCAGCAGGTATTACGTATATGGGAACGAGAAGGAAGTGAGCTTCAAATTGCTTTGCCTCGATGCCTCTAGCCACCTTAGGGAACAGCTGGAAAGGGTGAGGTCCGCGATGCTATTCTCGGCGACTTTGTCCCCAATCGAATATTACATGAAGACGATTTTGGGCAAAGACGATTATCCCTATCTCCTTTTGCCTTCCCCTTTCCCAAAGGAAAACTTCCATTTGATGATCAACCCAAGGCTTTCCATCCGTTACAAGGATAGGGAGGCCACATATGGCGAGGTCGCGGATTGCCTTAAGGCCTTTATCGAAAGCGGGGTAGGCAACTATTTCATCTATTTCCCTAGCTACGATTACCTCAATAAAATCCTCCCCTATCTTTCCTTCGAAGGGGCGGAAGTGCTTATCCAAACCAAAAAGATGCTAGAGGTGGAAAAGCGGGATTTCCTCGATAATTTCTCGCCTAATCCTACCTCCACCAAAGTGGGGCTGCTTGTTCTGGGCGGCGCTTTTAGCGAAGGCATCGACTTAGTGGACGATAGGCTCATCGGGGTCGCGATCGTCGGGGTTGGCCTGCCCATGGTCTGCACCGAGAACGACCTCCTTCGCGAATATGAGGAAAGCCGCGGCCAGGATGGCTTTGCCATGGCCTATAAGAACCCCGCGGTCAATAAGGTCATGCAGGCGGTGGGAAGGCTCATTAGAAGCGAGACCGACATCGGCATGGCGCTATTGATCGACGACCGTTACGTCAAAGGCGAATACCGGGCCCTCTTCTCTAGGATATGGAAGGAATACGAACTCGTTTACACCCCCGAAAGGATCCAGGCCTCCGCGAAACGCTTCCATGAGAGGAAAAAGAAGGTCGGCCGATAATTTTTCTATTAGAAAAGCCCTCGAGTTGGTATCATATCACCGCTAAAAATATGTCCTTTGATAAATCCCACATCCGAAACTTCTCCATCATCGCCCACATCGACCATGGCAAAAGCACCTTGGCCGACCGTATTTTGGAACTCACCGGAACGGTGGAAAAACGCCAGATGAAGGAGCAGCTGCTCGATTCGATGGACCTAGAAAGAGAAAGGGGCATCACCATCAAGCTAAACGCCGTCACGGTCTCCTATAAGGCGAAAGACGGCGAGGAATATATCTATAACCTCATAGACACCCCGGGGCACGTCGACTTTTCCTATGAAGTCTCGCGCTCTTTGGCCGCCTGCGAAGGGGCCCTATTGGTGGTCGACGCCACCCAGGGCGTGCAGGCCCAAACCCTTGCTAACGTCTATTTGGCCATCGATAACGACCTCGAGGTCGTCCCCGTCATCAACAAAATCGATTTGCCTAGCGCGATGCCCGAATTCGTCAAAGGCGAAATCGAAAGCAGAATCGGCATCGATTGCTCTTCTTGCTGCGAGATCTCGGCCAAGACCGGGATGGGCGTGGAAGAAGTGCTGGAAAGCATCGTCACCATGATCCCCGCCCCAAGCGGAGACGAGAACAATCCCCTTCAGGCTTTGATCTTCGATTCCTATTACGATTCCTATAGGGGAGTCATCGTCAACATCAGGGTCAAAGAGGGCAAGGTCAAGGTCGGCGATGAGATTAGGCTTATGCAATCTGGCAAGGACTACCTCGTCACCGAGGTTGGCATCCGCGTGCCGCAAGAATTGAAGACCAACGAACTCACCGTAGGTGAAGTAGGCTACCTCGCCGCGCAGATCAAAGACATCCATGACGTCTTCCCCGGCGAAACCATCACCTTGAAGAACAACCCCGCGAAAGAACCCCTTCCCGGCTATCGCCGCATCAATCCGATGGTCTATTGCGGACTTTATCCCGTCGACTCCAGGGACTATCTTGACCTCAAGGAAGCCCTAGAGAAATTGACCCTCAATGACTCTAGCCTCATCTTCGAACCCGAAACCAGCCAAGCCCTAGGCTTTGGCTTCCGCTGCGGCTTCTTGGGATTGCTCCATATGGACGTCGTCCAGGAAAGGCTAGAAAGGGAATATAACCTCGACCTCATCTTGACTGCGCCAAGCGTTGTCTATAAGGTGGTCAAAACCGATAAGACCGTCATAGAAATCGAGAATCCATCGAAACTTCCCGATCTTTCCTCGATCTCTGAGATCGATGAGCCCTATGTCGCGGCCTCCATTATGGCGCCTAAGGAATACGTCGGCCCCATCATGGAACTATGCCAGGAAAGAAGGGGCGTATATACCGACCTAGAATATTTCGACGACACCCGCGTCATCATCAAATACGACCTCCCGCTAAGCGAGATCATTTACAATTTCTTCGATAAGCTGAAGAGCTACACCAAAGGCTATGCCTCCCTCGACTACGAGTTCAAGGAATATAGGAAGAGCGATTTGGTGAAGATGGACATATTGCTAAATGGCGAAGTCATCGACGCTTTGTCCTCGATCGTCTACCGTCCCAATAGCTATAAAAGGGGCTTAGCGATCGTCTCCAAGCTAAAGGCGGTCATCCCCAAGCAGCAATTCGAGGTGCCGGTCCAGGCCGCGATTAGCGGCAAGGTCATCGCCAGGGCCGACATCAAGAGCGTGCGCAAAGACGTCTTGGCCAAGTGCTATGGCGGCGACATCTCGAGGAAGAAGAAGCTATTGGAAAAGCAGAAGGAAGGCAAGAAGAGGATGAAGGCCGTCGGCTCGGTCGAAGTCCCGCAGGATGCCTTCATGGCCATCCTCTCCATCGGCGACGACGATAAATAGAAAAATCGATATTGTTTCGACCCTTTCTAAGAAAGAAGGAGTCGAATTAGTAGAATCTTAGTTGAAATTAGGGAAATTCCAAATCATAATGGAATAAAGTAAGGGGATGCATTTCCCCATCAATAGAAAAGGGATTGACGGATATGGCTGACGAAACCTATGACAAATATTCGCGCTACACCGATGTTGAATACCTTTCTCTGCAGGGGTTAAGGGAAAAACTCGGCATGGCTTTGGCCTTGGACTACCTTTGGGCAGGCGTTTTGGAATATCGAAACCGCCCCGCCAATAGGAACAACATCAACTTGAGGTCCTTGGGAAGCTCCTCTTTGCTCCATTACACGGCCACCCCCATCATGAAGAATAGGATCTACATCCCTTTCGAATCGATGGTCAACGACTTCAAAAACAAATATAGGGAACTCTCTTTGGACCGCATCGCCAAAAGCGAGTTCGTCAAGCGCTGCCGCAAGGAAGCCCTTATGGGCGCGGACAAACTCGAAGGCGCGGGTTGCGGGGAAAGCTCGATCAACGCGATCCTCGGGGGCTATTTCCACGAAAACGACCCCAAGAAGAAGCTGCTTGCCAACTATCATGAGATCCTGGCCGACTTCGACGAGATCATCGAAGACACCAAGGTCGAAAACGTCTCCGATTCCATCGAGCAGTTCCTAGGCGTCTGCATGGAACGCCTCTATGACACCGAAGACCTAGAAAGCTTCTATAGAAGGTATGATCCCCACCGCGGCTATGTCACCGATAGCGCGCCCCAATTCGCCCCCGCGGAGACGATCTCCTCGAGGATGAATGGGCTATGGAACTACCTAAGCGAATCCACCGACCCAAGCTGGCTTAGCGCCCTATTCGCCGCCTATTACGTCCGTTACGTGAACCCCTTCGACATGGACCAAGGGAAGAACCATAACGCGATCCTAGGCGTATTGATCGCCAGATACGCCCTCCACGAAAGCGAATACGCCGCGATCTCCAGTTTCATCCCGATAGAAGAAGCGCTCATCTTCGAGGACCACTATCTCCGCTATGAAGACGTGGAAGCCAGAAAAGACGGCGACATCACCTATTTCCTACTCGATGCGATGAAAAAGGTCGGCGAATTGCTTGAGAACCTCCTAAATGACATCCAATCGATGCAAAATAGCGAGATCGCCAAGGAATACGTCGAGATCCCAAAGGAAGAGATCGAGCAGGCCAAGAAAGAGGTTATGGAGGCTAAGGAAGAGGCGCTATTCGAAGAGCCTAAGCCCGTCGCCCCCAAGGAAGAACCGCGTGCGACCTCCAGCCCGGTCAAAGACGTCAAGGACGCCGCCGAGTTCGAAATGCCTAGCGACGCCGGCGAATATGCCCTGACCCCGCCTAAGGAGATTCCTTCGGAAAAGCTTAACGCGGCCAACAAGGAAAGGGCCAAATACGTCTTGGAGACCCACCCGATGCTCCGCAAGGTCCAGGCCAATTTCTATGCTACCCATTGCACCCTCGGAAGGTTTTATACTATACAGGACTTCAAGAAGGCCACCCGCTGTGCCTATGAGACGGCGAGGACCTCGATGGAGCTATTGGCTTCCGAAGGGCTTTATGAGAAGCTCCACATCAAGAACAAATTCGTCTACACACCCGTGAGACAGGGAGGAAAATAACATGAACCACCTAGCAATATTCGACTCTTTCCCAGGATGGGCCATCGTCCTTATCATCGTCGCCATCTTCGGCGTCATCGTCTTGGGCGTCATCTTGCTTAAGAAACACGTCAAGATCTTCAAAAACGAGGAGAAGCCCAAAAGCGAAAGGGAAATCGCCGCCGAGGAGCTAGACCGCATCCTCCAGCCGGTCGAGGAAGGACTCGTCGAGGAAAAGCCCGAGGAAACCCCCTCGGAAGAAGAAGCCCCGAAGGAATAAATGCCTTTCCAAGTAGCGAAATCGCTTTACGTCCACATCCCATTCTGCGATGGGATCTGCCCTTATTGCGATTTCTGCAAAGTCGAAAAAAGCACCCACTATGAGCAAGGCTACCTCAAGGCCTTGCTTTTTGATATCCAAAATCTTGGAAGCAGGAGGTTTGATACGGTCTATGTGGGTGGGGGCACCCCCACTTGTTTGGAAGACGATAATTTCCTCCGTTTGCTAAAGGCGCTTTCCCCATTGCTAGAAATAGGGGGCGAATTCACCGTCGAGGCCAACCCCGAATCCCTAAGCGAAGCGAAGATAGCGATGATGAAGGAAAATGGGGTCAACCGCGTCTCCATCGGGGTGGAGTCCACCAGTAGGAAAAACCTCCTATTCTTGGGGAGAAAACATAGCTTTGACTTAGTCAAGGATAGGGTATACGCCCTAAAAAAGGCAGGCATAGACAACATCAACCTCGATTTGATGTATGGCTTGCCTGGGGAAGGCCTAGACGAGGTCAAAGAGGATATCGATAACCTCCTTTCCCTTTCCCCAACCCATATCTCCACCTATTCCTTGATTTTGGAGAAGGGGACCGACTTTTACGCAAGGGGGATAAAGGAAGGCGAGCAGGAAGAGGTCGCCGACCAATATGAGCTCATCAACGACTTGTTGAAAAAAAGCGGTTACCACCGTTATGAGGTAAGCAATTTCTCTCTTCCCGATAAGGAATCCCGCCATAACCTCGTCTATTGGGAAAACCGTCCCTATGTCGGTCTTGGCGCCGGGGCGAGCGGGTATGAAGACGGCGTTAGATACCGCAATACCTTTTCCATCCCCCGTTTTAATGAAGGAAAAAGGAAGGTGGAAGAAGAAAAAGTCGATAGGGACAGCGAGGCATCCTATTTCCTTTTGACTGGCCTTCGCCTTGCCAAGGGAATTAGCCTAAAGGAATATAGGTCCCTATTCGGGATGGATTTGCTTAGCAATAGAAAAGAAGCGATAGATAGGCATATTGGCCTAGGGAACATCGAGATAAAAGGCGATAGGCTGATGGTGAAGGAGGAGAGGATGATCCTCCTCGACCGCGTCTTGGTGGATCTGATATAAATCCGCTTGTCCTAGGCGAATTCTGGTTTTCATTCCCCAAGAAATAGGCGCAAATAGGTCAAATGGCGCGCTTTTGTTGTGGTTAGATAGTCAAGGTTTGACTATACTAAGACACGAAGGGAAAACTATGCCAAAGTGTAAGTATTGCAACAAAGAGATCCAAAGGTTCGACGCCGACATCTGCCCCTATTGCGGCCAGCCCGACCCGATCCCGAAGGACTACCGTACGATGGATGTCACCAAAACCATCCTAAAGCTTGATGTGGACGGGGACTCCCTATATCGCTCCAAGTCACGCAAGCAATACATTTTGCTATGCATGCTACTAGGTTGGACCGGCGCCCACGATTTCTATATCGTCAGGAATAACCTCGGTTTCATCGATATCCTCATTAGCGTAATCGTCATAGGCGGGCTCGGCTCCGGGCTTTGCTTTGGCACGCCCTTGAGCTTCTTTGGCTATCTAATCGCCTTTGGCGTCGTCTTTTTGGGCTTCTTCGCCTATTCCTTTGTCTTGCGCTTAAAGGATTCGCCAAGGGACGGCAATGGGGAGTTCTTGCGCTGATGCAGCATTATTTCGGGGAGATTAGCGAAGGCTTGGCCTCCCTTTCCGAGTCCGATAGGCACCATCTCCTCCACGTTAAGCGCGCGGAGAAGGGCGAAAGGGTGGAGATATCCACCTGCGATGGCAGGCTTTTTTCCTGCATCATCAAAAATCTCGATCCGCTTGAAATAGAAGTGGATTGCGAGGTCGAGGATAGCCGAGAAGGCCGTTTAAAGGTGTTTTTGGGCTTCTCTTTGCTTAAAGCCGACCACAATGAGTTAATCATCCAGAAATGCACGGAACTCGGCGTAGCGGCCTTTTTCCCCTTTCTTAGCGAACGCACCGTCGTCAAACCCGATGGCAAGGAAGACAAAAGGCTATTGAGGCTTAGGAAGATCGCCGAGGAAAGCGCCAAGCAATGTAGGCGCAACATCATCCCCGAGGTCCATGGCTATTCTTCCTTTAAGGAAGTATTGGGCATCGAAGCCGACGTCCGTTACCTCCCCTATGAGGGTCTATTGGGCTCTAGCGATACCCTGTGGAACGAAATCCATCTTCTGGATAAAGAGGGGTCGGTTTTGTTCCTAATCGGCCCAGAAGGCGGCTTTAGCGATAAGGAAGTGGCCTTGGCCAAGGAGAAGGGCTTCCGTTTCGTTTCCCTTGGAAGGCGCATGTTGCGCGCGGAGACCGCGGCGATCTACTGCGCTAGCCTAATGGCGGGAAGGAGTGACTAAGCATGGATTTCTTTTCCCTTTGCAAAGCAAAACAAAGACGCACACCCTTCGATTTAAGTTCGGAGATGCGCTTTTTCCTCGATAACAACATCATTCTTCGCAATAGCCCAAACTATTCCTACCTAGCGAAAACCGGCTCCCATTCGACCTTCGACGTCGTTAGGGCCAATATCGTCTTAAGGGGACTAATCAACAAAACCTTCATCGAGAGGGCGTATTTCAAAATCACCCAAGGCGGCATATTGAAGAAGGACTTATCCTTAGAGGATAGGGAGAAATTCCTTCAGCAGATACAAAAGGAAATCGCCGAGCTCCCATATTACGAAGAAGACGGGCAAAGGATCTACGTGCCGATCTTCGTCCATAGCATCAATAGCATCTACGCATCCGATTTCTTCAAGTTCGAGGAGAAGCCCTATAAGGACCTGATAAACGAATTTGAGGCGATTTCCATCGATCCCTTCGATACTTATGGGGACGAACTCTATAATTCCCTCTTCACCAAACTCGTCCAGTTGAAGAAAACGGAAGAAGGGAGCGCCTACTATGACTACGATGCCTGGAGCATCTATTTCGTGAATAAGGGCGGAAGGCTAGAGGCATGCCTCCCCCTATTCGACAAATATTTAAGAAACCCGGCGCCGAACCACATGATTGAAAAACTCATTCCCGTGGTCAATTGCTACTATGAGAACAAGAGGGATTTGTTCTTCAAAACGCTAGTTGATAATAGGTTGATTTCTAGTACTTTATTAGTAAAACATCTTGGCGCAAATAATCCGATAATATCTAAGAAAAGTTAGTAAGAGTATTTGGATGGCTGAAAAATTTTATCTACATACTTTGGGCTGCAAAGTCAACGCTTATGAGACCTTTGCGTTGGGCCAGGAATTGATGGGGAAGGGGATGGAGGAAACCGATGATTTCCGCCTTGCTTCCGTCATCGTTTTGAATACGTGTTCCGTCACCGCGAAAGCCGACCAGAAATCAAGGCAGCATATTTCCCGCTTCAAGCGCGAGAACCCAGACGCGACATTACTTGTAATGGGTTGCTATTCACAATCGCACGCGGAGGAATGCGTCGCCTTAGGGGCGGACGTCGTTTTGGGCGCCGCGAAAAGAAAGTTGGCGGTCTCCTATATCCTTAAGGCGAAAGAAGGGGAAAAACCGATCGTCGACCTAGTGGACAATATCCGCAAAGAGGAATACGAGGAACTAGGCACCTTGGCCTTCTGCGATAATGCCCGCGTATATTTAAAAATCCAGGACGGATGCGATAATTTCTGTTCCTATTGCTTTATTCCCCGCCTTCGTGGCAACTCCCGTTCCAGGGAACCTAGGGACATCATAAACGAAGCGAAGATGATGGCTGAGAAAGGTTATAAGGAAATCATCGTCACGGGCATCCATATCGGAATGTATGGCAAAGACCTCGGCGATGGCTCTTTCCGCCTTGCCGATCTTCTCGAAGCTTTGCTTAATAAAGTGCCCAACGTCCCAAGAATCCGCATCTCTTCATTAGAAGAAAGCGAGATCGACGATAAGTTCCTATCCTTGCTTAGACGTTACCCGCGCATCGTCGACCATCTCCATATCCCTTTGCAATCCGGCAGTAGCGAGGTCTTAAGGAAAATGGCCCGCCACTATGATACCGACGCCTTCCTCTCTAAGCTTAACCTCATCAGGGAAATCCGTCCCGATATTGCGATAACAACCGATGTCATCGCGGGTTTTCCAACCGAGAGTGAGGAGAACTGGAAGGAAACGATGGCGTTTTGCGAAAAGGCCAACTTCGCCGAGATCCACGTATTCCCGTTTTCCTCTCGCCCAGGCACGGCCGCCTCTAGGCTAAAGGACACCGACCCCAAGGTGAAGAAGGCAAGGGTCGCCGAGCTTTTGTCCTTAAGCCATAAGAAAAGAGAAGAATACAAGGCCAGATTCTATGGCCGGGAACTTAATATCCTCTATGAGGATTATGATGAGAAGAAGCATATCGCCTATGGCCATAGCGAGAATTACCTAAAAGTCGCCGTTTATAGCGACCGTCCCCGCCATGGAGAACTGGAAAAAATGATATACACTGATTCGGTGGCATCGGACTAATTCGGAATTTTTTTGACATTGTCTAAATTTTTCCCTTGCATTGGGTGCCTTCTTCCCTATAATTTCACCGACTCAAATAGGAGGAATCAATCATGGCAGTCCCACAGAGACGTATCAGCAAAACCCGCAAAAGGTTGCGCCGCACCCACTTCAAGCTTGAGGTCAATGGCCTAGTCGCCTGCCCCCACTGCGGCGAACTCATCCGCTCCCACCACGTTTGCCCCAAATGCGGTTATTACGGCGGAAAGCAAGTCATCGAAGTCAAGAAAGACGAGGAATAAGCCCCTCTTACAAGAAAAGCCCACCACCATGGGCTTTTTTTGATACAATATCGCTAGCAACGAAAGGAAGAAATGAGAATGGAATTCAACAAATATTTCGACCACACCCTATTAAAGCCAGAAGCCACCGAAAAGGACATCGAGAAGCTTTGCGAAGAGGCTAGGCAATACGATTTCGCAAGCGTCTGCGTCAACCCTTGCTATGTCTCCTTGGCCAAAAGGATACTAAGCGGAAGCGACGTCAAGGTCTGCACCGTCATCGGCTTCCCCCTAGGCGCCAACGCGACCTCGATCAAAACCGCCGAGGCGACCACGGCCGTCCTTAACGGCGCCGACGAAATCGACATGGTCCAGAATATCGGACTCGTCAAGGAAGGCAAATACGATGAGATCACCGCCGAGGTGGGCGTCGTCAAAGACGCCTGCGAAGGCCGCTTACTAAAAGTAATCCTAGAGACCTGCCTACTAACCAAGGAAGAGATCGCCCTATCCTCGAAAGCCTGCAAGGAAGCGGGAGCGGACTATGTGAAAACAAGCACCGGCTTCTCCAAAGGCGGCGCAAAGGCCGAAGACGTCGCGATAATGCGCGAAGCCGTCGGGCCGGAACTCGGCGTTAAGGCAAGCGGCGGCATCCATACCTTGGAGGAGGCGAAGGCCATGATCGAGGCCGGGGCCACAAGGCTTGGTTGCTCCGCTAGCGTCGCCATCATGGAAGAATATAGGAAGGCTTGCTAAAAATCTTGCCACCATCGAAAACTTTTCCTTGCCCTGCCCTCTCCAAAGGAGTAGAGTTTCCTCGCTACGAAAGGTAAGGTGATGTTCGATGGCAGTCAAAACAGTCGTTCGCGAAGGCGAAACCGTCGATGACGCTCTCCGCCGTTTCAAAAGGGGAGTCAACAAATCCGGTATCCTTCTCGAAGCCCGCAAGCGCGAAGCCTATCTCAAACCTGGACTGAAGAGGAAAATGAAGTCCAAGATGGCCCGCCGCAAAAAGTTCTAAGCTTAAAAGCAATTACCTCCGCTAGCGATGGCGGAGGTTTTTTGTTGCAAAAAATAGTCTCGATGGTTCCTAAACTTTCAAAAAAAGTTTGCGAAATGGTGTCCGCGATTCCGAATAGAACGCGAATAAGTAGGTATGAGGCCAAAAATCGTTTTCCAATCCCAAGCCAAGGGTTGCGGGTACGCCGCAATCAAGATGGCCCTCATCCATTCCTCGGGAAGGTATGACTTCGCATACGCGGAGGAACCTAGGATCTCTTCCCACGCCCCATCCATCGCCGATCTTGTTGGCTATGCCATAGAACACGGCTTGACGCTAGTCCCCTACAAGGTGAATCACCCAGAAGACCTAAGGGACAACACCGAATACCCCTTGTTGATCGTGATAAGGGAGAATTACCTCACCCACATGGTCTACCTCGTCAAAAGAAGGGGTAGGCGCTACATCCTCTTCGACCCCGTCAAAGGCAAAAGGACCATGCCCATGGAAGAGCTTCACGAGAAGTTCACCGGGACGTTTCTATGCGAAAGGAGCTATCATGACGTCTCGCCCACCTATTGCAAGAAAAAAGCCCTTCCGACGCATTATTTCGTCTTTGACGCCGTCTTTTCCATTTTGCCTAGCTTGCTTTTGATCCTAGGTTTGTTCCTATTTGGGATCGCCCCCTTATGGGTGGGTATGGGGCTCATTTGCCTTAGTTTGTTCTCCCTAGCGGCGTCAAGATTCGTAAAACTCCATCACTATAAGGAGTTCGATAGGAGGTTTGGCTCGCACCTACTAAGCCAAAATAGCGGGGATAGACGGGTCCTATATACCCATTTCTGCTCCTATAAGGGACTAGCCTTCTCTAGCGTCGGCGGGCTACTTTCCTCGCTACTGGAGTTTTTGCTGGCGATGGCGATATTCTCCTATAGGAACGCGATCTTCGGCATCGTCTTATGCATCGCCTCGCTTATGTCGATAGGGATCGAGGTCATCGATTCGCCCCGAGAGAAAAGGTCGGCCGAGATCCTGGAGGAGAAGGAGAACGCCTTCCTTTCCTATTCGATGAACCAGGAGGAGAGGAAGCTTTCCTTGCTTTCCCTATTCGCCTCGGGCTCATCCTTCGCCGGGAGTTTGCTTGCCAAGGAGGCCTTCTTTTTGGGGGCCTCGATCGGATTGGGCGCTTTGACCATGGCCATAACGGGGATCTACGACTTCGAATCCTTCGTCTTCTACACGATGGGCGTGGTATTGGTATTGCAATGCCTCAAGCAGGCCTTCGCGAAGATGGAGCAAGTCGACAAAAAGCGACGGGAAGAGCCCTATTTCCTATATCACTTTCTCGATTAGGGACGATTTCCTTGCCTTTGCTTGCATGGTAATATATTCCATATATGGAACTTAGTTTTGATAACGCCTTCTCCCCCGATTATGACGAATTCGAGGGCGAATTCTCCAGCCTCCTCGAAGTCGCCTTCTCAATGCTAGAAGTAAAAATCCCCTACGAGGTGGACGTCTCCTTGGTGGACGACAAGACGATTCAGGAAATCAACCGCGACTACCGCAATATCGACCGCGTCACCGACGTCATCTCCTTCGCCTTCAACGACGATAAAAGCGACCTCGGCAAGATTAGCGGTGATTGCCCCAGGTTACTCGGCGAGATATTCATCGATATCCCCCAAGCCCTTCGCCAAGCCAAGGAAATCGGCAATTCCAGCGCAAGGGAAATCAGCTTCCTCTTCGTCCATGGCTTGTTGCACCTACTCGGCTATGACCACATGAAGAAGGAGGACGAGGAAATCATGTTCCCGTTGCAAGAGAGGATATTATCGGCCTATTTGGAGAAGAAGAAGGCCTAAAGGATAAAAGCATACATAAGGAAGAATAAAGAATATGACAAACGAAGAATTGATCGCCCACGCCCTAAAGGCCAGGGAAAATTCCTATTCCCCCTATTCCCATTTCCCCGTCGGGGCCGCATTGCTATGCAAAGACGGCGAGGTCTATTATGGGGCCAACATCGAAAACGCCTCCTACCCAAACGGCATCTGCGCGGAGCGTAGCGCCATCTTCAACGCGATAAACCACGGCAAGAGGAAGGACGATTTCGTCGCCCTTGCCCTAATCGCCGACACTAGCGTCCCCTGTTCCCCCTGCGGCGCCTGCCGTCAGGTGATTTCCGAGCACCTTAACCCCGGTACGCCCGTCATCATGTCCAATCTAAAGGGCGACATCAAAGTCACTAGCCCCGAAGAGCTATTGCCCTTCGCCTTCGTCTTGGAGGAGAAAAGATAAATGAAAGTCGGATTCGTTACCATCTTGGGACGGCCAAACGTAGGCAAAAGCACCCTTTTGAACGCGCTTTTGTCCAAAAAGGTATCGATCGTCACCCCCCGCGCCCAAACCACCCGCGACACGATTTCCGGCATTTTAACCGAGAAAGACCTTCAGATCGTCTTCGTGGACACCCCGGGCATCTTCGAGGGCAAGGAAAGGCTATACAAGGAGATGAAGAAGTCGGCTTTCGAATCTAGCCGCGACGTCAACGCGATCCTCTATCTCTTCGATGCCTCCAGCAAATCCTTCGAGGAGGACTTCAAGATCCTCTCTAGCCTTAGAAGCGAGGCGCCCCGCATATTCGTGCTCAATAAAATCGACCTCATCCGTTTGGAAAGGGCGAAGGAAATCAAGGAAGAAATCGGAAAGGCCTTCCCTGACGTTCCCCTAATCGAGGCCTCGTTTATAGAGAATTTCGGTATCAAGGAAGTGAAAACCGCGGTCTTACCCTATCTAGAGGAAGGCGATCCCTTCTATCCCGAGGACTGGTATACCGATAAGGACCTTTCCTATCAGGCGAAGGAAGTCATCAGGGAGAAGCTCCTCCATTTCCTCCATCAGGAAATCCCGCATCAAAGCGCGGTTTTCATCGATTCCATCAAAGAAGGGAAAAACGGCCTTGAGATTGACGCCATCATCTATTTGGAGAAGGAAAACCATAAGGGTATGGTGATTGGCAAAGGCGGGGAGATGATCAAGAAGATCCGCGTGGCCTCGCTTAGCGAGATGGGCAGGATGTGGCATCGCCCGATCTCCAGCCTCACCTTAAAGGTCGAGGTCAACCCGAACTGGCGCAACGACCCGAAGGTATTGTCGAAACTTGGGTATGGCGAATCTTGAGACGGTCAAAAAAATAGGAATCGTCCTCCACAAAACCCCCGTCAAGGAAGCCGATGCGATGGTCAATTGCCTTGGGCCCGATGGGAGGTTTTCCTTTTATGCGCGTGGGGTAAGGAAGGCCAAAAGCAAAAACGCGTTCTCTTTGTCCGAACTTACATTGGGGGAATTCGCCTGCGTTTCCTCCACAGGGGGTTTGCTCACCCTAAAGGAAGCCTATGGGAATAGGAATTTCCTAAAAGACGATGACTTCGACGCCATCGCGGTGGAGAATTTCCTTTGCGAGCTCTCCTCCCATATCTTTTTTGAGGAAGAAGGGGAAGGCGCGAGTTATTATCCCTATCTTCTTGAGGCCCTAGAGGCCATTAAGGAGGGCTTCGATCCGCTTTCCATCGCCTTCCTTTGCCTTGCCATCGCCTTAAGGGAAGTAGGCTATGGGTTAGAGGTCAATTGCTGCGTCAGATGCAAAAGCAGGGAACATATAACGGCCATCTCCTTTAGCGATGGCGGCTTTATTTGCCTATCTTGCTATGGGCAGGGGGAAGATAGCGCGGAAGACGAATACCTTTTGCGCATGTACCGCTATGCCTTCCGCTTGCCCCTAGGCTTGATGAGGAAGAATTCGTTTAGGAAGGAATTCGCCTTGGCGGGATTGATAGAACTGGAGAAATACTTCGCCGATTGCTTTGGCTACCATCTCAACAGCCTTCGTTTCCTCATCGAGAATTGTTAAGCCATCCTTATGATTGATGCCCTTTTTATCGAATTTCATTAATATTACTTTTTTCGTCTAAAAACAGAGGAAACCGTTTTATAATTTAAACGGCTTCTTATATAGAAGACCCGTAGGAAAAAAAGGAAACGACAACATGAACAAAACCACGAGAATCCTCACCATCCTTGCCGTTATGCCGATGCTTGCATCGTGCGGCAAGACGCTTACCCGCGCCGAAGCGATTGACAATCTGAACAAATCCGCGGAACACGTCGAAAGCTCGAGTTACAAGGCGCCCACCAAGCTCACCTTCTCCGCCACCACGACGGACGAAGACGGAAGCGACGTAAACGAAATCGCCTTCGATGCCGACGCCCATTATCTATCCATCTATGAAAAAAGCGGAAGCGAGGGCGACTATTCGGTCTATTTCCAGGAAGGGGATAAGGCCTATCTCGTTGAGGCGGACGACAAAAACTATACCAACGGCACCTATACCGTCATTCCTAGCGTCTCCAGGATCGACGCAGCCATCAAGGAAATCTATGGCGCCAACGCCGGCTCCGCGTTCCTTCGTACCCTAGCCACCGAACTTAAGGCCATGGGCGAACAGGCCGAAAGCCAAGAGGCTTCCGCCACAGCCTCCGTCGAAGGGCTCACCATCGCCAAGAACACCTTCAAGGAAAACTATACCTCCTCGGGCGAGGGCAACCTCTCCATCGAGTTCCTCCTCGATTACGACGCGACCTATAAGGGATCGCTATTAGGCACCGAAACCACCACCAGGACCGTGCTTTATATGTCCACCAAAGTCACAATGGACGACTTTAAGCCAAAAAGCGTGAAAGCCGAAAGCAAATTCGATCTTCTTGGCCTAAAGGGCGAAGAAAAATCCGAGATGACCTACAACTGGGGCAGCTGCAATATCGCCAAACCCGACATCTCCAAACTAAAGGCCAAATAAGCCTCGTAACCCCATAATCCGTTTAGCGGCGTCCAAGCCAATTGGGCGCCTTTTATTCTTTATAAAGAAAGGAAAAAAGGGAAAAATTTTCAAAAGTTCACTTATAATGGGTTGGTTTTTTGGATCGATTTTGTAAAATAGGGTGCAAACATCGGAGAAAGAACCTATGTCCAACCCTTATACCTTCGAGCAGATTACCGCTCATTTGCAAAATACCGGCTACGTCTATCAGGGGTCCGCGATCTATGGCGGGCTTAGCAATACCTGGGACTATGGCCCCCTAGGCGCTGAGTTAAAGCGCAACATCCGCGATGCCTGGTGGCAGAAATTCGTCCAGGAATCGCCCACCAACGTCGGCATCGACGCCGCCATTTTGATGAACCCCAAGGTCTGGGAGGCCACCGGCCACGTCTCGACCTTCA
>JAILEX010000019.1 GCA_024687185.1 Bacilli bacterium | reverse complement strand
AAACGCCCTAGGCTATCTGGCTTAGGGCTTTTGCTTCTTTTTAGGCTTTGGCAAAAGCGTCGAGGAAGGCTTTGCAGATGGGGTTATGGTAGATGGAAGTCTCCTCCCTTCTCCATACGCTATTGCCCCTATCGCCTTTTTCCTTGACCTTTTTGTTGGTCAATACCTTGTTGGCGTCATCTATCTCCTTGTTGTTTTTTAGATAGCTCAATGCCTCGATTTCAAGCCTTTCGCTAGTGAAGTAGGTGGAATTGATGGTCAGGGTCTCGGCGTCGATCGTGTCGTTATATAAGACCGCCGCGCCATCGATGACGTCGCCTATTTTCCTACCCGAGCCGCTGGCGTCGGGGTTAATATGGTAAATCGTCGGGACGTAGCCCGTGGACCAACCCGCGGGGTTATCCTCGCCATAGGCAAGGCCGTAATCGACTTTGAAGTCATTCCACATCCCATAGGCCTCGAGTTCGTATTCGTTGGCCCCTTCTTTGTTATTCGGCCCATAGGTTTTGCCATCCTCCCCAACGACATAGCGGATGCCAACGCTATCGCAGTTGATGAGATAGAAGGAGTCGGTTTTGTTGGAGGAAAGGTATTCCCTAAGGTAATTCCTCTCCAAATAGGAACAATCCCCGCAAGTTGCGCGCGAATATAGGATCGTAAAGGAGGATGTGCCCTTATATTTTTCGTCGAGTATATCCTTATTTATATACATCGCGGTTGGCAGATTCACCCTATAGTTCATCCAGGCCGCGAATTCGCTAGAACTCGTGACCCAGGCGTCTTTTTCGTCCGAAGTGCCATGCTGGTATTTCAAAACGCCGTTTTCGAATATGCCTAGGGTCGCGGCCTGCGAATTTAGCTTTAGGCCATAGTTGGAGGCCCCTTCCGCGGTCAGCTCGGTCAATTCGATTAGATAGACGAGCAGATTATGCTTTTTCACATAGGGGGCGAAGACGGTGTCGTGCCACTCGGAGAAGCAGGTGCAGGTGAGCTGGACGGAGGCATGGGCCAAAAGGATGAAGTTCTCTTTGCTGGAGACCTTGGATTCGAGGTCGGAGATATCGATGCGGGTGAGGTGGCTATAGCCCTCCATCTTTTCCTCCATGCCGATGAGGGTGCCGAATTCCATCGACACGGGATCGACGTGGTCGACCTGACCGCAACCGGTTAGGGGCAATAGGGCAAGTAGGGGTAGAAGCAGCTTTCTTTTGTTCATGTTCCCTATTATCGCCCCCGCAACGTTTTCTTTCAACTCTCCCCCTTTATTTCTCTTGCCTATTTTGGGGTGAAATTTCGCAAGGGAAACGCTTGCGATTTCCCCCTTATGAAAATAACGTGAAAACGATGGAAAAATTTGCAAGGAAAAAATATTTTTCAACCCCCTCAAACCATAGATTTGACCGAATAAAAGCCCAATTTTTGAAAAGCGAAGAAAATGAAAGAAAAACGCAAGCGAAAAAAAGTGTTGCATTCTTGAGATTTACCCCTATTATTTTGCCCGTTGGAAAACGGACTCTTCTTTCCGAAAAAGCAACGCCACATTACCATTCTTCTTCTGTTTGTTTCGCTACTAGCGGGGAGGTATTGCCATGGAGGCACAAACCATCATTAGCTTGCAACACGTCTGCAAGCAATTCGACGGGACTACCGTCGTCGACGACTTCAATCTTGAGGTCAGAAAAGGGGAGTTCATAACAATCCTTGGTCCATCTGGTTGTGGTAAGACCACGACCCTTCGTATGATCGCGGGCTTCGAATTGCCCACATCCGGGAAGATATTGCTAAACGGGAACGACATCTCGCTGCTTCCGCCTTTTAAAAGGCCGGTCAACACGGTGTTTCAGCATTATGCCTTGTTCCCGCATCTAGACGTTTACGATAACGTCGCCTTTGGGCTTAAGCTTCAAAGGATTTTGGTCCCTGTCATCGATAAGAAGAGCGGTGAGCAGAAGAAAAACGGGAAAGGGGAGCCGGTATATAAGAAGAAGAGGCTCTCCGCCGAGGAAATCGACAAGCGCGTTTCCAAAGCCCTGCAGATCGTGGACCTCGATGAGATGGAAGACCGCGACGTCTCCACCCTTTCGGGCGGCCAGCAACAGCGCGTCGCCATCGCAAGGGCCATCGTCAATGAGCCGGCCGTGCTCCTTCTTGACGAACCTCTTTCCGCCCTTGACCACAAGATGAGGAAGGACATGCAGCTAGAGCTTAAGGACATGCATAAGAAGCTGGGCATCACCTTCTTCTACGTCACCCACGACCAGGAAGAGGCCCTCACCATGAGCGACCGCATCATCATCATGAAGGATGGTTACATCCAGCAGATCGGCACGCCCGAGGACATCTATAACGAGCCCGTCAACGCCTTCGTCGCCGACTTCATTGGCGAAAGCAACATCTATAACGGCACCATGGTCAATAAGCTCAAGGTCCGCTTCATGGGCGCGAACTTCGATTGCGTCGACGATTTCCCGCTAAATGAGAAAGTCGATGTCGTGGTACGTCCAGAAGACGTCGTCATCGGGCCCAAGGGAAAGGGCAATATCGATGGCAAGATCATGTCCAAGATCTTCCAAGGCGTCCATTATGGCTATGTCGTCATGGTTGGCAAAAGCGAAGTCAGTTGCCGCGACACCAAAAACTATGAGGTCGGAAGCGAGGTTTCAATCAAAGTCGACCCCGAGAACATCCAGGTCATGCATAAGGACGTCACCGTCAACGAGTACCAAGACGCCGAGATCAATAACGACAACGAGCTCCTTATTGGCGAAGACGCCTTCCCCTGCCACGTCGAGACCTTAATCGCAGGTGGCAAACTGGAGGAAGACGGCACCGTCCTAGACCCCGTGAGCAAAAAGAAATACAACTTCCATGGCGCAAGCGTCCGCGCGCTCGTCGCTTTGGATAAGATAGAGATCTCCGACGACTTAAGCGCCGGCAATGCCAAAGGCGAAATCATCGAAGCCGTCTGGAAGGGCGACCATTATCGCTACATCATCCGCACCGAAGAGGAGGAGGACTACATCCTCGACTCGACCTACAGCTGGAACGAAAAGGACCTCGTTTCGGTCATCATCAAGGCCGAGGACATCGTGCTTAAGCTAAAGAAGGATCTCTCCGAATATGAGATCAAGGAATAACAAAGACGCGGTCAAACGGTTCTTTTCCTTCAAAAGAAAATACCTGGCCATCCCCTATTTCGCCTTCCTGGTCCTATTCGTCATCATCCCGATCCTCATCATCCTGGTATACGCCTTCACCGATACCCTCGAGGATGGGACCCTCGTCTTTAGCTTCAATGCCTTGGTGAGCTTCTTCACCTCGCCCACGAAGATCAACGTTCTTGTCGTAAGTCTTTTCTTCGGGGTCATGAACACGCTCATCTGTTTGCTTATCGGCTACCCCCTGGCTTATCTTCTCGCCAACACCAAAGTCAACAAAAACTACGTCATGGTCATGCTATTCGTCATGCCGATGTGGATCAACTTCGTTCTCCGCACCGGCGCGACCCGCGACGTATTGACCTTCCTTGGCATCAATGGCGGCGACCATCCTTACGTCGCCACGATGATCGGCTTAGTCTATAACTATCTGCCCTTTACGATCCTTCCTCTATATACCACCATGATCAAACTCGATAAGAGCCAGATCGAGGCGGCGAAGGACCTAGGCGCCAATAACGTCCAAACCTTTGTGAAGAACATCCTTCCGCAATCGATCCCCGGCATCGTCAGTGCCGCCGAGATGGTCTTTATGCCAACCATGTCTAGCTACGTCATCTCCGACACCCTATCGGAAGGCAAACTCACCTTGTTTGGCAACATCATCTACCTCCATTTCTCCCAATCCATGTGGAACCAGGGTTCCTTCATGGCCCTCATCATGCTCGTGCTCATCTTCATCATGATGTTCGCGACTCGCAAAAATAGGGGCGACGACGCACCTAAGAGAGGAGCAGGACTATGGTAAAAAGCGTGAAACCCGTGCTAAGCGAAAACGCACGCAAGGAAAAACGCCAGGCGATTTTGACCAAGGTCATCGGCCAATCCATCATCTGGATCTTCCTAATATTAATGTATGTCCCCATCTTGTTCCTCATCGCCTTCTCCTTCACCAATCACGATGTCTTGGGCGTATGGAACGGCTTCAGCTTCGATTTATACGTCCAACTCTTCCATGACGAGGAGATATTGGCGGCCCTTGCCAATACCATCATCCTCGCCATCGTATCCTCTTTGATCTCGACCGTTTTGGGCACTTGCGGCGCAATCGGCGTCTTCTATTCCAAGAAGAAATGGACCCGCAGCGTCGTCGAAAACGTGACCCAGATCCCGGTTGTCAACGCCGAGATCGTCATCGCGATGAGCCTCGTCGTCATGTTCGTCTTCGTCGGCAGCTATATCTTCGGCGGAGCAAACCTCTTCAGCTTCTGGACCCTGCTTATCGGACATATCATCCTCGAGGTCCCCTTCGTCTATCTCTCCGTCAAGCCTAAGCTAATCCAGATGGATCCGGCCCTATATGAGGCCGCCATGGACCTAGGCTGCACGCAGAACCAGGCTTTGTGGAAGACCACGATGCCAGAGATCATGCCTGGCGTCGCAAGCGGCTTCCTACTCTCCATCACCTTGTCCCTAGACGACTTCATCGTTACCGCCTTCACCCGTGGTGCGGGCCTTCTTTCTGGCGATAAGACCATCGAGACCTTGTCTACTTTGGTCCAAGCCAAGATTAAGAAGGGCCCAATCCCACCCGCCATGAGGGCATTGACCACCATCATCTTCATCGTGGTCCTCATCGTGGCCATCCTCATCACCATCCACCGCAACGTCCAAGCAAAGAAGGTCGCACGTCGCGCAGGGAGGTAATTAACAATGAACGAAAAGATCAAAAGTCCTGCAAAACGCGCATATTCCTTCCTCCTTTTATCCCTATTCTGCATCGTTCCCGCCCTTTCTAGCTGCTCTAGCGCAAAAGCCGACGTCGTCCTCCACGTCTATAACGCGGAAGACTATGTCGATAGCGGCAGCGACGCCGAAGAACTCTACTTCGCCGACGATAACGGCTATGAAGCCACCCTTCCTGATGTCTTAGGCGGCTTTGAGCAATACATGTTCGAGACCACTGGCAAAACCGTCAAGGTCGTCTATGACACCTACGACACCAATGAGACCATGTATAGCTCGCTAAAGACCGGCAAGACCACCTATGACCTAATCTGTGCCTCCGACTATATGTGCCAGAAGATGCTAGGCCAGGGGATGTTACAAAAGATCGATTACGAAAATGACGTCCCAAATTACGCCGCCTATGGCTCCGAATACATCAAAAACGTGTTCAAGTCCATCAAGGCCGAGATGAAGCACGAGGATGGCAGCGTCACCACCGAAGTCTTCTCCGACTACGCCGTCGACTATATGTGGGGTACCTTGGGCATCCTCTATAACCCCGCCAAAATCGTTAAGGACAAATATGGTCTTACCGTAGACGATGAGGGATTCGAGGACAAGGCAAGTTACGTCAAAGCCTCGATGAACACCTACGAAGCCTTATGGAACCCCGAATTCTCGGGTGAGATGTCGGTCAAGGATTCGATGCGCGACACCTATGCCCTAGGGTTGCTACATACCTATAACGATGAAATCGAGAAGCTATTCGACGACTCCGGTTGCTTCGATGAGGACTTCAACCTCCTTGAAGGCAAATACGAAGAGGCGATGGGCAAGTTCAACGACGCCTACACCGCGATCTTCAACCGCTGCGACGAAAATACCGTCAACGAGGTGAAGAAGACCCTTCTTGCCCTTAAGCAAAACGTCTTCGGCTTCGAGGTCGACTCCGGCAAAGAAGATATCGTCAAAGGTTTAGTCGGCATGAACTCCGCCTGGAGCGGCGACGCCGTCTATTCGATGGATTGCGCCGACGAAATCGACAACACCCTCTATTACGCCCTCCCCAAAACCGGAGGCAACATCTGGTTCGATACCTGGGTCATGCCCAAGGAATCCAGCGGACTAAACCGCGAATACGCGCTTAAGTTCCTCGATTTCCTTAGCTCTCCCTATGTCGCTAGCGCCAATATGAACTACGTTGGCTATACCTCTTGCATCGCAGGAGAAGCCATCCTTGATCTAATCAGGGAATGGTACGACCCCCGCACATTCGAAATCTATGCCTGGGACGATGAAGTCGGTGACTTCGTATATGACGAAAACGACGAATACGTGTTCGCCGAAGGCATGGAAAACGCGACCTATACCACAATAGATGGCAGCGAAACTTGGGATGCGCTTGCCGAGGAAAACGAATGGGACGTCGTCGACCTTACCTACATGTTCGAAGGCACATTGTCCGATGACTATCTCGCCGACTATCCTTCTCCTTTAGGGGACACCCCCTCCACCAATCCCTATCTCTTCTATACCGATGAAAGGGAATACGTGGAAGAAGAAGACGGAAGCGAAGTCATGGTGGGAAGGCAGTTCTTCACCCAATATCCTTACCAAGAGCTCTTGCCGAAGTTAGCCATCATGGCCGATTATGGCGGAAACAACAAATACGTCCTCTCCATGTGGGAAGACGTGAAGAGCAATAACCTCCCAATCGCCGCGGTCGTCATCTTCGCAATCGTCCTAGGTACCATGGGTGTAGCGATCGTCTACACCTTCATCGCAAGGCGTAGATTCCACAAGATCAAGATCGCCAGGCGCAAGGAAATAAACGCCGCCAGGGCCCAATAACCCCAAATTGTTCCAACCCATATAACAAAACCCCTTCGAGGAACTTGCCTTGAAGGGGTTTTCCTTGGCGGGTGGAAGCGATTATTCATGGAGGACGTAATCTATGTCCTCGTCGATGATAGATAGCATTATCGCGGCAATTTCGGGGTCGAACTGGCTGCCAGAGCAACGCTCGACCTCCTTCCTAACGACGTCTTGGGGCAAGTATTTCCTATAGCTTCTATTGCTAGTCATCGCGTCATAGCTATCGGCCATGCAGATGATCCTGGCCTCGAAGGGGATCTCGATGCCCTTTTTGCCATCAGGATAGCCCCTACCATCATATCGCTCGTGGTGCCATCTGGCGCCCACAAGTAGCTCTGGCCTTTCGTGGATCTTGCTTAATATCTCCCCACCTAGGGCAGGATGGGATTTGATGACCGCGAATTCCTCGTCCGTTAGTTTCCCATCTTTATTGATGATGGCGTCTGGGATGCCGATTTTGCCGATATCATGGAGCAAGGCCATCTGCTCGATCTCCTCGACCTTGGCGGCGTTTAGCCCCATCTTCTTGGCGATCATCACCGAATATTTGGCGACCCGGGTGGAGTGGCCGCCCGTGTATTTGTCCTTTTCGTCTATCGCCTGGGCGAAGGCCGCGATGACCTCGTTCAATAGCCTTCTTTCCTTGATGACGGCGTAATTTGCGTAATTTAGCTCAAAGCTTAGGAAGACAAGCAGTATCGTCACGGTATTGACGACCGTTGTGATAGAGACCCCATAGACGTAGGTTTGGATGACTAGCCCCACCAGGGGAAGGAACTCGAACATCAAAAACTCGATGCGCTCGATTAGGCTAAGGAAGCGCCAGTTCTTGATGGTCAATAGCATGATGATGACCATGGCCACCTCATGTAGGGCAAGCATGATCCAATAGGAATCGAGCCTGCTATATTCGTTATTCTCGTTGAAGGTGTAATAGAAGCCAAAAACCCTGGAAAGGATAAGAAGCAGCGCGCTTATTCCGATGATGATAACGGGGATAAGCCTTTCGGCCTTAGCGTAATGCCCGCCGTTTTTCTTTACGATGTGGCATTGGAATTCGGAGATGAGGAAAAGCAAGACGATATTGGAGAAGAACACGATGAAATTGGAGATCCTGACCATCCAATAGGCGACTTCGCTGACATCGCCCCTATAGAAGTAGGCGAGGGCCTCGAAGACGTTTAAGACGGCGTTGGTAAGAAGCATCCCCATGACGAGGACCCCTTGCTTCTTATCGAATTTCAAGGTCACCAAAACCACGATCGCGGTGATAAAGCAAAATACCGCGCTCCAGAAGTCGAAGATGATGGTGATGTTGGTGAAGTTACCCATATTTTCCGTCTAATCAAAACCGCCCGCTCTTTTGGGCGAAAGATTTATATCATCCATTTTTTTGGATATCTAGAGGGAAACCGCTATCCTTCTTCCTCATCCATTTCTATCTCCGCCTTCTTTTTCGCCATCATGTCCTTTACGAAGCGATAGAGGAAATAGCCCATGATGAAAAGGGAGAGCAGGAAGATGACCCCCTGCGTCGCGAGTTCGAGTATCAGCATATTACTATCGATACCCTCACCCCCTTTTGGGGAGAAGGTGGAGATAAGGGCGAATTCCATCATCTGGATCGTATAGGCGGCCCCGATCAGGCGGTACCAGTTGAGCACCGATTCGAGTTTGGATTCGCCCTTCTCTGATAGCTTTTTGATGGCCAAGATGAATTTGGCGAAGCCATAGGCCGCATAGACGTAGATGAACCATTGGTACATGTAATGGGGCGATTCCCTTTGGTAGATGGTCAAAACGAAGGCGGCCATCATGGGGATAAGGAGCAATAATATCGATACCGTCCCCATTAGATAGGGGTTGATCTTGACCTTCGTCTTCTCTATGACCCATTGGATCAAACGGATAAGGAAGCTAAGGTAAAAGAAGGCGCAATAGGCCGAGACGATCCAGTCGAACTGGATGATAAGCGAGACTAGGTGCACGCTGCCCATGACGAAAGGGCCAAGGAGCGCGACCACCAAAGTCAGGTTCCATTTGCGGTAGAGATCGCGGAGATAGATATAGGCTTCCTTGATTTTCTTCATGTTCGGGATAAGCGAATTATACGTTCCCTTCCCCTTCTAAAGAAGAAGCATTGGGCAAAAATGGCGAAAACAATTGCAAAGAGCAAGGGAGGTCGGCCATAAAAGCGTTTTCTTAGGGAAAATGGTCTTGAATTCGAGATGTAAAACTCCGAAAATTTTCCACTAGAAAGGAAGCAAAGGAAAAAATGGAAAAAGCCTCAAAGGTAATGTATAGCATTGCCAACGTATTCAACTATATCGCCGCAGCCCTAGCCATCCTCCTCATCGTCTTGTCCATCCTCGCGATGACCGGCGCCATGGGTAGCGATTCCGCCACGACGGGAGTCGGCGTTGGATCCCTTGTCTATGCCATTATCGTCTTAATCGCCGCCATCATCACGATCATCCTCGTGAGGGTCGCCAAGAATTCGAAATCGAGCAAGGGCTGGGACATCCTCTTCATCGTCTTAGGCGTTCTAGAGACCAACCCCTTCTATATTCTCGGTGGCATCTTCGGCTTGGTCGCAAGGCGCTAATATCGTCTAACCTAGACAAACCGATCAACCAGGTGGGCAAATGTCCCTCCTGGTTTTTTCTATTTGTCCCCATTTTTACCCCAAGAAAAATAAAAGTCCGAACGAATCGGACGATTATCGCCATTGAAAGAATTACCACACTTTTCGTTTTCTTAGAAAAAACGGTATAAATGATTACAAAATGGGACAAGGTTTATCAGGCACCAACCCTTTCTTTCATAGAAACCAATAAGTTTTCATCTTCTATTTTTGTTATGGCAAAAACTTTTTTCCCTATATAGTTTAGCGATGCTCCCAAATGATAAAGGATTGCCCTATCTACGATGATGAAGCGATCATGGAAACCATCATCTAATATAATCTCTAGATTCCCATATTGTTCGTTGAAAGCATCAATATCTCCTTGTGTAAGTTTTGCTTTCGAAGATATAAATAGTCGAACTATTACGCCTTCTATTTTGGCTTTGAGATAATCAAGAGCCTTGATATCGGCATAGGGATCAATAAGTATGATTTCTTCTTTTGCTTTGGCAAAGATGTCTTTTATAAAACTCCTCGCATCGAACAATTGACCATCAAAAAATATTCTCTCGTTATTAATGGATCCGTTTGATTCAAGCTTTAAAAGGCGGTTGTCGATTGAATTGACGCGATGAACCAGTTCAACATAGTTGTCATCGGTTACCAAAGCTCGATTGTTATTCAACGCATAGCCCTTTAACAAATATTCTTTCAATACGGAGTTAGCCCATCTACGGAAGATGATGCCGTTTCGTGATTTCACGCGATAGCCAACGGATATAACTACATCAAGATTGTAATAGTCAGATTCATATAAACGATTGCGTTTTGAAACTATATGTGCATTTTTTGCACGCGTACTTTTTTCGTCCAGTTCGCCTTCCGCATAGATATTGCGGATATGTTTAGAAATGACGGTTCTATCTCTATCGTATAAAAGAGCCATATCATCCTTTGTAAGCCAAACCGTATCTTCATTAGGAGAAACATTCACATCAAGAGTCAAATCACCTTGCTCGAACTTAACTAATTCATATTTTTCATTCATAAATCATTCCTCCTCTTTTAAGTTCCTTCTTAGCACCACTTCGCCATCAACGTATTCATCGGTAAGCATAAAACCCATGCTTTGGTAAAGAGAGATAGCCTTTTTGTTATTAATGTCACAACTGGTATAAATTGTATCTGATTCCCCAAAAGGAAAGGCTTTGCACCACCTGATCATTGCAATCAACAATTCTTTTCCAAATCCTTTGTTTTGATAACCCGTATCGATCAT
>JAILEX010000068.1 GCA_024687185.1 Bacilli bacterium | reverse complement strand
GGTCTTAGGAACGCGCTGAACGCGGTGGGCCCCGGATTCGAACTTAAGTTTGGAGTAGACGGAGTCGCCTTTAATCAAAACGGACACGTTGGCATATCCGCCGGCCGCGCCTAGCGAGGCATCTAATAATTTGATGCTCCAATTCTGCTTTTCCGCGTATTTGGTATACATCCTAAGCAAGTCGCCCGCGAAGATATTGGCTTCGTCTCCGCCGACCGCGCCGCGGATTTCGACGATGATGTTTTTGTCATCATTAGGATCTTTGGGAAGAAGCAATAGTTTGAATTCCTCTTCCATCTTTTCCATTTTGTCTTCGTTTTCCTTACGGGTTGCTTTAGCAAATTCGGCCATCTCAGGGTCTTCTTCGAGTTCAAAGGAGTCCTTAACGTCCGCTTCAAGGCGGAGGTATTCCTTAAAAACGCCGACGACTTCTTCGATGCCGCCTTTTTCCTTGCTTAGCTTTGTGAATCTTTCGATATCGCTGACGATATCTTCCTTTTCTAGTTCGCTGGAGATCTCCTCATACTTCCTAAGGGTCATCTCAAGCCTTTTGCGCATGCTTTCTTCCATAAACACTTTTCCCTGATCGAGGCGATTATACCATAGAGGGGGCACTAACCTAAGTTAGTATCACGCCTTTATGGGCTAAAGAGTTTAGCACAAGAAAAGGATTGGCAAAAAAGGGAAATATTAATGTACGGGTGCCCTAATTCTCTATTCAAAGCAAACCAAGCAATATGAAAAGAAACCGCCATTCTAATCTTAGATTAGCCTAGGAAGAGAGGAAGGGAATGGTTATAATGAAATGGATATGGCCTACACAGCACTTTACAACAAATATCGTCCCAGAACCTTTGAGCAGGTCGCGGGGCAACAAGCAATCGTCAGAACGCTCAAAAACGCCATTAACGGCAACAAAATAGCCCACGCCTACCTCTTTTGCGGGCCTAGGGGCACCGGCAAGACCTCGATGGCGAGGCTTTTGGCCAAGGCGCTTAACTGCGAGAAGGGGGTTGGTTGCCAGTGCAACGAGTGCGATAACTGCCGTCAACTAAACGAGGGTTCCCATCCTGACGTCGTAGAGATCGACGCCGCTAGCAATAATGGCGTAGAACAGGTTAGGGACCTAATCGATAGGGTCCGCTACTCCCCCATGAAGGGTAGGAAAAAGGTCTACATCATCGACGAAGTCCACATGATGTCTTCTAGCGCCTTCAACGCACTATTGAAAACCCTAGAGGAACCGCCCGACCACGTCGTATTCATTTTGGCGACCACCGAGCCCCATAAGGTTTTGCCCACCATCCTTTCCCGCTGCCAACGTTATGACTTTGGGAAGATTTCCGATTCCGATATGCGCGAAAAGCTCATCTATATCCTTAACGAGGAAGGAATCGAATACGAGGAAAACGCCCTCAACATCATCATCGAATTAGCCGATGGTGGCATGAGGGACGCGTTGTCTTTGCTAGATCAGGCAATCGCCTATGGCGGGAATAAGCTATTAGAAAAAGACGTCTTGTCCGTTTTCGGCCTAGCCTCCACCAGGGAAAAGATCGAACTCATCAAGATGATCACAAGCGGGGAAATCGAAAAGGTCATCGACAAACTGAACCAATTCGTCGACTCTGGCCTCGACATCAAAAGGCTTTGCTCCTCCTTGCTAGACATCCTAAAGGACGAATTGATCTATAGAAGGACGGGCAAGGTCACCTATGCCAAGTCGCTAAAGATCAATGAGGCAGAGGAACTTTCTTCCTACGTCGATTCCGATAGGGCCAATAAGCTCATCGACTTGCTTTTGAAGGCCCAGGTCGATTTCCGCTCCGTCTCCAACATCCGTTCCCTTTTCGAATTGACCCTCCTCCAGATGACTACCCTATTTGGAGGGGACAAAAAGGAAGTTGTCGTCACCAAGGTCCGTCCCGCCCAGGAATATGTGGACTATAGGACCGAGGTCGTAATCGAAAAGACGGTTACGAAAATAGAGGAGCCGGCTAAGGAAGAAAAGCCCGTTGAAAAGGCTATTGCCCCCGAACCAGAACCCGAGGTCGTTCCCGAACCTGAGCCAGAGGAAGAACCCGAGGTCGTTCCCGAACCTGAGCCAGAGGAAGAACCCGAACCCGTTAAGGAGGAGACCAAACCGGAAGAGCCCACGCCTATCGCGCCTAAGCCCGTCGCCCCCAAGCGTAGGGGCTACGATCCCGAATTAGATGGCGTCTATAACGGCAGCATTCCGCCTAACTTCCTCTTCGATAACGAAGCGGTGGAAAATAGGGATGAAGAACCCGAAATCTTTGTAAATCCCGCTCCAAAAGAAGAAATCAAGGAAGAGCCTCCTGTTCAGGAAGAGCCCACTCCCACACCCATCAAAGAAGAGCCTAAGCCCGAACCCAAACCCGAGCCTAAGCCCGTCGAAAGGCCAAGGGCGGTCGAGCCTCCCAAAGCCGTCGAGCCCCCTAAGGTCAGCCCAAAGAAGGAGCCCGTCAAACCTGACGTTGCCCCTTTGGATACTTCGATGCTATTCAATACGACCATCGCCTCCGAGGGCACGCCTTTATCGATAAGCGATGACACAACGGTCGATATCTTGGTCTTAGGAACCAAACATAAGGAGCAAAGGAAGAGCCTATTCGACAAATGGGCGGCCTTCGATGACCTCGTCTATGACGCCAAAGTCGGCGAGGCGGCGAGGCTATTGTCGCAGGGTAGGCCATTCTGCCTCTGCCAAGACGCGGTTTTGATTCGGTTCAACTATCCTAACCAGGCCGCTAGATGCAACCTAAGGGAAAACCAAAGGATCCTTAGGACCCTCGTTTCTTGGCTATTGGGAAGAGACGTATTCGTCCATGGCTATGATCCAAACGATTACGCCAGATGCAGCAAGGCCTTCTTCTCCAAGCAGGCCATCGGCGCTTTGCCCGATATCAAATCCATCGAGTTGAACTTGCCTCGATAAGCAAGACAC
>JAILEX010000041.1 GCA_024687185.1 Bacilli bacterium | reverse complement strand
TATACATCGCCAAAGGGCATAGGAACAGCAGGCTCGCCAAGGACTACCTCCTGCTTTCCTCCTTCCTCGCCAAGGCCCTGGAATACGAGGAGCAGGAGGAGATATGCGGGAGCAGGAACTCATACTACAAGACCGACCACGACGCCACCGCCATGTGCCTCAAGGAGGACTACTACTCCGGCCTGGGGAGCAACATGCACGCCGCCTATTCCGCGCAGATATCGGTGTCAAACGGCATAGTTACCTGCTACTACGTCGGCCAGGAAAGGACCGATTCGTCGGCCTTTTGCGCGCTTTTCGACAGAATGGAGGCCAACGGGCTGAAGCCGTCCTGCATATGCGCCGACGCGGGGTATGGCAGCCGTCAGCTCTATTCTCTCCTCGAAGAAAAAGGGGTGGAGGCCTACGTCAAATACATAGAATGGGAGGGTGAGCTCACGGGAAGGAGGCCCGCCTCCTACGCAATCGACGACGACGGCGTCATCAAATGCATCGGGGGAAGGGAACTGAAAAGGACCGAGATACCCAACAGGCATCCGAAGAGGGCGGGCGCCGAGTTCTTCGTTTGCTCCGACTGCAAGGGATGCCAGTTCATGCATTACTGCGGGAGGTTCATGAGCGAGAGGGAGGGCGACACCAGGGTGTTCGAGGTCGACGTCGAACTCCTCAGGCTCAGGCAGAACGCCAAGGAAAGGCTGCTCTCCCCAAAGGGCATCGAGATGAGGGTGAACAGGAGCTGCCAGGTCGAGGGGGCGTTCGGGATGATCAAGCAGGACATGCGCTACGACAGGTTCAGAAGGACCTCGTTGGAGAAGGCCAGGATGGAGTTCATGCTGTATTGCCTCGGCCTGAACATAAGGAAGCTATTTCGCTTTTACCGGGGCAAGGCCAGGTTCGACTACTGGAAGGCGCCCGAAGGACTCTCGCCGGAGAAATTCAAGAAACCCTCGGCCAAGAGGCTGGAGAACAAAATGGAGAAATGGGCGAAGAAAAAGAAGCAGCCAAACGAGAGGGCAAAGGACGAATATAAACACGCCGGGGATAAGAAAAAGGGCCGAACTCACACCCGTTAATATTCCGGAGATTTTGTTACAGCCCCTTTTTAACGTATCGAAATAGCCTAACTACTCCTTATAGGATCTCTAATCCCTCCGCGATCAAAGCGTCCTTCATTTCCTTTGGCCAATAGGAAGATTGCACCTCGCCTATATGGCGCTTCTTCAAAAAATACATGCATAGCCTAGATTGGCCTATACCTCCTCCTATCGTTAGAGGCAATACGCCACTAGTGACGGCTTTGCAATATGGGTTATCGAGTTTGGATAGTTCGCCTTTGAATTCCAGTTGTTCCCTTAAGGAATGCCCATCGACCCTAATGCCCATGGAGGAGATCTCTAGGCTATCCTCGATCACCTCGTCATAAAGAAGGATATCGCCATTGAGTTTCCAATCGTCATAGTCCGCGGCGCGTGCGTCATGGGCGACCCCGCTAGGTAGGGGCCAACCGATTTGGTAAAGGAAGACGGCACCATGCTTTTTGGTGATTTCCCTTTCTCTTTCCTTAGTGGACAAAGTAGGATAAAGTGCCTCCAATTCGCTAGAAGAAATCACGAAGATGGACTTAGGAAGAAAATAGGTATGTGACCATTTTTCTCTCGCCATATTCGCCAATTTCTTAATCACCGAATAGATTTCTTTGACGGTTTGGAAGAGGTATTCCTTGTTCCTGTCTTTCCTTAGTATCACCTTCTCCCAGTCCCACTGGTCGACATAGATCGAATGGAGGCGGTCAAGGTGCTCGTCCTTCCTAATCGCGTTCATATCGGTATATAGCCCCGTATAGGGCGCGAAGCCATATTCCCTTAGGGCGTTGCGTTTCCATTTCGCCAAGGAATGCACGATCTCGATGCGTTTGCCGTCCAAGGTGAAATTCACGCTTTCCTCCACGCCAGACAAATCGTCGTTTAGCCCCGTGGACTTCTCTACGAAAAGAGGCGCGCTTACCCTAGTCAGGTTAAGCTTTTTGGCTAAAAGGCGCTCGAAGTTGTCCTTGATGTATTTGATGGCGATCTGGGTTTCTAGAAGGGTGCTATTCATGGTAATGGGGGTTGTCCTATAAACAAAACGCCTAATTATAGGCGCGCATAGGCAAATCATCTAGTAGGCTAAATTCGCTTTCCCATAGAGGCTCTTATTCTTAAGAAGCAACATTAAATCCCACTTACCCTATTTTCTTTCCTAGTGGCCTAAAAACGTGCAATAGGGGCAAATAAAAGGAGGCGAGACCGCTTCTCGCCCCCAAAGGGAAAGCAAATTCCCCTTTAGTTTTCTCTTAACGCCGTGACCGGGTCTTTCTTCGAGGCGAATAGGGCTGGGAAGATGCCCGCGAGGAAAGTTAGGATAAGCGAGATTAGTAGCAACAACAAAGCGTATTGGGGAGGTAAGAACCCAGAGAAGGATTCTCCTAGCATGACCGTGACGATAAAGGAAACCGGGAAATCAAGAAGATAGGTCGCAATGACCCCTATTAGTCCACTGACTAGCCCAATCGACAAAGCCTCCATCGAGAAGATGCGGGTAATGTCCTTCTTTCTTGCGCCTAGCGCCCTCATGATGCCGATTTCCTGCGTCCTTTCTATGACGGAGACGTAGATTATGATGGCGATCATCACGCTGCTTACGATCAAAGAGATCGCCGCGATCGCGCTTAAGACGACCGCGATGATGTTGGTGACGTTGGTCAATACCCCCGTTATCGATTCGGCTAGGTCGCTATAGATGATTTTATCCTTGCTTTCCCTATCCTTATTGTAGCTATCGATATAGGCCTTGATGGTGGCCTTGTCCTCGAAGGATTTGGGGTAGATCGAAATGGAGGAGGGCGTGGAATCGTAGCCGAATAAGGCCATATTGCCTTCATAGGTCGATAGCCTATCGAAGGCGGTGCCGGTCAATACGTTCACCTCCGGGCTATCCTTCTGGGCCAAGGAGATCGAGGCTGTTTGGCCTAGATCCAATAGGTGTCTAGTCAAGGCCGCGGGATAGCCTAGGCCGGTGGAAAGGAAGCTGGAGGAAGAGCTCTTCTTGATTCGCAAGATGGCTGAGATCTTCGCGTCTATGCTAGTGGAACTTGCTGTCTTATATAAGGTCTCATAGTCGGTCCTCCCCTTATAGGTGGACCCTTCCTTTTGGTAATAGTCTTCTTGCGACAATACTTTATAGGTTTTGCCTAGGAAATCGCTTGAGGAATAGGTTTCGCCCAAAGGGATGCCCAAAGCGTTAAGCGCGGTATCGCTAAGCTGGTTCTTGCTATCGACGATAAGGACCAAATCCTCCTTTGAGGAAGGATAGCTACCCGCCAAAACGTCATACTGAGAAAGGATGAAGTCCTTGGAATCAGGGAGTTCGAATAAGGCGCTGCTATTGCCTACCCCATATTGGGCGAGAAGGTTTGTGCTCCCGGCGCTCACCAACCCATAGTTAGAGCCATTTTGATAGGCCAGATTGACCGCGACCCCATAGGAATAGGTAAGCGAATTGTAGGTCGAGGGATCTAGGTTTTTAAGGTAGGCCAGAAACTCCTCGGAGAAGTTATTGATATGGACGTTGATGTTGCTTCTAGAGGTATCCGCGTAATAGATGTCCTCGCTTATGAATTCCTCTCTAGAAGAGGATTCGGTTAAGGAGGAGGGAAGGTATTCGAATGTGGTGGCGCTACTAGATATGGTAATCGGGAATCCGCTTAAGGTCGTCGATTCCATCGAGGAAACCGAGGCGTTGATGCCGCTAGATAAAGATAAGACCAATCCGATGCCGATTAACCCGATGCTGCCCGCGATGCTAGTGGCGATGGTCCTGCCCTTTTTGGTAAGCAGGTTCTTGGCGCTGCTTTTTAAGGCGCTAAGGAAAGACATCGAGGTACCCTTTGGCTTCTTCCTTTCCTTAGGCGTGGCAATAACTTCCTCAGTAGGGGTCTCCTCGCCAATGATTTTGCCATCGAGCATCTCGACGATGCGGGTGGAATAGGTTGAGGCGATATCGTTATTGTGGGTGACCATGACGACAAGGCGCTCTTTCGATATCTCCTTAAGGATATCCATGACCTGGATGCTTGTTTTGGAATCAAGGGCGCCGGTAGGTTCGTCGCAAAGGAGGATATCCGGGTTATTGATCAAGGCCCTAGCGATGGCCACGCGCTGCATCTGGCCTCCGCTAAGTTGGCTGGGGCGTTTCTTGGCCTTTTCCTTTAATCCGACCTTCTCTAGCATCGCCAAAGCCTTCTCTTTCTTTGAGGTAGAGGAAGAATCCCCCGATAGGGTAAGGGCCATCATGACGTTATCCAAAACGCTAAGATGGGGGATAAGGCTATAGGATTGGAAGATAAAGCCGATGCGGTGGTTCCTATAGCTATCCCAATCCGAATCGCCATAGTCCTTCGTGGAGACCCCATCCACTAGGATATCCCCTGAATCATAGCGGTCTAAGCCGCCTATGACGTTTAGCAAGGTGCTTTTCCCGCATCCGCTAGGGCCGACGATGCTAATAAGCCCCTTATCCGCAAAGCTAAGGGAAACCTCGTTTAGGGCGATAAGGGTATCTTCCCCCCTACCATAGGTTTTTACGATTTTCCTAAGTTCGATCATATTGCCTTCCTCCCTCTTTTTTAGAATCTAGCCTAGGCAAGATTATATATAAAACCCCACATAAGTGGGTCTAAGTTCATTTCCTGTAGCGCTTCCATCACAATTTGAATGAAGGATATGGGTGTATCAATAAACGCTATTTATGACTCCTTTTCTTTAAAACAAGGCAAGCGAAACCCATGCTTCTTGGCCATATTTCCTATATAGTATTCCCGTTAGCAACATGAAAGCGAACCGCATCTGCCCCAATTGCCTTAAGGAATCTAGTTCCAAAGCCTTGTTTTGCCCTTATTGCAAAGCTAGTTTTGGCGATATCCACTACTTTCAAGACGGCTTTAGGATAAGGGTCATCAAGGCCTATTCGAAGACTATCGAACGCGCCCCGATAGAAAAAACCTATAACGGGGCACCCGTGCTTTCCATTGGGCCGAGTGCATTCAATGGCTGCAAAAACCTTGGTTACCTCTCTATCCCGGATGGGTTAGAGGAAATAGGGGAAGATGCCTTTTCCAATTGCGTCTCCCTCTCCTCGTTATTCATCCCCTCTTCCGTTATCAAGGTAGGGGCGAGGGCCTTTAGGGGATGCTCCAATATCGCTGAGATGATACTAGGAAACGGAACTGACGCCCTAGGCGGCAACCGCATCTGCTTTTGCGGCAACCTGGCCGCCTCTAGATATGGCGGGGGAATCGGCAATTTCTCCGATATGATGGGGCTGGGGATCTGCACATGCGGGGCCTCTTCCATCAAAGTGGGATTGACCAGAATCGAATCCGAGGCCTTTGAAGGGCTATCTTCCTTAACTAGCCTCACCCTTCCAGAAGGGGTGAGGATCTTGGAGGAAGGCTGCTTTGGCAACTGCACTTCCCTAAAAAGCGCGAATATCCCTTCTTCTATCGATAAGGTGCTCTATCCCTTCTATGGCTGCTCTTCCCTAGAAGTCATCAAATACAATGGGACCAAGGACGGATTAAAGGAGATCTCCGGCTACCTTTCCCTAAGCGAAGGGACCAAGGCCATCGTTAGGTGCATCGATGGCGATAT
>JAILEX010000036.1 GCA_024687185.1 Bacilli bacterium | reverse complement strand
AGGGTCTTGCCGTTATCTAGATCATAGGAAAGGATATCGTATTTCCCTTTCTTGGCTGGGGTATCATATAGATAGTATTTCCCTTCCATAGGAAGATGAGAAAGGATGGTTCTATTAGAGGAAAGGCGGAAAAGAAGGAATTTGCCTTTCCTTTCCACTTTTGCAATAGAGTCTCCTTGCAAAGAGGAAAGGAAGATAGAAGGCGAAGTCAAAAGGTTCTTTTCCCTAAATAGGTGGACTTCCTTGATTCTTCTATTCGCCAAAAGGCTATTTAGCGTCCTGGCGATCGTTTCTACTTCCGGGAGTTCTGGCATAGCTATCAATCCTTTGCGTCATACCAGGTTTCGCCTGCGCTACCTTCGGCAAGAAGCCTTACCTTTAGCTTAACCGCCGTTTCCATGATCTCCTTGATCTTGGGGTAAAGGATATCGATCTCTTCTTCTGGAAGCGCGAATAACAATTCGTCATGGATCGTAAGGACCATCTTGCACTTATAGGAAGAGGAAGAAAGGAATTTGTCGACCTCGATCATGGCGATTTTAAGAAGGTCGGCGGCGCTCCCTTGTACGGGTGCATTCATCGCAGCGCGTCTAGCGGCTTCCCTTCTGATGAAACTTGGGTCGCTAAGGTCGCGGAGATGGCGCCTACGTCCGAATAGGGTGGTGGCATAGCCAAGTCTAGTGGCCTTTTCGACCTCTTCGTCAAGGTATTGCCTAATCTCAGGATAGGCTTCATAGAAACTGGAGATTACGTCTGCGGCGTATTTGGGGGAGGAATCGATCTGCTCGCTTAAGCCATAGGCGGAGGTGCCATAGATGATCGCGAAATTGACGGCCTTGGCCTTTCTTCTAAGTTCATGGGGGACTTCCTCGCCCTCTTTGATCTTGAATACCTTCCTCGCGGTCTCGCAATGTAGGTCATGGCCAGAATTGAATACGTCGATATAGCTTTGGCAATTTGCTAGATGGGAGAGGAGTCGAAGCTCGATCTGGGCGTAGTCTAGCGACATGATATAGAGGTCGTCTTTATAGTGGAACGCCTTCCTAATGAGCTTACTTTCCTCATCGCGGGTACTGATGTTCTGCAAATTGGGATTGGAGCTAGATAGCCTACCCGTGGTGGTCTGGGCTTGGTGGAAGACCGAATGGATCTTGCCATCGGCTTTGATATGGGGGCGAAGGCCATCGATATAGGTGGAGCAAAGTTTCGCGTATTTCCTATAATTCAAAATCGCGTTTACCACCGGATGCTCGTCCACGAGTTCCTTCAATACCTCAACGGAGGTGCCTTTTTTCTTATTGCCGCCAAGATGAAGCTTATCGAAAAGGATGTCGCTTACTTGCTTTGGGGAGCCCACATTGAAGTAGCAACCCGCGTATTCGTGGCATTTTTTCTCCCACTCATCTTTTTTCCGGTAAAAGTCCTCCCCGATTTGAGTTAGCCTTCTATCGTCTAATGGGAAGCCTTCCTTTTCCATCTTCGCAAGGACGAAGGCGAGGGGGAATTCGATATTTTGGTATAAATCGAAGGAGCCATCTTCCCTTAAACGCTTCTTGGCCTCCTCCTCCAATCTAAGCGAATAGAAGGCGATCTTCCCGTTTTCCTCGCTTTCCCCTAAGTCGAACAATGAAACCTTTTCCTCGACTTTGGAGATATCTACGCCAAACATGGCAAAGCAAAGCTTCGCGTTATCGCTAGCAGAGGAATCCAAAAGATAGCAGGCAAGAAGCATATCGAAGTCGACGCCTTTCATCTTGATATCGTAATTATCCAAAGATAGAAGTATCTTCTTGCAGTCGAAGGCCTTTTTCTTGATGTTCTCGTTTTCTAGTATCGCCTTTAGATAACTATCTTCCTTAAAGGAAACGAAGTCCTCGTAATAGATTTTGTCTTTGCAGGCTATAGCAATCCCAAAGGGATCTTCGTCATGGTAGGAGGAGCTATCGATATCTAGGCTAACGCCGATTGAGTCGCCAACTTCGATATCCCTAAAGGAAGAGATTATCTCGACTTCTGGGACGACAAGGGAATCCTTATCCTCTTTCCTAAGCCTGGCGGGGATCCTATTGATCAGTTGCTTTAGCTCATATCTAGAGGCGAATGCGCTTAGCCTAGCGAAGTCATAGCCTTGGTATCCCAATTCCTCTACCTTAATGGGAAGAGGGGCGTCGATTAGGATTTCGGCGAGATGGAGGCATTTCCTACCCATCTCCTCGCCTTCGACGATATGTTCGCCTAGCTTTCCCTTAATCCTGCCTTCTTTGGCCGCGATTATTATCGAATCGAAGTCGCCATATTCCTGGATCAGTTTGACCGCGGTTTTATCGCCGATCCCAGGGATGCCGGGAAGATTATCGCTACTATCGCCCCTAAGCCCTTTGTAATCGATGATTTGCCTTGGGGTGAAACCGAAGAGCTCGACCATCGAAGTAGGAGTGATTTCCTCTACGACCGATAGTCCTTTCTTTAACAAAGTGACGGTGATATTGGAATCCACTAGCTGCAGATAATCCTTATCGCTAGTATAGACATTGACCTCATACCCCCTATCCGCGGCGATCTTGGCGATGGTGCCCGCGATATCATCGGCTTCTATGCCGTGTTCCTCGTAATGGGTAATGCCTAGACAATCCAGGAGTTCCCTAGACATGGGAAACTGCGGGATAAGCTCTTCCGGGCAAGGGGCGCGATTGGCCTTATAGTCCTCGAATTCCTCTTTCCTAAAGGTATGGCTATCGGCGTCGAAGGCCACGAATATGCTTTCTCCCCCGTTAAAGGAAGAAAGGATCTTCAATAACATATTGGAAAAGGCGAAGATGGCATTGGTTGGCTCACCTTTGCTATTCCTCATGATGGATTCGGGACCGGCGAAGCTAGTAGCGTAATAAGCGCGGAAAAGGAGCGAGTTCCCATCGATAACAATTAATTTCTTCTTTTCTTCCATTGCGGTAAATTCCTTTTCCTATATATCAGGTTATATATTTGGTTGTTGCTTTTATAACAAGCTGATTCTCTCGGCGATATATTCGTCTCGCGAGGGGTTTTTGCTCACTTCGATTTCGACGATCGCGCCCTCTTTGATCGCTTGGTAATCGCGGTTATAAACCTCATCGAAGCATACGAGTTTTAGATCGCCTGCATCATCGTAGACCGTTAGGAAGGCCATCCTCTTGGCGGTCTTCCTGGTGATGATGGTCGTGACCTTGGAGATGATGCAGGCGATGTTCCCCCGGGTCTTGCCTTCTAAAGCGGAAATAGAGAGCAATCCCTTGCCTCTAATCTCTTCTTCCTTCGTGAAAAGAAGGCTACCGGAAACCATCATGCCGATGCTTTCCTTCTCGTTAAGGAGGTCCTTTATCTTATCGCTAGGGATATCTAGAAGCGAGGGCTTAGGGAAATTAAGTTCGAGCAGGAGCGCATTGCCATCGCTTCCCGTGAACATCTCGGCGTAGCGGATGATGGCAGCGCTAGTGGCGCGTAGGGCCTGGCGGTTATCGCTAAAGCAATCTAGGGCACCCGCATCGACTAGCTTGAGGAAACTGGATTCGCTTAAGCCAAACCTTTTGCAACGTAATGCGAAATCATAGACGTCAAGGTAATCGCCTTCCGCCATCCTCTCGTTGATGATGTCGTAGCAGAGCTTGCTATTGATGCCCTTAATGGAATTTAGTGGGAAGCGAAGCGCATCCCCTTCGGAGACGAAATGGAGGAAGGAGTGGTTGACGCTAGGCAAGAGGAAATGGAAGCCCATGTTCTTGATTTCGCTGACCAAATCGGGGAATTTGCTATCGCCACTAGATTGTCCTTCTAATATGGCCGCATAGAATTCAAGGGGATAACGGGCCTTCAAATAGGCCATCTGGCAGGTGATGACCGCATAGCTATAGGCGTGGCTTTTATTGAAGCCATAGTTGGCGAATTTATAGATTAGCGAATATACCTTCTCGGCCTCGGCCCTGGATTTGCCCTTATTTAGGCAGCCCTGGATGAATCCGCCTTTTAGCGATTCCATCTTCGAGGCGTCCTTTTTCGAGATCGCCCTTCTGAATAAGTCGGCCTGGCCATAGGAGAATCCCGCCAAGGCGGTAAGGATCTGGGTGATTTGCTCTTGGTAGAGGATGATGCCGTAGGTGGAATCCAATATCGGGGCCATCTCAGGGGAAAGGTAAGTCCATGTCTCCTTCCCTTCCCTTCTTCTAATGTAAGTTGGGATATTGCCCATGGGGCCGGGTCGATATAGGGCAAGGAGGGCGGCCACATCCTCAAAGCAAGTGGGGCGAAGCTCTTTTATGGCTTGCCTCATGCCAGAGGATTCAAGTTGGAATAGCCCCATGACGTTGCCGCTAGAGATAAGCGCGATGGCCTTTTCATCGCGGTAGGGAAGATTCCTTCCCTCAGGGACGCTTACTCCCTTTTTGCGGATGAAATCGAGGCAGATATCGATATAGGCCAAATTGCTTAGACCCAAGATATCCATCTTCAAAAAGCCTTGGGCCTCTAGGTAATTCATCTCGAATTGGGCCACCATGCCCCAGGTGGGGTCGAAGTGGATCGGGACGCTTCCTAGAAGCACGCCATCATTTAGGACGACGCCCGCCGGATGGACGCCGCTTTGCCTAGGAAGCCCCTCGATTTTGGCGGCAAGGGAGACCACCTCAAGATAGAAGGGGTCGCTATCGACGATTTCCTTGAAGCGCTTGATCGTCTTATAGCAATCCCTTAACGAGGGCGGGTTGATTTCGGGCATCGTCTTCAGAAGGTCGTTGATGCCATTGGATTCATAGCCGAATACCCTGCATACGTCGCGTAGGCTCGCCCTGGCGCCTAGGGTTTGGAAGGTGATGATCCTAGAGACATGCTCTTGGCCATATTTCCGCTGAAGATAACTGACGACCTCATCGCGCCTATAATCGGCGAAGTCGACGTCGATATCGGGCATCGATTGCCTTTCGGGATTTAGGAATCTTTCAAACATCAGCCCGTTTTCTATTGGGTCTAGGGTAACGATATCCAGGCAATAGGAAACTAGGCTTCCAGCCCCGCTACCACGGCCTGGGCCTACGGCGATGCCATTGTCCAAGGCGAATCTGACGTAATCCTCCACGATTAGGAAATAGGAGCAATAGCCCATCTTGGCGATGACGCCAAGCTCATATTCGAGCCTAGAGATATACTCTTGGTTTTGGTCTTTGCCCTTTTCCCTTAATCCCTTATAGACAAGATTGCGTAACACCTCTTCGTCGCTACGCCCGTTTTCGTCTTTATAAACGAGCAATGAGCCGCGCTTTTTCTTAAAGGTAAAGTCGCGGCAAAGCTTGACGATCTCCTCGGTAAGGTAGATTTCCTCGTCATGATAGAAGGAGGAGATTTCCTCGTTCCCGAGATAATATTGCTCGCCTTCTTTCTCCTTGAAGTCCAGCGTCCTATTCTCATCGATGGCGCGCAGGATCTCCACGGCGATCGCATCGCCTTTTTTCTCATAGAGATAATGGGGGAAGGCGACTAGGGGATGGGGGTATTTCTCGACGAAGTTCCTTAGGAATGACACATATCCCCTATCGTTAAGCTCATAGGGCAAGCCTAGGTAAAA
>JAILEX010000013.1 GCA_024687185.1 Bacilli bacterium | reverse complement strand
GATTTTAGAAAAAGGAGCGACCCATATAGCAGAAATCATCTATAAGGAATTTGGAGACGATATCAAAAATAGGCCTTATTATGGTTGTTCAGGCGGCATTGCTATGGCCTTATCCTATTTCCTTAACGCGGATATCTTTTTAGGAAGCGAGTACTTCTCTTCCTTACATAAACTTGGCAACCTATTAGATGAAAATAGTTTAGTTATCACTGGCGAAGGCAAACTCGATAAGACCTCCTTCCAAGGGAAAGTGGTCTCCAAGATAATAGACCTAGCAAAAAGAGTTGACGCGAAGCTTCTTGCGATCGTTGGGAAAAGCGATTTAGGCAAGGACGAATGTTTATCTAATAGGTTGCCAAGTTTATATAAGGAAGAGAAGTACTCGCTTCCTAAATGGATATCCGCGTTAAGAAAATAGGATGAGGCCATGGCGATACCACCAGAGCAACCATAATAAGGCCTATTTTTGATATCGTCTCCAAATTCCTTATAGATGATTTCTGCTATATGGGTCGCCCCTTTTTCCAAAATCTCTATCTCCTCTAGGCTTGCGCCTTTTTGTTTGGCGTAGGTATAGCTAGTGCCATTAGGGCCTAGTAGAGGATTAGTAACGTCGCAGATGATATTGAAGCGGCAGCCCTTTAACTTATCTAGGTTACCTATATCGATACGTTCAATGTCTTCAAATACCTCTGGCAAAGGGAATAGGGCCTTATTCTCTTTGTCTAGGAACTTAACTCCAAGCCTACTTAGCATCCCTAAGCCTAAGTCGCTTGTGGCACTTCCCCCTAGAAAGAGGTTAATCTCCTTCGCCCCTTTGTTAATGGCGTCGATTATAGCCATCCCTAATCCTTCGCTAGTTCGGTTAAGGATGGAAAGGTCATCCATTTGACTATAGCCGGCGACTAGGGCCACCTCGATATAGGCCTTATCTTCCTTTAGTAGATAATGGGTATCGATATTGGTAAGACAAGGCCCCATTACTTCTATATCGATATACTCTCCCCCTAGGATGGATTTGACTATCGCGATGCTATTTTCTCCCCCGTCTGCCATGGGGGCTAAGATTGGGCTGCCTTTAAAACCACTATCCTTAATAGCGGATGCGATGATCTTGCTTCCTTCGATGGAATCGATGGTGCCTTTATAGGAATCGATGGCGATTAGGATATTCATAATGGGGGAGACGTCCTTTTCCATATTATAAATAATAAGACCCCAGCTCAGTATATGGCCTACATGCGTTTTTTTGCCTACGCGGGCGCATTCGGTTATTCGCGTTATCAACAATAATCTAATATAATGTTTTGGAGGTTAACGAATATGACTACAAAGCAAATCGTATTGATCGCCTATGGCGCGTATTTAATCCTTTTATCGCTAATCACCTTCATCGCCTACCATAACGACAAAAGGAAGGCCGAAAAGGGCAAATGGAGGACAAAGGAAAAGGTTCTCCTTCTTGTGTCTTTTCTTGGCGGCGCATATGGTGGATATCCCGCCATGTTGATATTTAGGCATAAAACCAAGGCGGAACACTGGTATTTCACCTTTGTGAACATTCTTGGCTTACTGATCCATACGGCTTTACTTATCGTAATAGCCTTCGTGCTTAACTTCTAAAAACCTATCGATAACTATATCGAGGAGTCGTCGCTAGTTTCCGTTTGGGCCCGTTCAAACGCCAAATCAACGACGGATTTCGCCTTCGCTTCGTCCATATTGAAATATAGATAGCCATTTGGGCCAAGAGACTTCTTATGGTCAATTACGATATAGCCATCCTCAAATAATGAGAGCGTGCAATAGTTTGGTCCGCTTGTGGCGGGAGTCCAATAGGCTTGGTAAGTGAAAAAGCGCTTAGGCGTATCATCCTTTTTCATTGTTTTAGAAAACGGGGCAGAGTCCTTAATGGCTTTTGCGACAGTAAAATCCTGATCTAGATTAGAGGAATCATGCTCATAAAGGAAATAACAGGACCCATAATGTTGAGGGTTGTTCGTTTCGATGACCGTCTCTATGAACATTATGGGGTCGCCATATTCTTTTTTCCATTTTCCGTCATCTTGAAAGCATCCTGAAATAGAAGAGGATAATAACGGAAGTAGAAGCAAAGAGAATGCCTTTTTCATACACCAATAATCTATTATCTGTCTAAGCGACGTCAACTAAAGAGTACGTTAGGAAAATAACATTACCGCCTTACCTAAACCTTATATAAAGTGAGCCTATTTCCTTTTAAGCGTCTTCAGATATATTTTGTGCTCTTCGCTTACGCGGTATGACTCTATGGCTTTTTGAATTGCCTTATTATGGGTAAAGATATCGAAATCGTCACTTTCGATAGCATTGATAAAGGGGTCATAGTTCTTGGCTAGTCCAGTGGCAAGATACCACGCGACCATCATCTTGACGTAATAGTCGTCCAGCTTTATTTCCTTGACCTTTTCGATATGTTCTTCTTTGAAGTTCTCGCCTAGATAATAGTTCATGAGACATTTCACCGCGTATCTAACCCGATATACCTCATCGCTTTTTAGCCATAGGTAAATGACGTCGATCAGCTCGTTAAGGTGCTTAGTCAAATACTTGTTGCAGATTGTATCGCAGGTAGACCAATTGGACACAAAAGGAAGAAAGGCGTCTATGTGTTTAATGAATTGTTCGTAGCCCTTCATATTCGAAAGGATGAAGGCGTGCAACAGGTTTTCTTCGTGATACTGATGAGGAAGAGACTTCATGAACTCTTCCTTCGATTCCTCGTCCAATTCCTTCGCGTACCTCTTAATTATGGGAAGTCTAACCCCGATGAAGGTCTTCTTATCGATATTGGGGATTAATGGCAACGTGAAATCGCGATACCCCAGGTCTTGGTTCGACAACAAAAACTCTTTTATTTTATCCATCGCCTCTAATGATAGCAAAATAGAGATGCGTCTTTGGCAACTTTATGTTGCGGAATAGTAGTGGGCAGCATTTTACATAAAGGTGTCTTAAGAGAAACTTCAATGCGCTCAATGCGGTTTATGACCCTTCAGCGACTTGTTATTGGATAATGCGAAGATGGTTCAATCTTTGTTTAGGTAAATGGCCCATTCGTCAAACTTATAGTATCCTTGTTGCCTTTATTATCTTTCTTTTGGACCCTTGGTAGAGTCCGATGCCTCCATACAATGGTTCGAATCCACATTTTTCAAGGACCCTTTTGCTGGCTTTGTTCGTTGCTAGGGCAATGCCAAATACCTGCACGATGTCGCTCTTATTTTTAACATAATCCAAAAAAAGGTTAAGGGCCTCTGTTGCATAACCGTTATTGGCATAGATTTTGGCGATGTGATAGCCGATTTCCCATCCTTCTTCTGTTTTTGCTAGTTGAACATAACCAATATTGGCACCGTCTTTTTTCCTTAAAACCGCATAAACAAAGGGACCGTTTTCGCTTCCATAATTGGCGATGATCTGGTTGACTGCCTCGCTTGCCTCTTCTAGCGAACCAAAGACCTCGTCTGGCACATATTTGCGATTATCGTTGTCTTGGGAATTGCGGTAGACATCGTAATACATCGATTTGTTCATCCTTACAATTTGTAAATCATCGTCTTCTACTAGAGGACTCACATTCTGGAGGAGGTCTTTGTTAACGATGTTCTTCCAATCTTGAAAGTGCGACAAAACTCTTAGCACAATAACTCTCTTAGCCTTTTCGTCTACTTGGTAAATGGCGATGTGATTCGCGCATGTTAAATAATATGCCTTGGCGTAATCAAAAAGAGGGTTAGCTATCCTAAGCCCGCTATAGGGAAACGTTTCTAGCTGTTCTAATCTATCGAATATTCTAGAGATATACCTCTTGGCAATATCTTGGTTATCATTAGCGATGAAGGACTTGATGTTCTCTAGATCAGAAAAAGCGCTATTGGTGATGATGGTCTTGTATGTCATAGAAGCTTTTTCTTTGCCTCATCAATGGTCATAGTCCTATTAGAATTAGCATCGGTTATGCCCTTATTGATTTCTTGCATTAATTGGATGGTTCTATATAGCTCATCTAAAACACGAGAGTCGACGATGGCCGTATCTTCTCTTCCATTCACCGTTATGTAAACCGGTTGCTGCGTGCTCTTGCAGAGTTCGCTTATTTCCTTGTATTTGTTTCTTAAGTCTGCGCTTGGTCTAATGATTGCCATGGATATACCTCTTTATATCATAATTATATCATTATCCACAAAAAGGAAATGCCACCTCTTTATTCGGTGGCTTCGCAAAATCTGTGTGGGAAAAACCCATGCAAAAACCCATTTATTTTGTTTATTTCTCGTTTTATTGGGAAAAAAGCGATAACCTATTTCCTTGTTTTCTTTTTCGGCTTATCTTCTTTTATCGCCACGTAGTTTTGGCGATTGGCGAGGGCGTGGTTTTGCTCGATCATCTTCTTCGCGGCCTCGATTTCCCTGGCGGCGGTCAAAGCTTTGCTAAGGTCGTCGTTTAGTTTCTCATACATGACGCTTTTTTCGGCTTCGGAAAGTTGTTCGCGCTTTTTCATCAGCGTCTTGGTGTCCGTTAACGACTTGCGGAGGTACTTGGTGGCCTTTTCATATTGGTTGAAGGTATCGATATTGAGGCTTTCACAGTGGTGGAGGCATCTGCTGATCTCGCGTTTGATGCGGATAAGCTCTTCCTTGGAGAGAGTGTCGTTGGAAATGCATTCGCAATAGACCTCGTACACCCGTTTGATGCGGGCGACCGTGCCTTTGCTGCGCTTAGAGAAGGTGATGAGGATGATGACCAAGACCAATATGATTAGCGTGATAAGGACGATCCACCAGATGTTGGCGCGCAAGAACGCATCCATATCGATGTAGCGGACCTGCAAGGTGGTCCTGGCCAATTCGATGTCCTCATAGGTGGCGACGATCGTATAGTCGCCGGAATCTGGGGAAAGAAGGGTCAAACTGGCGTTGCCGTTATCGCGAAGCTTTTCCGCGGGAAGCGCGGTTTCCGTCTTGTCGAGGACCTTCCATGCTATCTTGGCATTACGGATATCGGTGAAGTTCCTAACGGAAATAGAGGCGGTGACATCGTCCCCGGCCTTATGGAATTCGTCTTTGACCTCGATTTTGGAATTGTTATAGATGCCATCGAGCACGCGGACGGAAATGGTCTTGCTGATTTTGCTGAAGGCGATGCTATCTATCTCAAACGTAAGGCTTACTACGCCCGACTTCAGTGGATGGATGGTTACCCTGCCTTGGCTATCTTGGTTGGTTTCGATGATGCCTTCCTTGCTTATGAAGTGATTATGGTAATAGGTGATTTTCTCGTCAAAAGAAGAGACCTTCGGGGTGATTATGATATCCTCTCCCCCATCGATTAGGTTGAGGGCGTCTGGGACGTCGAGGACGATTGTGTCGTCTGTGCCAACATAGGGGGTGATCTCAAACGATTTCGTTTGGCTATTCCTAATGGAGGCGGAGCCCTCTCCTTCAAATGTCGCCTCTAGGCTGAAGGAAAAACCGCTTAGCCTACCGGAATAAGGAAGGGAGAGTTTGTGGTTTAGCAGCGAATCTAATTCTTCTAAGGGGATGGGTTCGTCGTTACTATTGGACCTAGAGACGTCTATTAGGTCGACGGTTGTGGTTTCCTTGAAGGATTGGCCCGAGATTTCCCCGCTATAGGGGTCTATTTCATCATCCCAAATATAGTATTTGCCTTCCGAAGGGGACTTAAGGAATTCCTCGTCTTTATTTGCGGCGTGAAGGGATTTCTCGTTTTCCGAAGGAAGATAATAGTAAACGCCTTTGCTTCCTTTTTCCGGCAACCCCGATTCCTCGTAGCAATAGATGACACGCTCACCATCGTGATTCAGACGGTCGATGATGCCGTCTACGCCAAGATCTAGGGAAAGGAACTTGTTCGATTCGAGGTTATCGTATTGGATGGTGTAGGAATGTTCCGTGCCCTTTTGCACGCTCCCCCTATTCTGGGCGCCGTCAACGATTATCCTGACGTTAGGGTCGCCGATCATGAAGTCATCGGAATAGAAGACATAATCGATTGAATTGGCGGTGAAGGCGAGTTTGATCTTCGCGCGGATGGGCGTATCGGGATAGGAGAGTTCCAGCGCATAGGACATGTTGAAGGTCCCGATATTGACCTTATCGAAGGCGATGAGGGTCAATTCGTAGTCGCAGAAATAATGCGGGTTGCCATCTGGCCTGGGTTCGGGGGCATAGGGATAAATGGTTGTGGTGTCCGTCTTCCAGCCATAGGGGTTATAGGCATAGGTCTTGTCGACGTCATATTGGTTGAAAAAGCCGGGGATGAGGTGGCAATCGACCTCGATGGTCTTCTTGGCGTCTTCCCTACCATAGTATTGGAGGCCATATTCGATGAAGTCGGATTCGCTATAGGGCTCTATCTCCATCTTCTCGGAGACGACGACCACGTTCCAGTATTCGTCATAGCCCAGTTCTTCGTTAGGGACCGTGACCATGACTTCGACGCGGGCGTAAAGCTCGGCCGCGTTGTCGATTTCCTCGATGTTAGTGAGGGTAAGGCCGTCGGTCTCTTTCAAAAGGGCCTGCTTCATCCATTCCGTTTGGGATATGTCGCCTTCGTACCATCTGCTATTGGAGCTAGAGAAAACCTCGGTCCCGTAGATCCCATAATAGTAAGAGACGTGAAAATAATCGAGATTCGCGCCCAAAAACACGATTTGGTCCACGATTTCCGCGACGGCTTCTTCCTTGATGCTTAGTTTATAGACATAGCCTTTTGGGGCGCAGAAGTAGGGCTGGATCTCTGGGGCTAACTCATGGCTATCGAAGGTGCGGGATTTGGCTCCGCCGTCAATAGAATCGACATAGGTATAGCCATGGAGCGTTTCGCCTTCGCCAATAGAGGAGGTTTCGGCGTTAACCGCATCCTGATTAAGAGAAAAGGCACCCCATCCGGCAAGGGTTGGGATGGCCATGAACGCGGATAAAAGGGAAAGAAGCGATAACCTGAACATGAATTATGACTCTTTCCTGTGCTTTTTCTCGTCTTCCTCGTCCATCGCGGCGGGGTTGATATGGACATCGAGTTGGTTGAAGGGGATCGCGATGCCTTCCTTTTCGAAGGCGTCATAGACAAGGCGGGGGAAGGATTGGACGATATCGTAATAGTCGCCGTTATTGCCCCAAACCCTCACTCCATAGACGATCGCGGAGGAATCGTGGCTTTTCATATAGACCAGGGTTTCCATGGACTTTAGGATCTTCGGGTGGTTCCTTGCTATGTCGGTTAGGACCCTTTCGACCTTATCCATATCCGAGCCATAGGCGACGGAGAAGGTCATGTCGACGCGGCGTAAGGCCAAGGCCGAATAGTTGATGACGTTGCCGTTAAGGACGGTGTTATTGGGAAGGACGATCTTTAGGTTATCGTAGGTGATGAGCTCGACGGTTAGGAGCTTGATGTTATGGACTTTGCCCTCGATGCCGTTTATCGAGACATAGTCCCCGCGGCGGAAGGGCTTGTTGATGATGATGAGGATGCCGTTTGCCAAATTGGCGAAGGAATCCTTTAAGGCAAGGCCTATGGCTAAGGCGAAGGTGCCTAGCGAAACGACTAACCCAGAGGTAGAAAGCTCCAACACGGAGGAAGAGATAAGTATCGCCACGACGACGATGCCGATGCGGATAAGGGAGACGATGAAGGTCAGCATGGCGCCGTCGAACCTCGTCTTCATGAAGATCTTCTTGATGAGCCATCCGATAAGCCACGCCAAACAGCCTCCGACGATGAGGATGCAGAGGACGAGCAAAAGTTTGAACCCGTATTCGGATATGTAGGTGCCGATTTGCTTAAAGAATTCTTCCATTAGTCTAGTGTTGACGCACGCGCTTGTTTGTACGTATGTATATTAAACAGGCGCGCGGGAAAATGAAAATATAAAAATCGGGAAAAACAGGATTATGGTCTCTTTGGAATACGGGGCTAGATCGTTAATTGCCATTTGGGCTTAGGGTTATGGCCTCGTATTGGCAGCCAACCTCGGTCCTTAACGGGTTTTGCCATGGCATGCATAAAGATCGCTACCGTCAGCAGCGAAGGAGGCGCCGTTAGAAATGGGGTGAAGATAGTCGAGACGTACATCGAATTTCCTAATCCCAAGGTCTTCGAGTTGGGAGAGGATGGTATGCCCTTGCGTCACCGCGTTTGCTGGGAGAGATGGGGTTCCTCCGTTATGGGCGTAGACCTCTTTCATGCAGGAATCGTGGTTGAGGTAATTATACATTTACTAGGGTGTTGTTATATTTTGGCGGAACGTAAGGTCACGGTTCTGCACACCTTAAGATGCAAAAGAAAACCGCCCTTACGGACGGCTATTGAGAGGATAAGTCGGTTGGCGCAAAAAGGATAGACGATCTTTGTTTCCTAGCACGACGTATCGAATTCGATTTTCACGAACCTAAAGGTCGGGTCGCCTTCAAAATGATCGAACATTAGGAAAATCAGCCCGGCTTTTATGGACGGATCGACGTTATCCGGTCTCGTCCATTCGTAAGAGCCAGCCCCTTTCTTTAGAGTGGATGTATTCTCTATGAATGTGTGTTTTGGGTCCGAGCCCCTACTATACATACTCACTTCCATTGTGCAGGCGTTATCGTCGTCGTTCTCGCTGATGTAATATTCGAAGCGGAAGTGCGTGAGGTTGCTGATGGCGAAGTAGAGTTGGAAATAGTCGTCATAATAATTCATGTTGGGGACGAAAAAGAGCGAGTCTGTATAATTCAAGATAAACGGCGTTCTGGCGTTGCCTGCGCTAACGTTGAATTTGATGTCATCCTCGGTTCCTTCGCCTCGGGGGATAATATAA
>JAILEX010000005.1 GCA_024687185.1 Bacilli bacterium | reverse complement strand
AGGGTGCCATAAGAGGAATTGAATTCCCCAAGCATCACGCCATAGACGACGGGCTGGAGGGAGGAAGACGCCTCGGAAGAGGCGGAACTTTCCTCGACGGAAGTGGATTCCTCGCTGCTAGAGGCGGCGGAGGAAGTGGTCTCTTCGCTGCTAGAGGAGGAAGAGGAGGAGGGAGTGTTTCCACCGCATGCGGCAAGCAGCATCGCAGACGATAGAAGCAAGATGATTTTCGATTTTTTCATTAATAAATCTCCTTAATGGAACCTGGCTATTATACGCACGCAAGAGGAAAGTGAAAAATCCAATCGAAACAAGTTTCCTTCCAACTTGCCCTTTCTCTTGTCCTATAATAGGGATAAGGGATAAATTCCTTAGTTCTCATCGCGATTTTATAAAAAAGCGAAAAAAAGAATAAAAGAAAAAGAATTTTTATCGAGTTTCCCAAAAAAAACAAATGATGGAACTACGTTATGAGATAGTGGGCCCCACCCACCGCGACTATAATAGGGCAAAGTCATTGTTCCTTCATGCCTTCCCGCCGCAGGAACGTCCGCCTTTTGAGGCCCTTTTCTCTTGGAAGGATAAGGGGCTAACGGAGTTTTTGAATATCTATGACGGCCAAACCTTCCTAGGCTTCGTCCACCTTGTCCATTATAAAGATCTTCTCTATCTCTTTTTCTTCGCGCTAAACGAGGAAAATAGGAACAAGGGCTATGGAAGCAAGATACTTAGGGAACTTAGGGATAGATATGAGGGCAATCGATTATACCTGCTCGCGGAAGAGGTAAACCCCAAATACGAGGATAACGCCAACCGCAAAAGGAGGGAGGCCTTCTATACCCGTAACGGCCTAATTAATTCTCGCGCCCTCATCGTCGAATATGGCGTGCCCTATGAGCTTTATTACGCGGGGCAGGAAGTAAGCAAGAAGGAACACTTCGCCCTCATGAGGGAGCTACTAGGTGAAAAGGCGTTTTCCATCTATTATAAAAACGTGGAATAAGGCGAAAAGAGCTGGGAGGGAATCACGATGGCGACTTTGCGGCGTTGGGGATCTAGAAGGATCCTATATAGAATCGAAGACGGCGAAATCAAGGAATGGGATGGGATGTGCCTATATAAAATCGAAGGCGACAAGATGAAAAGGTGGACCGGGGAGATCCTGTATACCTTCGATGGCAACTACATCAAGGACTTCTCTGGCCGCATCCTGCTTGAATTTGACGGCACTAGGATCAAGCGCTTCGGCGGACAAATCCTCTATAAGGTCGATAGTGAGGGCAGGATCATGGAATTCTCCGGCCTATGGCTTTACCAAGTCGACGGCCATATGAGCAAATACGAATGGATGGCGGTCATCGCGATACTATTCGCCAATGCCTAAAGGTTTCGATTGAATCGGAGTTAAATAAAAGATTATCGCCCTTAGGCCTCGACGGGCTTAGGGGTTTTGTTTTTGTTTTTCTTCGCGGCGACGAGCTCTTTCTTGACCTCTTCGCATTGCAGCGCGAACTCCTCGTCGCTTTCGGTGATCTTGACGCGTTCCAAGACTTCCTGCAGATGGTATTCCTTATTGAGGTAGGAGATCGTTTGGCGTCCTATGGTCGCGGTAAGTATGGAGTTGCTTAGTCCCTGGATCGAGGAATCGATGGCGATGGAAATCGCGCTCCCCAATATGGGTATGCTTTCCACGACCCCGCCGATGCTTTTTGCGACGGCCCCGCCGATATTGACGCTTCCTAAGCCATAGGAGATAAGGGCGTTTGCCATCACGCTAGAGAATATCTTCAATAGCCTTGCATCGCTTGGGCGGAAGCCATATAGATAGACTAGGTCCTTGATCATCTTCAGGTTGATGAGGGTGACGATTAAGGCGTCGCTGGTGTCTTTTTGGCTGACCGCGGATAGAAGTCCGCTTTTGACGGAATTGGAGGTGATGATCTGGTTCGCGCTTTTCTTGATGTCCACTAGATAAATATCATCTAGGGCCTTCATTAGGCCTTCTTCCCTATCCTCTTTCCTGGCCTTCATCAAAGCCTCGACTTTGCTGGAGGTATATAGGCCCCCAGAACCGGCGGTGGAGACATAGAGTTCGATGATGCTATCGGCCAGGTGGCGGCGAAGTGCCCTGTTGTGGCGCTTGGCGCTACGCGCGGTATAGGCGTTGACGTCGACTTGGAACCTTGGCAGGGAGACGATGCGGATGACCGGGACTAGGAAAAGGAAAATGAAGATCAATACGCTGACGGCGATCGCGCCATAGCCGACGTATTCGTTCCATTCATAGGCTTCCTTGCAAAGAAGGAAAAGCAAAACGAAGACGATGACCCCGATGATGGAGATCACGAAAAATAGCATGTATTTGGCGAACTTGTTGTTCATCCTAGAGGAATAACGGTCCTGGTATTCGCTTAGGGTAAGGTTATATTGGTTGTTGTTGTTTTCTTCCATATGGGCTCAACTCCCTTCCCTATAATTATCCCATAGTTTCCTTCTCTTGTGGCACGGTTATAATCATAATGAGAAGAGGTCTTTAACTTTGTGTTTTTCCTTATTTTAAACGTTCCTGTATATTTTCCTTGATATTTTCTTGCAATTGGGGCAGACAAAGAAAAAAGGCCGAAGGACTCGGCCGATAGGAATAAGGGAAAAGCTTGATTACTTTTTGTCATCCTCTTCCTTATTTTGCTTTTCATATAGGTCATAGTATTCCTGGAAGACCATGCGGATGACGTCGTTATCGGTTTCGATGCGGTAGCTATAGTCCTCGCCCTCTTTGACGACCTGAAGCACCATCGCCTCATCTTCCTTAACGTCGTCTAGGTTGGTGGGGTGGGCGATAAGGTAGGTATCGTCATAGAGGTAGATCGTGGCGACCACCTCGAATTCTAGTGTCTCCCCATCCGCGCTTTCTAAGGTCAGGCTATCCTCGCCCTCATAGGCGAATCCGCCTTCTTCCTCCTCAAGTTTTTCCATGCCCTTGAAGTTTTCTTTTTTCTCAACTGCCATCGTGATTGCTCCCTAATCGAATCCGTTCCTATGAAGTATACCCCAAATCCAGGGGTTAGGCATAAGAGCCTTCTTAACTAGTTCGCCTTCTATGCTACAATCTTCCAATAAGAAGGAAGTCACCCATGGCCAAAGACGAGAAAAAGATCGTGCAGCATATCCTCGACCTTTATGAAAAAGGGGAAGACGAGGAAGCCTACGCCATCGCCAAAAAATACCGCGACGAGATATTCGAGGTAGAGCCGGAGCTTGCGATATCGATCACCATCGACCTCGCCTTAAGGCTATCGAAGATCCGCGAGGCCGAGGAGGCGCTACGCTACTTCGAGGAGAAGCCCTATGTTAGGCAACAGGTGGAAGAAGCGCTAAAAGACGCTAGGGCCGATATCGATAACGAGATCGAATCGTTGGAGGACAAAAACAAAAAAGGCGGCAAGAAGAAGGCTTTCCCCGCCTATTCCCCTTCCCTAACCGACGATGAGGTCTCCTTGTTTTTGGGAAGGCGCAACAAAAAGGGCAAGGAGGCCCTTGATTTCGCCAGGGCCCTATTGCTAGATTCCTCTCGCGACGATTTGCTTCGCACCGGAGGACTATTGACCCTAATCGACATGGGAAGCGACGAGATAGTTTCCTTTAGGAAAAACGGGGAGGACTTCAAGGTCAACCCCGCGAAGATGAAAGGGCCTGGCGAATACCCTTTCTTCGAATCGGTCTTCAAAGAACTGGGCAAAAAGCGCTTTAGCGAATATGGGGAATACCCTAAGAAGGTGCTTTTCCAGCTTGAGGTGACCCTATTCCCGGTCAAGCTTAACGTAATCGCCCCAAAAGACATCCTGATCGAGGCGCTATTTTATACCTGCGAGGCCCTCTTCCAAAAGCCGATTGACTTCTCTTCCGAAGAGGAGAAGGAGGCCTTCATGAGGATATACGAACTCCTCTTCCATAAATCCTATAACCCATCCGGGAATCTTGCCTCGGCCTAAAAAAGATTCGATGAAACCTAGAAGGAGCCCATCTTGGTTCCTTCTTTTTTTAGGAAGAGGCGAAAACAAATTCTTGTTGCCATCTATCAATAGATAGAATAGACTTATTCCCGCTTGCGGTTCCCCCTTTAAGGGGAAGCGCGTTAAGTTTAAGGAAATACCTATGAAAACGAATCTCACCAAACTCGAAGATTGCAAAGTGAAACTAAGCGTCGAAGTCGACGCCGACACTTGGCAAGAGGCCCAGAAGAAGGCCAAGAACAAAGTAGCCTCCAAGGTCAACATCAAGGGCTTCCGCAAAGGACACGTCCCCGCCGCGATGGCAGAGAAGTACATCCGTCAGGAAGACGTCATCAACGAAGCCCTTCGCATCGTGATCGACCCCGCCTACGCCGAAGGACTCCGCCTTGAAGACGTCCGTCCCTATGACCAGGCTAACGTCAACGTCACCAAGCTCACCGACAAAGAGCTCACCCTCGAGTTCGAGTTCACCCATGGACCCGAAGTCGAACTAGGCGCGGTGGAAGGACATTCCAAGAAGAAGGAAGTCGCCAAGGTCGAGGAGAAGGAAATAGAAGAGGACATCGCCAAAAGGCTAGAGGCCGCGGCCGATATGGTCACCGTCGAGCGCGAAGCCAAAGATGGCGATACCGTCATCATCGACTTTGTCGGATATCTCGATGGCAAGGAATTCGATGGCGGCAGCGCGGAGAACTACGAACTGGTCCTAGGCTCCCATAGCTTCGTCCCCGGATTCGAGGAAGGCGTCGTCGGCATGAAGACCGACGAGCAGAAGGACATCGATCTGACCTTCCCCGAACAATATGTCGCCGAACTCGCCGGCAAAGCCGTCACCTTCAAAGTCACCCTCCACGAAGTCAAGGAGAAGGTCGTCCACGCCCTCTCCGACGAAGCCGTCTTGGACCTCAACATCCGCGACGTCAAGACCGTCGACGAACTAAAGGAATTCGTCAAGAAGGACCTCCTACAGAAGAAGGTCAATTCCATCGAGCAGGCCTATTTGAACGAGGTCATCGATGAAATCGTCGCCTCCAGCAAGGTCATCTATCCTTCCAAGATTCTAGAAGACGAGGCCAAGGCCATGGTCGAAAGGACCAGGAAACAGGTCGAGGATAGCGGACTGACCTTCCAGCAATACCTCGATATCACCGGCGCCACCGAGGAAAGCTTCCTCGAAGCCCAAAAAGGCGCTGCCAAAAACGAATTGGACCACTATTTCGTCCTCGATAAGATCGCCTTCGAATATAAGCTTAATCCCACTAATGAGGAGCTAGGCGCCGAGATCGCCAAGATCAAGGAACGCTATAACGTCACCGACGAACAGGTCAAGGCCGCCTTCGGTGGCAACTTCGACCGCCTTGCCAACGACATCCGCCAGAATAAGCTCGCCCGCTTCCTTCTAGAGAAGAACCCCGCCATCGCGGAAGAAGAGAAGAAGGAAGAGGAAAAGAAACCCGCCGCCAAGAAGGCCCCGGCCAAGAAGGCTGAGCCTAAGGAAGAAGGCGAAGAAGCCCCCAAGAAGGCGCCCGCCAAAAAGAAAGCCCCGGCCAAGAAGAAGGCCGAGGATAAGCCCGAATAAGCTTTCCCAAAACCCTTTTCCCACCATCCTTATTTATATATAAGCAAAGTTAAGGAAAAGTAAGGCGAATCGTTCTACGATATAGAGGCCTGGAAGGACTGGTCGATCACCAAATTTAGCAGTTTGGTCTTGACAGTGCCAAAGGCCTCTTTATAATTACCCTAGCACTCAAGAGTTTTGTGTGCCAAAAACACCGAGTTGGAGGATACCCTCCAGAAAGGAGAAGCAATATATGCCTTCCATCGAATCCAGCACTCTCTCCCTTCCCCTATTAGTCACAAGGGCCCTCGTGATCTTCCCCAATATGGCGGAGGAGATCGAAGTAAGCCGCCCCTTCTCCGTGAAGGCGGTCGAACGGGCCAAGAAGGAAACCAATAACCTCATTTTCGTCGTCTCCCAGAAATCCAGCGACGTAGCCATGCCCAACAAAGACGACATCTACATGGTCGGCACCATGTGCCGCATCGTCTCCTATTCCCCCTTTGGCGAAAAGATCCGCATCCGCGTGGTCGGAAGCAAAAGGGCGAAACTGGATTACGTTAGCCTAGACGAAAACCGCTGCGAGGCCAGCGGGGAAATATTGGAGGTCACCCGCGGGGACCGTGACGAGGAGATGAAACTCTCCCGCAAGGTCATCGAGGAGATTTCCTCCAGTCCCTCCTTTAACGGCTCCTTGCCCCATAACGCGATGGCCGCTATCCGCAATGGCACCGCCACCGAGGATCTTCCGGATACCCTAGCGGCCTATTTCCCCTTCACCATCGAGCAGCGTCAGCAGCTATTAGAGGAGACTAACCTCCAAAAGAGATTAGAGCTCATCCTAAGCTTCCTAAAGGCCGTCAAGGAGATGGCGGAAGTGGATAACACCATCAACGAAAAGGTCCGCGAATCCAGCGAAAAAAGCCAAAAGGAATATTATCTCCGCGAGAAGATGAAGGCCATCAAGCAGGAATTGGGCGAAGACGTATCCTCGAAGAATTCCCCCGAGGCCATCAAGGAAAAACTTGAGAAGAACCCCTATCCCGAAAACATCAAAAAGCGCGTACTAAGCGAACTTAGGCGTTTCGATATGATGCCCGAAAGCTCGTTGGAGTCTTCCCTTATCATGAATTACATCGAGACCCTCCTTAACGTCCCCTGGTTTGAGAAGACCGAGGACAACGAGAGCCTAGAAAACGTCCGCGCCGTCCTAGACGAAGACCATTATGGCCTAGAGAAGGTCAAAAAGCGCATCATCGAATACCTTGCCGTCAAGAAGATGACCGGTAACCTAAAGGCCCCGATCCTTTGCTTCTATGGGCCGCCTGGATGCGGTAAGACCTCTTTGGCCAAATCTATCGCAAGGGCTTTGGGCAGGACTTTCTTCAAGGCCAGTTTAGGCGGCATCAGCGACGAAGCGGAAATCCGCGGCCATAGGCGTACCTACGTCGGTTCTTTGCCTGGACGCATCATCCATGGCATGACCAAGGCCGGCACGGTCAACCCCGTCTTCCTACTCGATGAAATCGATAAGGTCGGCGGTTCCAATTACCGCGGCGATCCTTCTAGCGCCCTACTAGAGGTCCTTGACCCCGAACAGAACTTCGCCTTCAACGACAATTACCTAGAAGAGCCCTATGACCTTTCTAACGTCCTCTTCATCTGCACCGCCAATAACATCGGCAATGTCCCAGGCCCCCTCCGCGACAGGCTCGAGCTAATCGAGGTTCCCTCCTATACCGAGATCGAGAAGATCAAGATCTGCGATGGCTTCCTTGTTCCCAAGCAGCGTAAGCTAAACGGCTTAAAGGAAGAGGACATCCATTTCGAAGAGGAAGCCTATAAGGAGATCATCGAGCATTACACGATGGAATCCGGCGTCCGCCAGGTCGAAAGGACGATCGCGAGCGTCTGCCGCAAAGTCGTCGTTGACCTCCTTGACCATCCTGATCTCCCAAAGCCCATCAAAATCAACGCCGAAAAGGTCGTCGACTATCTAGGCGTCGAACTATTCGAAGGCACGAAGAAGGAGAAGGAGAACCAAGTAGGCGTGGTCACCGGCCTTGCCTATACCGATTTCGGTGGCGATATCCTCCCGATCGAAGTCACCTATTTCCCAGGCAAAGGCGATGTGGTCTTAACTGGCAAATTAGGGGACGTCATGAAGGAAAGCGCGACCATCGCGATCGACTTCGTCCGCGCCAATGCTGACAAATATGGCATCAACCACGAGATCTTCCAGAATAACACCATCCATATCCACGTCCCGGAAGGTGCCGTTCCCAAAGACGGCCCTAGCGCAGGCGTGGCCATGACCGTGGCCGTCATCTCTTGCCTAAGCAATACCCCCGTCAACGCCGATATCGGCATGACTGGCGAGGTGACCCTACGCGGCAAAGCCCTTGCCATCGGAGGCTTGAGGGAGAAATCCCTCGCCGCCATGAGAAGCGGGTTAAAGGCCATCATGGTCCCGGAAGACAACAAAAAAGACGTCGCCGAGCTTCCCGAGGAAGTGAAGAAAGGACTAGACATCCGCTTCATGAAATGCGTCGACGACGCGGTCGACTTCGCCCTTGTGAGGCCTAGCGCGTGAGCAACATCAACTTTAGGAACTCTTCCTTTCTGACTTCCATGGATTCCTTCCAGAAGGAGCCGGAGAAGACCCTTCCTATGGTGATGCT
>JAILEX010000109.1 GCA_024687185.1 Bacilli bacterium | reverse complement strand
TAAGGTAATCCGCGTCAGGAGTTTCGAAGAACTAGGCGAGAGGATCGTCTGCCAAGGCGGCACCTTCCTCAATAATGCGGTTCTTCGTTGCTTTGAAATGGAGATTGGCCATGAGGTCATCCGTCCTTCCATCGCAGGGCTTATGGGTGCGTTCGGTGCCGCGCTTTACGCCAAGGAAAAAGGTGGCGAGAAGGGTTTGATTGGCGAGAAGGAATTAGAGGAGTTCTCCTACACGACTTCCCACACCAACTGCCGTCAGTGCACCGCCTACTGCAACTTGACCATCCTCCGCTTCCCGGGAGGCGGCGTCTATATCTCTGGCAACAAATGCGAAAAGGGCGAAGGAAAGCCCAAGGCAAGGCATGACTTAGATATGTATCACTACAAAAGGAAGAGGGTTTTGCAGCGTTATACGACCGAAACGCCTGTTTCTAGATGCAAAGTCGGCATCCCCTTTACCCTAGCGATGTATGAGCAGCTTCCCCTTTGGGACACCTTCTTCAAAGAACTCGGATTCGAGGTTGAGGTAAGTCCCATCTCCACTAGAAGCCTTTACCGCCGCGGCCAGAAGACGATTCCTAGCGATACCGCCTGCTACCCCGCCAAGATCATGCACGGCCATATCGACTATCTATTAGAACAGAAGGTCGACTTCATCTTCTATCCTTCCGAATCCTATAACGTGAACGAACACCGCGCGGACAACTATTACAATTGCCCCGTCGTAGCCTACTATGGCGAGCTCCTTAAGAGAAACGATTCCAGGCTAAGCGACGACAATTTCATCGACCCCTTCCTCGATCTCAATAGCTTCAAGAAGAGCGTGGAGATCCTAACCGATTCCCTAAAGAAGTATGGCGTAAACAAAAAAGAGGTCGAACGTGCACTAAAAATCGGTATTGATGAAGAGACGCGTTACCGTAATGACGTAAAAGCCAAAGGCAAGGAAATCATCGAGACCGCTAGAAAGGAAGGCAAGGAAATCGTCGTCCTTGTCGGTAGGCCGTACCACGTCGACAGGGAAATCAACCACGGCATCGATAAACTCCTAGACGGTATGGGCGTCGCGGTCCTTTCCGAAGACTCCATTGAGTTCAATGCCCCCAGGGAAAAGCTACATGTCCTCAACCAATGGACCTATCACGCAAGGCTATACGATGCCGCGAACTACGTAAAAGACCAGCCCGATATGGAAATCGTCCACCTCGTCAGCTTTGGCTGCGGCGTGGACGCCATCACCTCCGATGAGGTTAGGCGCATCATGGAGAGCAATGGCAGGCTCTATACCCAAATCAAAATCGACGAAATCAATAACCTAGGCGCCGTAAGGATCCGCTTGCGTTCCTTGCTTGCGGCCGTGGAAGACGCGAAGGCGAGGAAATAAGACTTATGCCCACCAAGAAGGAAAGAAAACAGGAAGCCAAGGAAAGAAGGGCTTTCTTCAAAAAGATCTGCAAAGAGCATTACACGGTCATCGTGCCGGATATGCTTCCCATCCATTTCGATTTGATCCGCGCGATCTTAGCTAATAAGGGCCTAGATTTCGTGGTCGTCCCCCCGATGGGAAGAGAGGCCAAGGACGAAGGTTTAAGAACCGTCCAAAACGATGCATGCTACCCCGCGATCATCACAACCGGCCAATTCGTCGCCGAACTAAAAAGCGGCAAATACGATCTGAATAAGACCGCCGTCATCATGTCGCAGACCGGCGGTGGTTGCCGCGCCTCCAATTACATTTCCCTTATCCGCAAGGCCTTTGAGAAGGAATTCCCGACCGTTCCCGTCCTCTCCCTAAATTTCTCTGGACTAGAAAAGATGTTCTCCCTTCCTTTAAACCTAAGGGAGATGTATCAGATGATCCATGCGGTCATGTATGGCGATATGCTCATGAACCTATACGACCAAGCCGTCCCCTATCACGACGAAAAAGACGTGAAGGCCGCCTTAAACCACTGCATGGATGAGCTGAAAAAGAAAATCGGCCACCATTCCTTCTATAGGAGGAAAGCCAATTACAAGATGATGCTAGACGCTTTTAAAGACCTTAAGCCCAACCTTGAGAAGAGGAAGCCAAGGGTTGGTATCGTCGGTGAAATCTACGTTAAGCATTCGGCCTATGCCAACAACAACCTCGCTGACTTCTTGGTCAAACAAGGGTGCGAGGTCGTTTATCCGTCTTTGGCGGAATTCTGCCTCTATTGCATTTACAATAACATCAACGACTATAACCAGTATGGCCAAGGCAAAGCCACCATTGGTGCTTTTAAACTCGCCTACAAGATCTTCCTTAAGGCGACGAGGACGCAGGCCAAGGCCATGAAGAATTCCGGCTTCAATGCCTATGAGGACTTCGAGCATGTCGTAGAAGAAGGCAAAAAGGTCATCAATACCGGCGTCAAGATGGGCGAAGGATGGCTTATTCCCGCCGAAATGGTCGCGTTCGTCGAAGGCGACACCAAGAACATCGTCGTAGTTCAGCCGTTTGGCTGTTTGCCTAACCACATCGTTGGCAAAGGCATGATCCGCCCGGTCAAGGCATTGGTTCCCGAAGCCAATATCATCCCGCTGGACTTCGATGCCTCCTCCACCCAGGTCAACCAAGAAAACCGTTTGAAGCTCATGCTCGCCAACCTCCGCCGCGAGATGGAAAACAAATAAGGGTCACACCACCCTTACTTTATGATAAAATCCCTACGCCATCGCGAGGAGAGAGTGACGAACCAGGTCAGGTGGGGAACCAAGCAGCCTTAAATCATCCTCCCCTGTGCGGTGGTTTCTTTGTTTCCATGACTATAGAAGAAGCAATGCAAATAGCCCTAGATGAGGCGCGACTAGCCTTCGAGGAAGGCGAAATACCCGTTGGAGCGGTTGTTTTAAAAGGCGGCAAACTCATTGCCAAGGCCCATAATAACCGCGAAGGCGAGTCCAGGATATCCGGACACGCTGAGATATTGGCCATGGAAGAAGCCGAGAAGAAACTAGGCAGATGGCAACTTGAAGGTTGTCAGCTCATCGTGACCTTAGAGCCTTGTTTGATGTGTATGGGCGCGATCGCCCAGGCAAGAATCGCAACCCTGGCCTATGGGGCGGACGATCCAACCTATGGAG
>JAILEX010000107.1 GCA_024687185.1 Bacilli bacterium | reverse complement strand
GATCAGGCATTTCGATGAAAAGCTTTTGGTTTTGGACCGCTACCTCAATCTAGAGGAATCCAAGGCAATCGCCAAAAAGAGGATGGATTACCTTAGGGGGTTCTATGAGGAATTCCTTAGGGAAGTATACGATTATTGATTTTGCTTTCCCTTTTTGTTCTTCTTTGGCCGCAAAAAGGCCTCTCCCTATAATCGATATGGGCCTATTTTCCTTTTAAATCCCTCGTAATGTCCTTCTTTTATAGGAAAAAGCGGTTTTTATGGGAAAATAGAAAATCCCCCTTGATGTAATTCAATTACACCTTATAGTAATGAAAAGGAGGAATTACCAATGGTTCCTGAAAATGAGGCGGGCGAGATGGTTTTCAAGCCCGCCGTTGATATCGACATCAAAGGCGAGGGCATCGATATCTCCAGACACGACCTTCGCATCAATCCCGAGGGGGAGACGAACTACCGCATCCAAGAAGGCGCGAAGGAATTGATCGATAAGTTCAATTTCCAAACCTATGTATATAATAAGAAGATGGAATTCGTTCTCCATACCTGGCTTGCTAGTGGCAAACACCTAGACCTACTTACTGGGAAAGAGATAACCCTTGGCAGCGAATGCTGCGAGAAGGTCAAGGTCGATTTGGATGGGAAGGAAGTGGAACTTAGGATCTGCCTCCGCTATTACGAAGCCTAAATCATCGAATCCATGCAAAAGAAAACGCCAGTGGCCCTGGCGTTTTTCTTGTTTGGCGAAAAGCTTAGTTATCCTTGTTGCGCCTAGTGATGATCTTATAGATCGTGCCGGCGATGAATAGCAACAAGGTGATGGAAACGAAGACCAAGACGAAGTAATTGATCTCCTCGTTCCACCTCAAAGCGATCAAGATGACGTCCAATACGACCACCAAAAGGACCGGAGGAAGCAAAAACGCGTCGTCTCTCCCCTTGAAGATGCGTCTAACCAAATAGGTGAATGTCATAACCAAAGACAAAGTGGAAAGGGCCTCCAATATATGGAAGGCAACGCGCTGTTCGATATTGGATTGATACATCACGGGTATCGCCATGGAGAAGGCGATGACGTAGGCCAACGATAGCCAGGATAGCGGCCTATCGTTGCTATAGCTCATATGGAGGACGACTTCCAACACGATGCCGGCGATCCAAAAGGCATAGGAGACAAACTGCAAATACGATATCGTATATTCGGTGTGGACCATCCCCGAGACGAGCAATATCCCCGCGGCGATGATCAAATCCCTATAACGGGGTTCATTTTTCATTTTGAATAGGGCTTTGATGTTTTCCCCGCACCTGGAAATCAGGAAAAGGAAGAAGATGCCGATCGAGACGAAGGTGGTCGTATAGACGAAGGCATGGAAGCCCGTGTCATAGAGGTTGATTCCGTTTACGATAGACAAGACGACGCTTAGTATCCTTTCCGTAAGCAATACTAGGAAATAGAGGAAAAAGGATAGGTTGATCAGGTAATTGAGTGTTTTGGTTTTGTTATCCATAGGCGAGACTATTTTAGCATGTCTAATTCATCTAGAAAGTACGATACGTCCATTTTTTCTTTTGCCATAATCGCCATAACCTCCAAAAAAGGTCAGGGGGAAAAGACATGGCCACTTTGATAGAACGATATAGCGACCACCGTGACATTATGGGAGGCATTGACCATATTGATCGTGGAGAATAAGGAAAAAAGGGATTATGGAAGGGACTTGATAAAACGCTTCCATACCATCGGTTTCCATAGGAAATGATGCGATTTTCCCTTAGTGTTATCTAATTAAGTCAATGCAAATGCGTATGTTCGTGGCCCGTTAGTTCCTCGGCTTCCTTGAATAGGTAGCCGCTCCCGGGGTTATAGGCCAGATAGACTATGCCCGCGGTTATGATTAAGGCCAAGATAATCCAAACGTAGAATCCCTTTTTGACCCAGGAAAGGGAAGAAAGGTGATAGGACAACATGGCCATGATGATCATGGCGGACATGTATTCGATGATGTCGAGGATGAGGTATAGCTCGATGGTGATGGATTGGTAGAAGGCGAATAAGGCGACCCCCATCATCATCGCGAAGAACCCGCCTATGATAAACCCGCCTAAGTAGCCTTTGTCCCTTTTAACGATCGACCAGACGATACCCGCGACCAAGAAGGGGTACCAGAACATCTTCATGTGCTCGAAGCTACACTCGCTTATCGGGAATATCGGGGCGATGATTTTGTGGTAGGTCTCGCTACTAGAGATATTGACCACGAAGTGCATCGAGGTGCCGATGATGACCATCAAGGCGATGGTGAGGATATGCCATTTGTAGGTACGAAAGAAGTTTTTGATTTTGTCGCTCATGGGGTAATTCTAGACCTTTTCGCCTTGGGGAATGCAAGTTTGGGGCCCTAAATAAAGTCCTGAACATATACTTAGGGGGGATTTGTATCACCGAAATAACCGTTTTTCCTTATCCTTATGCCCGGAGGAATTTACAAAAGGGGGAAATCGTCCTATCGTATTTCGTAATGAAATACGCCCTTATCACCGTGGCGGTCCTCGCCATCGCAATCCTACTTCCCATCTTGGTCATTATCCTCATCGAGCATTTCACGAAGAGGAAATGGAAGCTTTGGGTCAAGGCCGTAATCGTCGTCTTTTCCGCGATTACGATCTCCCTTTCCACCGTCTTCACCTACCTTAGCATCTATTATGGCGCCTCTAGCGAAGTGGATGCCTCCTTTGAGGATAGCGAGAAGGTGAAGGTAAGCGAAACATCCGACTATTACCTATTTGACCACAAGACAAATACGGATAAGGCCATCATCTTCTATGGTGGGGCCAAGGTCGAGGAAAAAGCGTATGGGCCCTTGATGAGGATGATCTCGGAAGAAGGGGTGGACGTCTATTTGATCAAGATGCCCTTCCGCTTCGCCCTCCTTGATACCGATAAGGCCGATAAGGTATTCAGCGAATCGACCTACCCTTCCCTCTATTTGATGGGCCATTCTTTAGGCGGGACCACCCTATCGATGTATCTTAGCGGCGCACCCTCCCCCTATAAGGGCATTATCTTCCTTGCCTCCTATCCCTCCAAGGCGATCGATTCCTATTTCAACGTCATCTCCATCTATGGAAGTAACGACAAGGTCCTAAACAAAGAGGAATACGAGAAAAACAAAGCCAACTTTCCCTCTAACTACAAGGAAGTGGTCATCGAAGGCGGGAACCATGGCTATTTCGGTAACTATGGCGAACAAAAAGGCGATGGCGAGGCTTCGATAAGCAGAAATGAACAACAAAGGCAGACCAAAGACGCCATCGTCCCCCTTTTATAGGCGTTTTGACTTGAATTTCGATACACGTCCCTTACCATTTTGTTTGGAATCAACCATTGGTTGAACGAAAAGACAACGAATTGGATAGTTGCGCAACCTTCCTTCCATTTATTTCCCCACCTTTTTTAGGAAGAATGTAGCTAGCCAAATAGGAGGAAAAAATCATTATGGCAAAAGAAAGTTTCGGTACCAGGCTTGCTGGATTAAGGAAGCAGAAGGGGCTGACCCAAAGCGACATCGCGGACAGGCTTAACGTGACCGCCCAGGCGGTATCCAAATGGGAGAACGACCTAGCCTCCCCGGACATCGATATGCTCATGGACCTCGCCGATATCTTTGATATCTCGGTCGATGAGCTTCTTGGTAGGGGCACCCCCGTTGTGGAGGTCCAGGATAAGCCAAGCAAAAAGGACATCGACAAGATGGTACTAAAGATCAGGGTCCTCGACGCCGAAGACGGGGATACCGTCAACGTCAATCTCCCCTTGGCCCTAGTCAGGGCGTTTGTCAAAACGGATGGCACGATCCCGCTTCTAGCCGGGAAAAAGGAATTCGATGGCATCGACTTCAACAAGATCATCGAACTCGTCGAATGCGGACTCGTCGGCGAACTCGTCAGCGTGAATGGCAAAGACGGGGATAAGGTCTCCATCTTCGTGGAATAATGAAGATCTACGTTAAGGAAAACGAGCGTCGATTGCCTTTGGTGCTGTTCTTTCCGCTTTTCTTTTTCAAAACGGGCTTCGTCTCTAGGGCCATCGCGAAATACGCGGAACTAGACATCGATCCAAAGGAATTGAAAACCAATATCCGCGTTGCCTATAAGGGGCTAAAGGCCTTCATCAAGGAAAACGGTCACTTCAATTTGGTGGAAGTAAGGCAAAAAGACGGTGGGATAATACTCATCAAGGTATAACTCGTATCCTTCTTATCCGCTTTAGGGGCTCTTACATGGGCCCCTTTATAATATGGATGAAAGAAGGAAATGCCCTATTTCGGAATCAAAAAGGGAGAAAAAGGCAATTCCATCTTCTTTTAAATCAAGGGAAAATATATAGGAGCAAACAAAAAAAGGAACGCGATTATGAGAGATTTGGATTACCTACGCTTGCTTAGCAAGTCCTTTCCCAACAAAGAGGCTGCCCTAGCCGAAATCACCAACCTTTCCGCCATAATGGAGTTGCCCAAGGGAACCGAATATTTCCTTAGCGACGTCCATGGCGAATACGAGGCCTTCTCCTATTTGATCCGTTCCTCCTCAGGCGTCATCCTCAACAAGATCCATTCCCTTTTCGGCAAAGAGCTTAGCAAAGAGCAGGAGAAGGACCTCACCAACCTCGTCTGCTATCCTAGAAAAGTCCTTAGAAGGAACCCAATCTATTTGGATATGGGCGTGCAAAAGGAGACCTTGGCAAGGCTAATCACCCTCGCTTCGATGGTCTCTAGCAAATATACCCGTAGCAAGGTCAGGAAGAAGATGCCCTCGACTTTCGGGTATGCGCTAGACGAATTGATGCACACCAACGAAGACGATATCGACAAAGCCTCCTACCACGAGGCGATTTTGAATACGATTTGCGAGAATAAGGGCGCCTTTAGCTACATCATCGCCCTATGCGAGCTCATCCAAAACCTCGCGATTGACCATCTCCATATCGTCGGCGATATCTTCGATAGGGGTCCCCGTCCCGACAAGATCATGGACACCCTCATCGACTTCCATGACCTCGACATCGAATGGGGCAACCACGATATCTCCTGGATGGGGGCGAGCCTAGGCAACCTCGCCTGCATCTGCAACGTCCTCCACATCGCCATCAATTACAATTCCTTCGACGTGCTGGAAGACGGGTATGGCATTAATCTACGTCCCCTATCGATGTATGCGAAGGAAACCTATAAGGACGACCCCTGCGTTAGGTTCAAGCCCCATCTTCTTGACGATAACGTCTCAGACTACGTCGAACCAGAGCTCACCGCGAAGATGTGCAAGGCCGTCAGCATCATGCTATTTAAGCTAGAGGGGCAGCTAATCAAGCGCAACCCGCGATATGGCATGGAGCATAGATTGCTTCTTGATAAGATCGATTTTAAGAAGGGCACGATCGAACTAAACGGCAAAACCCACGAGATGCTTGACATGAACCTTCCTAGCATCGATCCCAAAGACCCCTATGCCCTCTCCAAGAAGGAAGAGGAACTATTGGAGACTTTACGCTATAGCTTCACCCATAGCGAAAGGCTAAGGAAACACATGGATTTCCTTATCGAAAAAGGATCCATGTATAAGACCTTCAACGGCAATTTATTGACGCATGGGTGCATCCTTTTGGACGATAGGGGCGAATTCCTATCGGTCGAAACCAAAGGGGGAACCTTCTCTGGCAAGGCCTTGATGGACTATTACGACAGGCGCGTCAGGGGCATCTTCCACGAATATAGGAAGGGCAATAAGGACGTCAATAGCGACCTCCTCTATTATCTATGGTGCGGCGATAAGTCCCCGCTATTTGGCAAAGACCAGATCACGACCTTCGAAAGGACCTTCCTTTCCGACAAATCCCTTTACCGCGAAGCCTATAACCCCTATTACACCTATGTGGAAAAGGAAGAGACCGTCGATAAGATCCTCGTCGAATTCGGCCTAGATCCCGTTAAGGGCCATATCATAAACGGCCACGTCCCCGTTCTTGTCAACAAAGGCGAAAGCCCGGTGAAGGCCAATGGCAAGTTGTTCAAAATCGACGGCGGGCTCGCCAAAGCCTACCAAGCCAAGACCGGAATCGCCGGGTATACCCTTATCTTCAACTCCCATTATCTAGCGATCGCGGAACACAAGAAATTCGAGAAGTACGCCTATAATTCTAGCGACATCCACATTGTGGAAACGTTTAAGGAAAGGCTATACGTCAAAGACACCGACGACGGGGAAAGATTAAAGAAGGAAAAAGAGGATCTGGTGGAACTTCTTCTTGCCTATGACCAGGGCTTGCTCGAACAAAGGAAATAGGTAAAGAAGACGAAAAAACCATAACTTTCCATATATTTTTGGGAAAAGAATCGCTTCTTTCCTCACTTTATCTATCGGAAATAAGATTGTAGAATACTCATATGCGTACCATAGATCAGGTTATTGCCGATTTACTCGGCAGTTGGACCATAGGCGAAGACCCCGTATGGCCAATAGGAAATTTCGTTCTCTGCACCATCGCGTTGCTTCTTTCGATCTTGCTTTGCGGCATCATCGGCATCGAAAGGGAGATCAGGGGCAGAAGCGCAGGGCTTAGGACCCACCTTTTGGTCGGCGTCGGCTCTTGCATCATCATGATCATCTCGATCTATGGCTTCCCCTATATCCCCGGCTACACCAGGGACGTCGCCAGGCTTGCCGCGCAGGTCATCACCGGCGTAGGTTTCCTGGGCGCGGGCGCCATTATCCATAGGAATTCCGGCACCAAGGGTTTGACGACCGCCGCCACCATCTGGATCGTCATGGCCATCGGCCTTGCGTGCGGTTCGATGAACTTCATCCTCGCGATCGGCAGCACCATATTGATCGTCGTCGTCCTTACCTTTTTTAGGAGGGTTGAGGCCGCCTTGGTCAGAAAAGCCCCCTTGATTAAGGTCAAGGCCGCTTCCGATACCCCCATCGCCACAAGGATTTTGGAAATCGCGGCCAAATCCGGATGTGCCATCCATGACCTTCAGGTCGATACCGTCGAAAATAACGAAGTGGAGGCGATTTTCCTAGCGACCTCCAACCAACATGACTTCGACCCAACCGAATTCATCGCCAAACTAGAAGCGGTCGAAGGAGTGGTCCAAGTCGGCTTCATCAATAGCCATAAAGGCTAAAGGAACCCCTATCATCAAGGCCTTGCGAAAGGCCTTTTTTCCATACGTTTTTTTCATCAAATGTTATAGGCCATCGATAAGGGAAAAAGCGAAATTCATCCGATGGAATCGAAACGCGTTTTTAATCTTTGTTTTTTCCATTTATTAATCTCACCCCCGCGGATTTTTTTCGCTAGGGAAAAACAAAATCCTTTGGTAAAGTCTTCTCACGAGGATTACCTATGAAACTATCCAACAAATTGGTTTTGGGTTTGGGCGCATCGATTGGCCTAACCCTTGCCGGCGTATCCTTTTACGCCCTAAACGGGAACGAAGTAGGCGTTAGAAACGTTGCTAACGCGGATGCTTCCTCCCCCTATTCGCTAAGCTTATCCAAAACTAACGGCAAGATAGGCGATGCCGATTTCTCCGACTCCATCTTGACCTCCACCGACGCCAAAACGACTTCCGGCGCCTCCTTTGGCGTTTCCTATTACCACGCGAAGGGCTATAGCAACAGCTATTGCCTATTAGACGCCTATAACCCTAGGACCAATGAAAGCGGGAAGGATGGCTATATCTATAGCAAATACGGCGTCAACGGGCTCGATAGCATGACCGTCACCTATTCCTTCGTCGGCTCAGTTCCGGGGGACGTCTTGCTTTATTTCTCCGATTCCTCTTCCTTTACCTCCGACCCGATCCTAATAGAAAGCGGCATGGCCGTCTCCGTCAGCGGGAGCTATTTCAAGATCCAGGCGCTTTCGCAGCAAGTCATCATCTCCTCGATCGACCTCCATTATTCCTGCGACCAGGCAAGCCATGAATACGCCGCCACCCCCTTGGCGTCGCATTCTTGGAAAAACGCCGCCGACATCACGATCAATAAGCCCACCAATGCCTTAAGCGAGGACTTCGCCTTTGGCGTAGATATGTCGATGGTTGCCGAAACCGAGGCTTTGGGCGGGGTCTATAAAAACGAAAACGGCGTTGCCGAAGATCCCTTCAAGATCCTTTCTGACGATGGCTTCAACTACGCTAGGCTCAGGCTTTGGGTCGATCCCTATAGCAACGCGGATATCGCCTATGGAGGCGGTACCAACGATTTGGCGACCACGATCCACCTCGCCAAAAGGGCAAAGGCCAGTGGCATGAAGGTCCTACTCGACCTCCACTATAGCGACTTCTGGGCCCATCCAAACCAGCAAAGGAAACCCAAGGGTTGGGGTTCCACCACCGAAGCGCAGTTTACCTCCTATACCAATAGCGTGATGGAGGCTTTCTCTAACGAAGGCATCTCGCTAGACGCGGTCCAAGTCGGCAACGAAATCAATACCGGCATCGCGGGCGTATCTAGCTCCAACGCCCTCTATTACACCTTAATCCAAGCGGGCATGAACTCGGTCAAATCCGCCTTCCCAAGCGCGAAGGTCATGCTCCATTTGACTAACATCCAATCTGGAAGCGCCTCTAGTTGCGTGGACAATCTTTGCAACAACCTAACCGACCTATCCAAACTCGATGCGATCGGCGTTTCCTATTACCCCTATTGGCATGGAAGCTACGCTACGCTTAAAAACGTTTTGAACCTTATCGCCTCCAAAGGCAAGGAAGCGATGGTCCTTGAGACCTCCTGGGGCTTTACCGAAGAAGGCAATGCCTACGCTAATAACGATTTCGATAGCGAGGACGTGACCGACGCCGCCACCAATACCGGCACCACCTATGCCGTATCGGAGCAAGGACAAACAAATGTCCTATGCGATATCCTCGATGTCATTAGCCAAGTCAATAGTTCCAAAGGCATGGGGTTATTCTATTGGGGTGCCGACTATATCCCCGTTAGCGGAAGCTCTTGGGCAACCGATGCCGGAAGCTATTATGCATCTAATGGCGCCGATGATGGCGGTAGCTGCACTGGCGAAGTGCAAAAACAGGTCTGGTCTAACCAAGCCCTATTCGATTATGAAGGCAAGGTCCTAGGCAGCGCCCAAACCTTCCGCACCATGGTCGACCATGGGGATTTAGGAAACGTTACCGTCAATATCACCAGGGACGAGGTCGTCACCTCCTACGATTTGGTCTATCAAAACGATGGCGATGGCTATTGGTCTCGTTCCCTCGATCTAGAGGCAGGGGATGAAGTAAGTCTTACCTTATCTAGCGGCAACAATATCAATGGTTGGTATATCAATCAGATCGATAGCGACCTATTCACCGATAATGGCGATACCGCTACCGCGAATTACGAAGGCACCTATACCTTCAACGTGAAGGATGGCACCTCCACAAGCAACCTTCTAACCTATACCTCAACTAACCCCTGGGGGAACGATGGCATACTCGACGCGATCTATTTCGGCTTCGGGCATAAGATGAACAATTCGGCGATCGCCCTATATATCATCACCGGTTCCTGGAACGCGAATTGGCTGACCTACGATGGGGAAACCGACAATTGGACCGTTACCCTAACCCTAAATCAGGGCGACGACGTCTCCTTGTCTAGCAATGGCAGCAATCTCCGTGGCTGGTATCTGAATAAGAAGTACCCCGACTATTTCGATAACACTTCCGATAGCGCGATCGTTAAGCTTACCGGCACCTATACCTTCACCGTCATAGATGGCAGTGACGAAACTTGCTTCAATTACTATACCTCCACCAACCCTTGGGCAAGCGACGACGCGATCTTGTCCTTATTCACCATTGCTTACGCCGCCTAGGCATAATAAAAAAAACAAAGATAGGCCCGCCTTGTCGCGGGCCTATTTTAACTAAGGGGAAGATTGGTGTTAAAAACAATAAAAACGAAACAAATATAGGCTTTTTGCAAGGATTTTATTCTAGATGCGTCGCCGCGGCATAGGCCGTGGAAAGGGCGATTTGAAGGTTATATCCACCCGTGAAGGCATCGACGTCGAGGACCTCACCGATGAAATAGACACCCCTAGTGAGTTTGCTTTCCATCGTCTTGGAATCGACTTCCCTCACGTTTACCCCACCTGAGGTGATGATGCCCTTATCGATTGATTCAAGGCCGTTATAGGTAAGGGGGAAACGCTTGAGGTTTTCAATTAGCCTATTCCTATCGGACTTTGTGAATTCGCTTAGTTTGGTACGGATGAGGGTGTTGGAGTATTCGGCGAAGAAATCGATGATCTCATATGGGAGAAGCGATTCCAGCATCGAGCCGACGTCTTCCCCATGCCTTTTCTCTATTTCCCTTAGGATGCGGTTCTTTAGCTTTTCCTCATCTAGCGCGGGTTTGAAATCGAGCCTTAGTTCGACCTTGCCAAGTTTGTTGATGAGGGAGGACATCGATAGGGAGATGGGTCCTGAGATGGAGCCTGGAAGGAATTCCATATCCCCGAAGATGGTCTTCCTGAACTTCCCTTCCTTCGCGGTCAAGGCGACGTTTTTAAGGGTAAGCGAAAGCATCTGCTTCCTCACTTCTTCCTTTATCTTGATGGGACAAAGCGCGGGGAAAAGCGGGGTGATGGTGTGGCCGAATTGTTTGGCGAAGAAATAGCCATCTCCCGTTGAGCCGGTCAAAGGATAGGATTTGCCGCCTGTGGCGATAACGACCTTATCGCAATAGGAATCCCCGCCCCTAGAGACGACTTTGAATCCGTTTTCCTCTTTGCTAATGGCATATACCTTTTGTTTATATAGGATTTTGACGCCGCTATTTTTGGCGTTTGTTAGTAGCGTATCGACGATATCGCTTGCTTTATCGGAAATGGGAAAGACCCTATTGCCCCTTTCGGTTTTCAATTCGCAGCCATGGGAGGAGAACCATTCGATCGTATCCTTTGGGCCAAAGCTAGATAAGGCGCTATAAAGGAACTTTGGGTTGGTGATTGTCTTCTCTATGACTTCGTTATTGGGGCAATTGTTGGTGATGTTGCATCTGCCTTTGCCAGTGATCATGAGCTTTCTGCCCACTTTGTCATTGGATTCAAGCAAAGTGACCTCATGGCCAAGCCTGGAGGCGATGATGGAGAAGAATAGGCCGCTGGCGCCGGCTCCGATGCAGACGATTTTCATATCCGGGTTAAGTATACTAGATTTTTTGCCTCCTTTGGCTCGCATCGATCGATTGGCATATATAAACTAAAATTTAATTTTATTTATGATAATTTAAGTAATATTTATTTAGGATGGATAATCTCATCACTTGCTTTGAAATGTTTTCTAGCAAAAATAAGAAGATTCCATATGACCAACAAAAACAGAAGGTCGATTGCTTTGTTCGCACGGCTCAATAAACTTTATTCCACTCCCTGTGCCCCAATAATCTTTAGGGTGCTTAACAAAGTAGGGGAAGGTTTTTTGTATCGAAAACTGTGCAAATCTCAAATAAAAAAGAGGAAAACCTGCTTGATTTCCCTCTTTTAATGAACGACTTTTATTCCTCTTTCTTCCAGCCGTTTTTGCCTTCTTCCTTAACCTTATATAGGGCTTTGTCGGCCTTACTTGCGCTATCGCTATACCCGGCGGAGCAAGTCAAGGAGATGGTCGTCCCGTTTTCTAAGGGTAAGGAAAGTGGGGTGCAAAGTTCGTCTAGCGCTTTGATCAGGGTTTCTTCCTTCGAATCTAAAATCAGGATCAGGAACTCGTCGCCGCCATAGCGGAAAATGAGGTTCTTTCTCTTGTGGTAGAAGATCCTTTCCATCTTGTCGGCGAAGGCGACTAACGCGGCATCCCCGGAAGCATGGCCATAGGTATCGTTGATATGTTTGAAGTCATCTAGGTCGACGAAGACATAGAAGACGCTTTTCTTATAGCTTTCCCTTATCTCACTTTCCACGGTCGCGAGCTTATGCCTATTGAATAGGCCCGTGAGGGAATCGTGCTCGGCATAGAAGGCGACCGCGCTTTGGTTTTTCTTGAAGTTATCGATCTCCACGATCCAATATAGGCTACAAAGATGGCCTTCGTGGATGGTGACCGATTGCACGGCATGGATCCAGGTGGGACGGTTTTTGACCAAGAACACGAAGTCTACCGAATCGAATTCCTGCTTCCTATTGTATTTTTCCCTCGCTCCCTCATTGCTCCAAAAACTTTTGATGGTGGTCGGGTCTTCTTCGATCAATTGCTTATCTAATAGATAGGTATAGCGGTTGGTCCAGCCTGGGATATCGTCGGTGAGGCTAATGGCCGCGAAGTCGCTTCCAACCATAAGCGGGGCGAATTCGTCTTTGTCGTGGTCCACGAAAAGCATGAGGCCATGCTTCTCGCTTTCCTCCTCGTCTTGATAGCCCAAAGCCTTGGCGACTTGCCAAGCTAGAATCTTCTGCAAATAAAGCAGCCTTTGTCCCGTACGAAGTTTGATTTCCATGTTTGATTGACAATTATATTAACAAATACTTTTACGACTTCCTAGGTTTCCGTTTTTCTTTTTGTCCCGTTTCCCTTCTAATCTTGAGATATATCCCCATGGGTTTATACTTTCCTTATGGACAAAGATGCAGTAAAAAGAAGGGGAAACGTCTTATGGTATGGAATCCTCGCCGGGGCCGCGATCGCCTTTGGCGGCATCCTTTTCCTCCTTGCCAAATTCCTTATCCCCGAAGATTCGATCGTCCCTTCTAGCCTAGTTGGGGCACTACTTTTCCCCGTTGGGCTATTGCTGGTCTGCTATTTCAAATTAAACCTATATACGGGCAAAATCGGCATGGCCTTCCGTAATCCAAAGCTCGATAAAAAGGGACTAAATACCTTTGAATGGCTATTTTGGATATTGCTTGGCAACGCCATCGGCGCCTTTGCAATAGGGGCGGCAATCTATGCCTTCACCCTAATCGACCCATCTAGCGCATTTTCCAAAACCGTCTACGCCGTCGCATCGTCTAGGTCGACCGAGTTCGACTTCAATGGGCTATTCGGGATGTTCTATAAGTCCGTCCTTTGCGGCGCCCTTGTCTATATCGCGATATACCTATTCAACAAGCTCCCGAATCAGTTTGGGAAAGTCGTAGGCGTTGTCACTCCCATCGCCTTCTTCGTCTATGCGGGCTTCCAGCACTGCATCGCCAACATGTTCTATATCGCCTCGGGGGCGCAATGGAACGCCAACGCCTTCGTCGGACTCTTGCTTTGCATCGTCGGCAATTCCCTAGGCGCGTTACTGCTTGATCTCTTCGTGAAGTACGAATAAAACCTCGAATTCAGCCATTTATCGGTAAGCGAATCCTAAAAGAAAAGCAAAAATCATTTTGTTTTATCGTTACAGATTTTTCCTTATACATTCGATTATATCGATAACATTTTTGCTGCAATCAAAACAACGTCATTCAAACAAGGAAATTTTTACCGATATAACGATTCCTTTTTCTTGCCCAATTCCTTTGCATACGCGTAATATCATGTATCGGTAAACCATTACCGAAAATTCGACATGGAGGAATAGAATCATGAAGACATTCTCGATGAACCAATTGGAGCGCTACCCCGCCTATCTTAAGTATTTCAAAGAGCTTAGGGATCAGGGTGTGGAATATGTATCCTCCCCGCGTATCGGCGCAAAGTTAGGCTATAGCGAGGAGCAGGTCAGAAAGGACCTCCAATGCGTATCCGTCTCCGCGGGCAGACCGAAAAGAGGCAGGAGCGTAGAACAGCTCATCGAAGACCTAGAGACCTTCCTAGGCTATCGCGACGTCAGCGGCGCCATCGTCATCGGGGTCGGCCATCTAGGCGGTGCGCTCATGAACTTCCCTTCCTTCAACGAAATGGGGTTGGAGATCCTCGCCGGATTTGATGTCTCGCCAAGCCTAATCGGACAGAAGATCGGCGGAAAGGAAGTCTATGACTACAAAAGGCTCCATGACCTCATGCCAAAGCTAAACGCCCATATCGCCATTATCTGCGTCCCCGCCTCGATCGCCCAATCGGTCGTCGATAGCGCGGTCTGCTGCGGCGCAAAGGGCATATGGAACTTCGCCCCCACCCATCTAGACGTGCCAGAAGGGGTCGTTGTCGAAACAGTCGACCTAGCTTCTAGCCTAGCGGTATTAAGCCACCGCATGAACGAAGCCAATGCCAAAAAGAGGTAAAGGAATTATGGAAAAGAAAGAAACGCCTTCCCCAAAGGAAGTAGCCGAAAAAGAAGTCAATGAACTCGTCCAAAAAGGTCTTAGGGCCCTAGAGGAATTCGCCGAGTTCAACCAAGAGAAGATCGATTATATCGTCGCCAAGATGTCCGTTTCCGGACTTGACCACCATGGGCTTCTCGCCCGTGCGGCAATCGAGGAGACCCATAGGGGCGTATTCGAGGATAAGGCGACCAAGAACCTATTCGCCTGCGAATACGTGGTCAACGCGATGCGCCACACCAAAACCGTCGGCATCATCTCCGAGGACCCCGTGACCGGCATCACCGAAATCGCCGAGCCGGTCGGCGTCATCGCGGGTATCACCCCCGTCACGAACCCGACCTCCACGGTCATCTTCAAGTCGCTGATCTCCATCAAGACGAGGAACCCGATCATCTTCGCCTTCCATCCAAACGCGCAGAATTGCTCCAAACTCGCCGCCGAGATTATGAAGAAGGCAGCCGAGGAAGCGGGCGCCCCCAAAGATTGCATCCAATGGATCGAACATCCCTCCATGGATGCCACTAGCGCCTTGATGAACCATCCTGGCGTAGCCACGATCTTGGCCACTGGCGGCAACGCCATGGTCAAAGCGGCCTATAGCTGTGGCAAACCGGCTCTAGGCGTTGGCGCGGGCAATGTCCCCTGCTATATCGACTCTAGCGCCGATATCGAACGTTCCGTCAATGACGTCGTCTTGTCCAAAGCCTTTGATAACGGCATGATCTGCGCCTCCGAATCGGCCATCTTCGTCCATGAAAAGGTCTATGACGAGGTCGTCAAAGCCCTAAAGAGGTACCGCGTCTATTTCGCTAGCGAGGAAGAGAGTAGGAAACTAGAGAAGTACATGTTCGGGGTCGTTAAGGGAAGCGGCGAGGAAAATAACGCCAAACTAAACGCCGCGATCGCCGGTATGGCCGCGAGCAAAATCGCCGAGAATAGCGGTTTCTCGATTCCAGAAGGGACCCAAATCATCGCGACCATCTGCGAGAAGGTTGGGGCGGAAGAACCCCTATCGCGCGAAAAGCTATCCCCCGTCTTGGCTGTCTATAAGGTCAAGGATGCGGAAGAAGGTTTTGAAATGTGCGAGAAGATGCTCGAATTCGGCGGTCTGGGACATAGTGCGGCGATCCATTGCCACGACCAAAGCATGTCCGATCGCTTCGGCGACAAGGTCAAGGCGATCCGCATCATCTGGAACTCTCCTTCCACTTTCGGCGGCATCGGCAACGTCTATAATTCCTTCTTGCCCTCTTTGACGCTAGGCTGCGGCTCCTATGGCCATAACTCGGTCGCGGGAAACGTCAGTGCGATTAACCTTCTGAACATCAAGCGCGTAGGCAAAAGGAGAAACACCATGCAATGGTTTAAGGTACCCCAGAAAATCTACTTCGAACGCAATTCGATCCAATACCTAAAATCCGCCAAAGACGTCGGCAAGGTCTTCATCGTCACCGACCACGCGATGGTAGAGCTTGGCTTCCTCAATAAGATCATCGAGCAGCTGATGATGAGGAGAAACCCCGTCACCTACCAACTATTCGCCGAGGTCGAACCTGATCCCGACATCACCACGGTCCGCCGTGGCGTCGAATTGATGCAGGAATTCAAACCCGACACGATCATTGCCTTAGGCGGAGGTTCCCCGATGGACGCCGCCAAGGCCATGTGGATCTTCTATGAACACCCCGAGGTCGACTTCGATGACCTGAAGCAAAAGTTCATGGATATCCGTAAGAGGGCCTTCAAATACCCAGAACTTGGCAGGAAGAGCAAGCTCATCTGCATCCCCACCACTAGCGGCACGGGAAGCGAAGTCTCGCCCTTTGCCGTCATTAGCGACAAGAAAAACAACAAGAAGTACCCCCTCACCGACTATTCGCTAACCCCCTCCATCGCGATCGTCGACCCCGAATTCACCACCAACATCCCCGCCAGAAGCACCGCCTATACCGGCATGGATGTCCTTACCCACGCCATCGAAGCCTATACCTCGGTCATGGCAAGCGACTATACCGACGGCTTGGCGCTAGAGGCCATCAAACTCGTCTTCGAGTACCTCCCCCGTTCCGTCAAAGACGGTAGAAACGACCTGAAGGCCAGGGAGAAGATGCATAACGCGGCCACCATCGCCGGCATGGCCTTCGCCAATTCCTTCCTTGGGCTCGTCCATTCCCTCGCCCACAAGATGGGTGGGGAATACCACACGATCCACGGCCAGACCTGCGCGATCCTCCTCCCCCACGTCATCCGCTATAACGGCACCCAACCCACCAAACTCGCCCTTTGGCCCAAATACGAATCCTATGAATGCGACAAGAAGTACATGGAGATCTGCCGCACCCTGGGATTAGAGTGCAAAGGCAAGGAAGAAGCGGGCAAAGTCCTCGCAGACGCCGTCATGGCCCTAGGCAAGGAGATTGGAATCGACATGAACTTCGCCTCTATCATCGAGGATGAGGAACTATACGACTCCAAGCTCGAGGAACTCGCCTACCTAGCCTATGAGGACCAGTGCACCCCAACCAACCCAAGGGAGCCTTTGATCCCCGACATGATTCAAATCATGAAGGACGCCTATAAGGGCAACTAAGCCTTCCTTATCCGATTCTTGTTAGGCCTTTCTAGGAATTTCTAGAGGGGCCTTTCCTTTTGCCTATCGGTCTTCTTTTGTCCAATAGGAGCGTTAACGCTAAACGTTAACGTCGAAAATGCAATTGATTATCGGCGCTAAAAACACCAATATTTGACTACAATGCCGAAGCCATTGGGGCTTTTTGGCACATCGATTCGCAAAAGGGGAGATTCGCCATGATTGAAAGAAAATTCGATACCTTAGTCCAACAGCTAAAATCCCGCGTCTTAGCAGAAGTCGCAAGAGACTATTGGGATGGTACCCTCGAAGAGAAGAAGCGCTTCATCCCCAAGATGATCTCGCCTGGCCCCAAATCCACGATGCGCTGCTGCATCTATAAGGAAAGGGCGATCGTCACCGACCGTATCTATTTGGCTTTGGGCGGGGATAAGAACAACCCGAACCTCCTCGAGGTCATCGAAGCGGCCTGCGATTCCTGCCCCTTCGGCGGCATGACCGTCACCGATATGTGCCGCGGCTGCCTCGCCCATAGGTGCGAACAGGCCTGCAGACTCAACGCGATTAGCTTTGGATCCGACCTCCGCTGCATCATCGATAAGAACAAGTGCGTCAATTGCGGCCTTTGCGCGAAAGCCTGCCAATTCGGGGCCATCGTCGATAAGAAACGTCCTTGCGAAGCCGCCTGCAAAATCAATGCCATCCACCCAAGGGAAGACGGCATTACCGAAATCGACAATTCCAAATGCGTCCAATGCGGACAATGTTCCTATGCCTGCCCCTTTGGCGCCATCATGGATAAGAGCTTCATCACCAAATGCATCGATATCCTCAAGGGAAGCGACGGAGGAAGGAACTATAAGACCTATATAATCGTCGCCCCAAGCATCTGCTCGCAATTCCATTACGCCAAACTCGGCCAAGTCGTCACCGGCATGCACCGCCTTGGCTTCACCAATGTATTGGAAGCCGCCTTAGGCGCCGATTTGGTCGCATATAACGAGGCGGGCAACCTCGCCGAAGAGGGAAGCTGCACCTCCTCTTGCTGCCCGGCCTTCGTCAAATACGCGAAGAACAATTATCCGACCCTAAAGGATAAAATCTCCCATAACCTTTCCCCGATGGCCGCCATCGCAAGGCATGTGAAAAGGATGGATCCGACCTGCAAAACCGTCTTCGTCGGCCCTTGCATCGCCAAGAAGAACGAGATGTTCCGTCCCGATAGCGCCCCCTTTGTCGACTGCGTCATCACCTTCGAGGAACTCGAGGCCATGTTCGATGCGAAGTCGATTGTGCTTAACGTCTTAGAGGAAACCGAACTCGATAACGCCTCCTATTTCGGCAGGATCTTCGCTAGAAGCGGCGGCCTTTCCGAAGCCGTTGCCCAGGCATTGAAGGAAAGAGGAAGCGACTTTGAGGTCAAACCCGTCAAAGTCTCAGGCTTGGATCAATGCCGCAGCGCCCTCAACCAGATGAAGACCGGTAGGCTTCCTGGCAACTTCATCGAAGGCATGGCCTGCCCCGGCGGTTGCATTGGCGGACCGGCCTGCCTAACCCATGAAGTCAGGGATGCGGCCGACGTCGATAGATACGGCAAGACCTCCTCCGCCCCGACCATCACCGACGCGATAAACGGGATCCATGGCGATGCGACCATCGCAAGCAACGCCGACCTTCCTAACGAATAGGTCCTAGTTTTGCCTTAATGCCGTCTCTACCTCGAGGCGGCTTTTTTATGCGCAAAAAGGCAAAAGAACGTGACACGTATCACCTATTTTCTGATTTCACCCTCTTTTATCCAAAATTTTAACTATTTTCAAAAATGGATGAATTTTGCAATACAATCGCTAAGTTGTTGCAGGTTTGGGACGAGTATCCTCCTTTTCTTTCCACGTTTTGATTTTGGCAAACGTAGAAATTTGTAACTATCCAAATCCTTTATCCCCTCTTTTCTTTAGGAAATTGACATTATGAGGAAATTGTGTCCAAAAGAAGGAGAGACAACGTGATCAGTGGGATATATTTGCCCAATAACATGATGCTTATTCCTTTGTGTTTTTGCAATAAACTGACAAAATCAATGAAGAATATTAAATTAGAGAAATCGAAAATAGATTTTCGAATATTGGCTCGATATTCATTTTTCTTCGCCCCCGCACTAGCACATTTGACCCTTTTTGGGGCGAGGCATAACATCGACGCAGTTTCGATATAGTAGCGAGAAGGCAGTCCTTTGCGTTTTGCTTTCCGCACCTTGTCTTTATAGGGTGTTTCCCATCCATTCATAAGTTAAGGAAGGGTTACCC
>JAILEX010000065.1 GCA_024687185.1 Bacilli bacterium | reverse complement strand
CGAAATCGTCGGTATCCGTCCCACCCAGAAGACCGTCGTCACCGGTCTAGAAATGTTCCGCAAGACCCTAGAGTTCGCTCAGGGCGGCGACAACATCGGTGCCCTTCTCCGTGGCATCACCCACGACCAGGTCGAGCGTGGTCAGGTCCTTGCCAAGCCCGGATCCATCGTCCCCCACGACAAGTTCACCGCTACCACCTATATCCTTAAGAAAGAAGAAGGCGGACGTCATACCCACTTCCTTAATGGCTATCGTCCTCAGTTCTTCTTCCACACCACCGATATCACCGGTTCCATCACCCTCCCCGCTGGAGTCGACATGGTCATGCCTGGTGATAACGTCACCTTCAACGTCGAGCTAATCCACCCGATCGCCATGGAAAAGGGAACCCAGTTCTCCATCCGTGAAGGCGGCAGGACCGTCGGCGCTGGCACCGTTTCCGAAATTCTTCATTGATTTTCGTCCCTAACGGACCATCCCTTATAGGTAACATGAGCCCCGCTAATAGTGGCGGGGCTTTTCCTATGCCTTAAATGCCTTCTGGATGGTAGAATCTAGCTAGTCTTATAGGGGGGACTATCCATATGCCTAAAAATAGCCTAGAGGCCATATTTTCGAAAATCGATCTCTGCAATGAGATCTTTGAGTTATACGAGAAGGGTTTGATACCTCCCAATAACTATGGGGAGGAATATTTCTTTATCTCCTATAGCCATAGCGACTTCCGTTTCGTCTATAAGGATTTATTCGCTCTCCAAAAGGAGAAGCTTGAAATCTGGTTCGACCGAGGCATGACCCCGGGAAGAGATTGGGATGAAACGGCGGAACATTTCATCGCCAATTTCGCCTGCAAGGGCATCATCCTCTATCTAGGCGAGCATAGTTTCTCCTCAAAGGCGGTTTTAAAGGAAATCGCCTTGGCGAAGAAATACGATAAGCCGATTATCCCCTTCGTGATCGATCCTAACGTTTTAATCGATAATGACATCGCGCTTACCTATAAAAGCAAGATGAAGCTTGATGAAGCGGAGACTAGGTTAATCGAAGGCGCGTTTAACCAAAAGACCTTATGGATCGATGCTTCTTTCCCCATAAAGCAAAAGCTGAATTACGTCAAAAACCTGCGTGACAATCGCCCTGTAGTGGAAGTAGTGGAATTCAATAAGCAAAAGAACATGGACATGGTTCCCAATATTGGTTTAGAAGAGGGAAAAATCGCCATTAACTTAAATAATAGGCAGCTTCATGAGGTGTCGCTAAAAGAAGACATCGGCTTCATCTATAAAGTCGCCTTCGCCAATAGCGATAATATCGAAACCCTTGACCTAAGTCACGTCGTCTCAATCGATGACTATGCTTTCGCTAATTGCGATAAGCTAACGAACTTAACTCTAGGCCAATTAGAGTATCTTGGGGTCTCTTGCTTTGAAGGATGCAAGGGATTAAAGGAAGTGACTTTTAATCACAATCCTCATAAGAAACGCGATGATTTCTTAGCTTTGCTTAAAGAGTTTGACGATATCAAAATTGATGGGGAAATCACCCAAGAGGAACTTGCGCAGGCCATTAACGAAATCTCCATAGAACAAGGCGCGGAGGATTATGAACTCTATGACCAAGAGCATTTCCCTGAACGGGAATTCAAAATCGGGGGCAAGGACACTCGCGTTAACCTACTAGATAACTGCAAAAGGCTATTCGCGAATTGCTCTTCCCTTTCCTATGTCGAAATCCCCTTGAACCTATTCGAAGACGTGCCGGAAGAATGCTTTTTGAATTGCTCTTCCCTAACTACGGTAAAAATGGCCAACGTCATGACCATCAAAAAGGGCGCCTTCCGCGGTTGTTCCTCTTTGTCTTTCATCGATTTCCCCGATCCCAATATTAGCTATGAGGAAGTAAGTAAATACCTTTCTAGCCCTCCCGATGTCTATTCTGAGACAAGATACCTCACCAAAATCGAAGAGGAGGCCTTTTATGGCTGCTCTTCCTTAACGAACTTTCTTCTTCCCTTCACCATCTGCGTCATAGAGGACTACGCCTTTGCAAAATCTGGCATCACCCAAGTCTATCTATATAACGTAAAGACGTTGGGAGAAGGGGCGTTCGAAGGCTGTAAGAACCTTTATGACGTCGAACTGGATTCCTATTATCTTACATCGGTCCCAGATAGGGCCTTTATGGGCTGCAAAGCCCTAGCAGGGGTAATCCTAGGCGAAAGAGTGGATAGCATAGGCATTAATGCCTTCTTTGCCTGCGAGGCCCTAGAAGGCATAGAAGGCGATTTGTACGTGTTGAATATCATTGGCGAGAACGCCTTTAGAAGAAGCGGACTCCGCCATTTCTCTTTCCAAAGCAGCAGCGTTTCCATCCATGTCGGAGCCTTTGCTTCTTGCCATGAACTAAGCGAGATATCCTTTGCCAATGGGGCAAGGGTCTATATCGATCACGACGCCTTCTTCGATACGCCTAACCTTAAAAAGATCCTATTGCCGAGATCGCTATATGCCAAAATCGACTTCGCCGCCTTTTCAAAGAGTTTGGAATGTCTCTTCTATCCAGGGAGCGAACAGGAGTATCAAGAAAAGGTACGAATTGAGTTCAGCATCGTCGATAAAGGCTGCGTCGGCCATTATTATGGCGAAAGCTATGACGATATCCCCGAGGATCGCGACGATTTCTTAATGCAAAACCAGGCTAGGCTAGATCTAGAACTGGAAAAGAGGCTTCGCTTCTATTCCGAAACACCTATCTACGATGGCCGTCATTGGCGGTATAACGAGGCGAAT
>JAILEX010000059.1 GCA_024687185.1 Bacilli bacterium | reverse complement strand
AGGGATTGAGATGAATCGGCTCTTTTAGAGTCGCTGCGACTTCGCTAGGAGAAAGGAACTTCTTCCTAACGACCGCCTGGTAAACGAATCTATCAAACCAAGAGGAGGACATCACGTAATACCCCTTTTGTCCCGCGTCTTTGCCCCAGGAATTCTCTATCTTCCACCTTGTGGGGACGCCATCTTGGATATCGACGCCGGTGATAAGCATCGCGTGGTTCATCGCGGAGCCGCGGAAATCGAGCATGTCTTCCTTTTCGAATTCGGGACTAAAGCCAAATGGGGATTCATAATCCCTGGAGGCATCGTCCCAGGCGAATACGTCCTTGCCCCCATATAGCCCGACGTCGCTGCCAAACCAGACGGGTCTGCCTTCCTTTAGTTCGGCGATGATCGCTTCCTTCATCCTCTCCATGGTGAGGTTGAGGTGGTTGATCTTCTTCCCCTCGATGACGTTGCCTAGATAATCGACGGTGTAGTTGCGGCCAAAGGGCTTATCGGAGGTTGGCGAATTGATGAGCGACTGATATTGGTTGATTTCGTCACCCACGTATTTTTCATAGAAGGAAAGCGGGGTAAGGCCCTTTTCGATATGGTATTTCTCCTTGCTATCGACATAGGTGAAATCGAAGGTTTTGGGAGGAACCCCATATACGGCGAGATAGAAACGGTAGATGTCTTCCATCGCCTTTTCCTTCTCTTTCCTGGCTTCTTCGGCCTTACCTTCCCTAACGAGTCTATGGGAAATCGCGGCAAACTGGCGGATGCGCTGATTCACGAGTTGGTTGCCTTCCCTGGTGTTCTCGCTTTGATAGGTTTCCGGGAAGCAGCTTTTCGGCATGAGGCCGTATTTTAGGACGAGGTTGACGAACATATCCCATTGTCCGCCATCGCTAGTCGGGCAATCCAATATAAAGGTATATACGCGCTCGGTAGGTTCTTTATCCGCAAGGGAAAGAAGGCTTTCCAAGGCAAAGTTGGCCTTTTCGATTTTGTCGAATAGGGAGATGTAGTTCTGGGAAAGCTCGAATTCCTTTACGCCAAGTTTTTTGGCGACGATTTCCCTAAGTAGGTTCAATCCCGCGAAGATCCAGCATCTACCACTCGCCTTTTGGTTGGCGACGGACATCGTCTTGACCTCGATTGAGAAGCTAGGATCGACGGAAGGAAGGGAAGAGGGGTCGAAGGTTACCTGGCTGATCGGCGTCTTGCTCAAAGCGTGATTCAAAGTCACAAAGCAGCGATCGGAAGAGAGGGCTTCCTTCATTTCCTCCTGTTTTTCTATGGTGATTGCCCCAACGGGCTTCTTGTCGTTTTTCATCGTTTTTATCCCCTTTAAGGCAATTATTGCCTTGTAATATGAATGATTGTTCATATAATAAGCCCGTAACACATAAAGTCAACATAGTTGTTGACCCTAGCGAAAGGAAAATCCAACCAATGGACGAATTTATTGAAAAGGCGTTATCGCGCTTCATCGAATACGTGAAAATCGATACCCAATCTGACGACACCTCTTCCTCCATCCCCTCAAAGATGAAGGAACTTAACCTCTCCAGAAAGCTCATGGAGGACCTAAAGGGAATGGGAATAGAAAGCTACCTAGATGAATATGGCATCGTCTATGGCAAGCTAGAGGGCAAGGAAGGGCTTGCCCCGATTGGGCTAAATTCCCATGTCGATACCGCCCTAGAATGCTCTGGGAAGGACGTAAGGCCACAAAGGATAAGGAACTATGATGGCGGGGTCATCAGACTAAACGATCAATACTCCATGTCGCCTAAGGAATTCGAAACCCTCTCCGCCCATATCGGCGACGATTTGATCGTCACTAGCGGCGACACCCTCCTTGGCGCAGACGATAAGGCGGGCATCGCCATCATCATGGCGGTACTAGACTATTATGTCTCCCATCCCGAGGTCGAACACCACACGATTTGCTTCTGCTTCACTCCAGATGAGGAAATTGGCAGGGGCCCAGACCATTTCGACGCGAAGAAGTTCGGCGCCGAGTACGCCTATACGATCGATGGGGGAATCCATGATGAGATCGCCATCGAAAACTTCAATGCGGCCCATGCCATAGTAAGGATAAAAGGAGTCTCCATCCACCCAGGAGAAGCAAAGGGCAAACTTGTCAATGCATCTTCTGTCGCCTTTGCCTTCGACCATGCTCTTCCCGAAAGGAAACGTCCTGAATTCACTAGCGGCAGGGAAGGCTTCAACCACCTAGTCGGCATCAAAGGCGAAGTCGATTATGCCGAGCTCCATTACATCATCCGCAACCATGACCGTAAGGAACTTGAGATTCAGAAAGAGGAATTCGAAATAGCCAAAAGAAAGGTGGAAGAGCAATTCCCCACCGCTTCTATCGATCTGGAGATCGGCGACGATTACCGCAACATGCTTGAGGTCTTCGAAAAGCATCCCGAGGCCATCGAAAAGGCCAAGAAGGCGTTTAGGGAACTAGGCATCACCCCGCGCTTTACCCCAATCCGCGGCGGAACCGATGGGGCGACCTTCTCCTTCAAGGGCTGCCCAACCCCCAATTTGGGGACTGGAAGCTATAACCACCACGGCCGATTCGAATACCTCTCCGTAAGGGAATTCAAGACGATGATAGAGATCGTCAAAGCCATCGTAAAAGAGTAAATACAGCGCCCTTTATACCCGCTTCGATTGAGGCGGATTTTTCCTATATACCAAGGTAAAAAGGCCTATTTTCCTTCGAATTTTCCTATGGATAAGAAAAAAGTGGCCGGGGCCACTTTGGATGCGAATTGGTTGGAGTGACTGGGATCGAACCAGTGTATGCGGGTTTCAGAGACCCGTGCCTTACCGCTTGGCTACACTCCAAGGCAAGGACAAGTATACTCATTTCCCCTGTTAGCGCAAGAGAAACCTCACCCCTTCCATTGGGGACAAAGACCCCAATTTCGTCTAATAAATTCCTTTTTATGGCGCAAACGCGTATACTAATTCCTAAGGAGCCACATCCATGAACATACTAGTGACCGGTTTTCGTAAATACGCCACCCACGACGCCAATCCTTCCGAACTCGTTTTGAAGCAGATCCGCCGCGATGGGGTCAAGACCTTGCTTTTGCCCGTCGAATATGAGGAGTCGAGAAAGGAATTCGAAAAGGTTGTCGGCGAATTTAAGCCCGAGGCCATCGTCATTTTGGCCCTTTCCCCCTTCATCAAGCGCCCCACCCTCGAACAATATGGCTATAACGAGGCCAATTCCATCCAACCCGATGAAAAAGGCGTCCTGAAGACTAGCGAAGCCATCGAAAAGGATGCTCCCGCCCATATCGTCCCGTCCGTTGATCTGCCCTCGATTCAGCAATATATCCTCTCCCAAGGCGGGAAATGCGATATCTCGATTGACCCTGGAAGGTTCGTCGGTAACCAAATCTACTATTTGGCGCTAAGGGAAACGAGCAACTCCGTGATGTTGCACCTTCCCTTGCCTAGCGACTATTCGGTTGAGGATTCCTTCGATGCGGTCGAATCCATCTTGGATTTCCTCGACTATTGATCAAGCCGCGTCGTAATGGTCTTTATAGGAAGTGGAGCTCGAGGCTAGCCCCGAGCTCTTTTCTTTCGCGTTGTAGTCTTCGCCCTTCCCCCTAAATGAGGTCTTGTGGGTTAGGGGCGCTTTGTATTTTTTCTTCTTTTTGATGATTGCCATTGCTATAGAGCAAATCATAGCAAAGAATAGGGACCTGCTCTATAATTCCTTTATCGATGGAGGAAGATCTATGAAAGCGGCGATACTACTAGAAAACGGGTTCGAAAGCACCGAGGCCCTCACTACCCACGACATCTTCTTGCGTAGCAAAAGGATCGACGTCGACCTTATTTCGACTTCCAATCTCGACCTAGTCGAATCTAGCAACGGCCTAAAAGTCGTCCCCGACAAAAAGCTAAAGGACGTCGATATCTCTAGCTATGACTTCATCGTCTTGCCTGGAGGCAAAAAAGGGGTCATTAACCTAAAGGCAAACGAAGAGGTTAGGAAAATCGTGGTCCGTTTTAAGGAAAACAAGCGACCCGTGTATGCGATTTGCGCCGCCCCATCGATCCTTGGGGAACTCGGCTACCTCGACGATAAGGAATACGTATGCTTCCCAGGATTCGAGTCCGGGAAGGGCACTTGCCTAGCAAAAGGCGCCCACCGCGATGGCGATCTGATCACCGGCCACTCCATGGCCTTCACCATCGATTTCGCCATCGAGATCCTAAAGAAGGAACTGGGCGAAGAGGCCGCTAGGGAAGTCCTAGACGGGGCTAGGGGCCATATCTAAAAACAACACAAGCCAATGCTTATGGCTTATAATGGGAGGGAAGGTAACAACATGAAAGCAAAAGAACTTCTTACGCCGAAGAGCAAACTCACCACGTTATTTAGCGATATGAACATCAAGCAGGCGCTTGAGATCATATTGAAAAGCGGCCTTACGGGCGTCCCCGTTTTGGAAAGGGAGAGCAAGCGCTATCTCTATAGCGTCTCCACCTCTGCCTTGCTTAAGAAAGTCGTCGAAGCCCAAGACCTTGCCAAGACCTACGAGGAACCTCTAGCTAGCGTTCCCTTAGAGAGGATGTCACTAGCGGCAAGCGTGGACGCCAACGTGCAAAACCTAATCGACTTAATCGTCAACCAAAACTTCGTCCCCATCGTGGACAACACCGGCGTTTTCCAAGGTATCGTCACCAGGAAAGCCGTCATCAACTACCTCTGCGACCTCGCCGAGCTTTAATTTCGTTACCAATAGGAGAATATGACCATGGCGGAACAAAACCAGGAAATGCCCGATTTAAGGGCGCCGAATAATCCCAATAGCCACATCAAAAAGGTGATTGGCGTCATTTCGGGCAAAGGTGGGGTTGGCAAAAGCCTCACCACCTCGATCCTAGCCGCGAAGGCGGTAAGGGAAGGGAAGAAGGTCGGCATCATCGACGCCGATATCACCGGTCCCTCCATCCCCACCATCTTTGGACTCTCCGGCATGGTGCGCGGAACCGAGGAAAGCATCATCCCGATGGAAACCAGGACCGGCATCAAGGTCATCTCGCTGAACCTCCTCACCGACGACCCCGCGGCCCCCGTCATTTGGAGGGGTCCTGTCATCTCCGGGCTCATCAAGCAGTTCTGGACCAACGTCGAATGGGGTGAGATCGACGAACTCTATGTCGATATGCCCCCGGGAACGGGGGATGTCCCCCTTACGGTCTTCCAGTCTTTGCCGGTGGATGCGGTCATCTGCGTCGCGACCCCGCAGGATTTGGTATCGCTCATCGTCGAAAAGGCCGTGCGCATGGCCAATATGATGGATATCCCGATGGTTGGCCTAGTCATGAACATGGCCTATATGGTCTGCCCGCACTGCAACGAGTTGGTCTATCCCTTCGGCGAAGGCAAGGTAGAGGCGCTTGCAAACCACTTTGGCATCCCCTTCTGCGGCGAACTCCCAATCGATCCTAGCCTTGCCGAGGCCTGCGACGAAGGGCGAATCGAGGATTTGCCCCTGAATTACCTCGACGAAATCTACGACGCGATCTGCCGCATCCGCAGCAAATAAGTCGATAAAAAACGTTTATGGAGAAAGCGGGAAACCGCTTTTTTCTTTCTTTAGAAAGCGTTTCTCTTTATCTATTCCCTTTTAAGTCTATAATCGCTTCCGTGGAAAATTCCGAAGCGATCAAAAAGAAGGGCCTATTCGCAAACCTAACCCAGATGGACATGACCACGGGCAGGCTATTTTGGAAGCTCATCCTTTTCGCCATTCCCTTGGCCCTTACCACGATGATGCAGCTGCTCTACACCACCGTCGACCTTATCTCGGTCAGATTCGGCGACTCGGTGGATAGCGCGGCCAGCATTTCCGCCAATGGGGCCCTCATCAACCTGATCGTCGTCTTATTCAATAACATCGCCGTTGGCAGCAACGTCGTTTTGGCCTCCGCGAAAGGGGCGAACGACCAGGATAAGGCCACCAGGGTCTTACATACCTCGCTTATCTTCGCGCTAATCGCGGGCATATTCGTCGCGATACTTGGCTATTTCGTGGCCCCGATGCTGCTTGAGGTCATGAATACCGAAGCCCACCTTATCGATAAGGCCACCACCTATTTGAAGATCTACTTCATGGGCCTGCCCTTTCTGATGGTCTATAACTACTGCGCCCAAATGCTTAGGGCACAGGGGGACGCAAGGGCGCCGTTTTTGATCCTAGCGATATCGGGACTAGTCAACGTCGGCTTCGACTTCCTTTTCGTATACGCCTTCAAAATGGGCGTTGCGGGCGTGGCCGCGGCCACCATCATCTCCGAAGCCGTCAGCGCAATCCTTGGTATTTTGACCTTCCTTTTCAACAAAAAGTCCTATGTAAGGCTATCCTTTGGGAAACTAAGGATCTCCACCGACGTGCTTTGGGAGGTACTTAGGGTAGGCATCCCCGCCGGGCTACAGGGGTTCTTCTTCTCCTTACCGAACGTCTTCATCCAATCCAGCCTTTATTCGGTCGATCCGGGAAACGTCGATTTGGAAAACGGGGCCATCGCCAGCGGCAACATAGAAAGCTACCTCTATGCCGGCATCGACGCAATCGGCATGGCCACCATGAGCTTCTGCGCCCAAAACTATGGGGCTAAGAAGGGCAACAACATCAAAAAGGTATTCGCCTATGGCCTAATATGGGGTGTGATATTCTCCCTTTTCGGCCTGGTCATCTGCCTTTTATTCCATAGGCAATTGCTGCATCTATTCGTAGAAAGCGACGCGGCCATAGATTCCGGCAAGGAAAGGCTATTCGTCATGGCCTACTTCTATCCCCTCAACGCCTTGATGAATATCTCCGCAGGCGCCTTAAGGGGATGCAAGTACTCCACCTACCCGATGGTCAATACCCTTATCACCTGCACGCTATTCAGAATCGTCTATCTTCAGACGCTATTCGTCTATGTGCCCTTCTTCCATACCCTTTCCTGGCTCTATGCCCTATTCCCGATCACCTGGGGTTTGGCGGCCTTAGTGAATGGGGTTGGAATCCTTATTATCCTGCCTAAAACCGTCAATAGGCTAAACGCGGAAGCCGATAAACCCCTCGCCACCGCCGAAAACCCCGCAGAACCCGCATAAGTTAGCCAAAACCAGCGGCGTATTCGACTAAATCTTTTGGTTGAAAATGATCGCCCTTTCGTATATATTTACCCCGCGTGGCGCCATTGGTGAAACGGTGAACACACTCGGCTGTGAACCGAGCATGAATGGGTTCGACTCCCATATGGCGCCCCAGATTGAAACAACAGGGATTGATGCCTTTGTATCAGTCCCTTTTTTATCGGCAAGACAATGTGCGTTGCATATTTTTTATACACTACCCCTATTTTCTTAATACACATCTGCGCGCATTGTATTGGCGCGTAAAGAAGAATAGAATAGAAAACAATCATAGGCTGCGTTAAGCGTGGCCAAATATACGTTCCGTGCTATCTTTTCGGGGGGAAAACACATGAAACGAATCCAAGGGTATTTGGTGTTATTGCCAATAGTTTTCGCGTCCGCTTCTTGCGGCAACGGCGTCGATTGGGGTTCCATCGAAGCCTATAAGGAGGCAAGTGAGCTATCATCGACCTTCGTCGAATCGGGCAATAGGCTCGTCATCAACATCGATAACGACGGCTACCTCAATAACGTCAGCAAGGACAAGGTCATCGTCCAATCCAGGGAATCCCTATCCAAAATCGATCTTGGAGGCGCAAAGGAACTTAGCGCCGACGCATTAAAGAAAAGCGCGATCCCCGATTTCGCCCTTGAAGTTGGCAAAGACATCAAGGTCACCATCGACAACTATGTCGATACCACCTATGTGGTCATCTTCAACAAAGTGGTGACCAAAGATGGCAAATTCGCTTTCGCTGCCGTCGATCTGGTCGAAGACGTCTATGTCGATCAACCCTATGTCAGCGCCATTGACGCCATCTATTACCAAGGGGACGTAAACCCGGTCTTCCTCTTCGATACCAACCTTCTTAGCGTTGCCGACGGCGCAAAAGTCACCTTCTCCGAGTCCTTAGCGGGGCTTACCTTCGATAAATGCGAGGCGAAGGATGACGTCTATTGCCTCTATTCCAAAGGAACGATTTCCAGCCATGGAAATGGCTATCTAACCCTAAAGGCAGGTTTCTTCAAGGAAATCGATTACGATATCGACCTCTTCTATACCGTGGAAACCCCCTCCTATTGGATCGATGAGTCCTCCTTTGCCCTCGAAAACGGACAATTCTCCTTCGTGATCCATTTTGACGCGGTCAAAGACACCTTCATGACCAATGGCGAACTATCGATCGGCTCCTATACCTCATCGAAGGTAGACTTCCTTTCTGAGGAAGGCACTTCGCTGAAGGTCACCATCCCCTTCAAAGGGACCAAGGAGGAGGCAATCGCCGCCCTATCTGGAAAGTCGGTCTCCTTCTCCTCGGAAATACTAAACGCCCTATTCGGCGATATGACCTTCTTCGCCAACGACCCATTCTATGAAGTCGATGCGGAGCTTTTGGGCAAATCCCTTACCATCGAATTCTATTACCGTAACGCCATCACAGACCCGATTCCCTTTGAGGCAATATCCCTAGTTTCGCCCCAGCTTGAGCTAGAAGAAGGCGATATCCTCCCCGCGGAGAAATGCACATACGAGCAAACCATGGACGGCTTTAGGCTCACCATCGCCACCGAGGAAATCCACGATTTCGTCTCCGGCACCATCATTATTTCCGGAGAAGGGCGCTTCAAAACCCTTTGGGGCAGCATAGAAAAAAGTCCCTCCGTCGCCTTCGAATGCAGCCAGACAAAGGATACGGCCAAAGGCGAATATGACGAGTCATACTGCGAAAAGGTCATCAACGCCACCCCGGGTATCGACGAATTCTCCAAACTGATGACCTTCTCGCTACTCATAGCCGAATATGGCATAAGCCAAGGGACCGGCAACCCCTTAGGCGTCATCACCTCCCTTTTGGGCCTAATGAACCTATTCGGCTTCAGCGGCAATAGCTCCAGCCCATCGATCCAGGACGTTTTGGACAAACTAAAGGACATCTCCAACCAACTAAAGGTCATCGACCGCAAAATAGATGCCCTAAACCGTCAGATGCAAGACGCCAGAATCGCCACCGAAGTCGGCCTTACCAAGGTGCTCTTCAACCAATACCATGGCGCATGGGAGAGCTTCTATAACGCCAATATCCGCCCGGCCGAGGACCTAATCCGCGACTATACCGCCGATATGCGCTCCTATCTCATCAAGTTCGTTTGGAACACCGAGCCAGTGACCTATAACCTCAAATACTACGACCTAAACGACAAAACCTATATCGGCATCGAAAACCCGAACCGCGCCGGCTATACGCTAGAAGGCTATACCATCACCTCGAATAAATCCGTGACCATCGAGAAGAGCCATTTCAAAGACGTCGCCGATAAGGCAAGCCGTGCCCAAGGCTACTATAGCGACTTCGACATCGACTTCCGCAAGTGCCTTAACGATAGCCTAAAGGCTTCTTATTCTTCCCTTAGCGAAGATCAGCTTAAGGCCCTAAGCGAAGACGTCTACGCCCATATCCAAGCCCAGGCCCAGTTCTCTTCCGTTAGCGACGAACGCGCCCAAAGCATGGTCAACCTCTTCCTTAACTACGCTAGCGGCATAACCGATTCCAAGCTCGATAACCTCTTCAGGATGCTTGAATGCCTCTATAACTTCGAATCCGAGGCCAAAGCCGAGATCAAGCAATTCCGCACCCAGATGAAGATCCTCCTAGACAAATACGCGGGGTTAGCCACCACGATGTCGCAATTTTGCCCCGGCATCGCCAAGCAAGACATCACCACCGCCTACCAAAACGCGGCCAAGAGGATCCGCGATGTCACCTATTTGCAAAAGATAGGCAACGACGAGATCTATTGCTATCCCACCCATTCGAAGATAACAACCAGACTCATCAAAGCCGGCTTCAATACCTATTTCACCAACGTCGACACAAACGACGCGACCTTCCACTCAGACTTCGCTTTCCAGGATGTGAACACCTTAAAAATCGTGCCCGTGACAAGCCTTAACGCCCTCCTCACCGAGACCGACCTCAACATCATCTACGCCCGCATCCTAAACGCCATCCGCACCAAGGGCCAAAGCGTCACCGCCGTCGATTTCTATAAATACCTTAAGGAAAACAAACTCATCACCGACGCCCTCGTCTCCAATAACAAGATCAAATACGAAGGTAAGGACGTCGTCGTCTCCTATGGCGGCATCAACGATCTTAGCAGCACAAGCTTCCTCACCAGGTGCGTCGCCCATGGCAGCGGTGACTATTTCGCAGTCGATAGGAACTATGAATATGGCACGATCCATGGAAGCAAATGGTGGAGCGGCAGGGAGGCCACCGGAGGCGTCTATAACCTCGACTCCCGCACAATCACCGACAATGCCATCGAAAGATTCGCCCGCTATGACCAAAGCCATTGGTATTGGTCAACCGACGAACACTGGTCCTATGAATCCGTATTCAATGACAAAGTCGGCCGCATTGCCTTTATGTTCTTCAAAGGATAAGTTAGACCCTTCCTTATTGCCCCCTATTCCCATAAAACCCTGCAAAAAAGGCAATTCCCCCTAGTTTTGCAGGGTTTTTCTCTACTTCTAGATAATCTAAAGATGTGCTAAAGTCTTTGCCATGAAGATCCAATTGGAAAGCGAAAGGCTCTACCTTAGGCCTTGGAGAATCGAGGACGCCGAAGACATGTTCCATACCTGGGCAAGCGATCCCGAAGTCACCAAATACCTTACCTGGAACCCGCATAAGGACATAGAAGTAACCAAAGCCATTTTGGAGCTTTGGATCAAGCAATACGAAAAGCCCGAAAGGCTTAACTTCGCCTTGGAGAGGAAGGAAGACAACAAACTCATCGGCGGAATCGACGTGGTCGGCTATATCGATAACGTCCCCGTCATCGGCTATAACCTAGGAAAGGCCTATTGGGGCCACGGTTATATGACGGAGGCATGTAAGTGCCTACTTTCCCATTTGTCGCGCCTAGGCTATAAGGAGGCCAAAATAGATGCATGCGTGGACAATCTGGCCTCAAATCGCGTTATAGAGAAAGTCGGCGGCGTCCTTATTGGCAAAGATATGGAAGAACGCCCCTTAAAGCATGATGTCATGCAGGTGAACCGCTATATCGTCAAATTGGGCTAAACGCCTTTTAGAATAGGGTAAGTTGCCTAGAAAGATAGGATTCCTGCTTCGCTTCCTTTATCTTGTCGCCTTCTTCTAGGTGCCCCAAAAGGAAGGGGGAATCGTCATCATGGGTTTTATAATTCCTCACAATCTCCTCTTTGCTCCCGTTTGCGTAGCAATAGGTGCATAGATGGAGGCAGGAATTATATTCGCCTATGTCGTTAGAAAGATAGCAGGCGCAATATCCCTTCCTCGCCTGCATCTTCTTTTTGATGTCCAGTTTCGAGGATATCGCCCTTTCATAGTCCTCGATCCTCATGCAGCCATCGACGTCGATCCCATATTCGCTTAGCCACTTTTCCTTCGAGCAAAGGCGAAGGTCCATCTTATACCTATGGGCTATTTCCTTAAAGGCCTTGGCGATCGTTACCTTATCCCTATCGGGGCAATCCCTAATCTCGGGATGGTTCCTTTTTAGTTTCTCATAGAGGTCGACGAAGCCAAATACCGATAGGGAGGTATACCCTTCAAGGGCCGAAGCGATCCTTTCAAACGTCTTTATATGGTAATCGAGGCTATAACCGTTGTTCACGATGATCGGGGTATATCGCCAACCAACCGCGTTGGATCCAACTTTGTTAGAGAGGTATCTAAAGTCCTCGATGGCCTTCTCTATTGGGGGCACATTCGGCTCGAGGTCCTTCCCAAAACCCGTTATCGAGACATACCAAAACTGGCCATAATCCCTTATTTCGTCCAAATAGGGGAACATGGGACTTGGGTTTTTGGTGCAGAAGCCTATGACGTCCACAAGTTTTGGGTCGAGGATGAATTTGCTGACCAAATGCCTCGCGTAAGGGTTCCTTACGTAGACATAGCCTTCCCTTATCCTATTGATGAACCATTTCGCGTAGAAGGCTGGAATATCGGTTCTTTGTCCGGTGTTGATGATCATGATAGTTCCCCTATCGCCTTTAGGATATCCATGTCCAGAAGGATGCTTCGATCCTCGATTTCCTTGGGAACGACGTTGTTGCCCTTGTTGATAACGACGTAATGGGTCGCCTTATTTTCATAAACGAAGCGCATAAAGGGGTATTTGATGATCCCGGGCGTGTTGAATCCGACACCCAATTCGATCAATAGCGTCTTCCCCTTTTTGGCCCTTTCTAGGAACGCCATATACCTTCCCGCGGCCTTATGCCATCCTTCGTCTTCCACGAAGGTATCGTCGCTTCTTAGGTTCATACTCATTTCCTTGCCGCAGACGGGACAGGTTGGGATAAGCCTAGAAGGGATCTTGTGGTCCTTCATTTCCCCAACCATAGCCCTAATTGTTTCTTCGTTATCGTAGGTTTTGTTATGGCAGGGGAGGGAACACTGGAACAGTCCATAGTCGCCTTGGGTATAGAATAGCCTGGCTTTGTCGATTCCGGCGAGTTGGAACTGATGGTCCACATTGGTGGTCAAGACGAAATAATCCTTTTCCCTTATCAAAGACATCAGCCTTTGGTAAAGCGGCTTAACCCCTTGGTAACGGTTCAAATGGATGAATTTGGACCAATAGCCCCATTTTTCTTCACTGCTGAAAAAGGGATGGAAACCCGCGCTATACATATCGCGATACCCATATAGGTCATGCATGTATTTGAAATTCCTCATGAAGGTCAAACCACCATATTCGAATCCGGCGGCGCTAGATAACCCCGCCCCGGCCCCGATTAACACGAAGTCGGCTTCCTCAAGCAATTCCTTGATCTTCTCCAATTGCGCGTTCATAAATCGACTTATCCTTCTCACTGAATAGATCGAAGACCACCTTTATTTTGCTGCCGCTACTTCTCAAATAACCTTTGGCGGCGTTTATCGCAACCCTGCTTGCCTTTTCTATCGGATAGCCATAGACCCCGGTGGAAAGGGAGCAGAAAACGATGTTATCCAGTCCCATCTCATCGGCTTTGGCCAAACAACGGGTATAGCAGGCGGATAGAAGCATCTTGTCGCGGGGCAATCCAGAATAAATAGGGCCAACCGTATGGAAGATATAGGTGGAAGGAAGGTTATAGCCTTTTGTCACGACCACTTCCGCGGTCTCCACTTCCTTCCCTTGGAGAATCCCCATGATGTCCCTTCTAACCTCCAAGCCGGCATAGGAATGGATCGCGTTATCGATGCAATAATGCAAAGGCCCAAAGCAACCTAGTAGGGCGGGGTTGCCGGCATTGACGATCGCATCGGCTTTCAAAAGGGTGATATCGCCCCGATAGATCGCCATTTGGCCTTCATAATTAAGGCTAGACACATCGGTTACGCTCTTTTTCGAAAGTAGCTCTTTTAGATATTCGTCTTGCTTTTCATAAAACTCATCGGAAAAGCCCATGGGCAAAGCGATATTCATTAGCGCCCTGATTTCGTCTTCCTTGCAATACTGTGGGAAGCTCGTGCCCGTCTTTTCCCTTAGATAGGATATTAGGTAGTCTTTCTTTTCCATGCCATTATGTTATTAAAGTAACCTACTTTTATAAAGTAAGCACTAAAAAGTGCCATAGTGTCTTTTTGGAAACTATTGGAGTATGCTATTAAGGAAAGATAGATTATGGATAAGAAAAACATCACACCCTGCCCCGTGGAAACCACCCTTCTTCTGATTGGTTCCAAATGGAAGGTATTGATTCTTCGCGATTTGCTCAAGGGCACAAAGCGCTTTTCGGAATTGAAGAAATCGATTACGGGCGTCACCCAGAAGATGCTCACGCAGCAGCTTAGGGAACTCGAAAGCGATGGTATCGTCAATAGAAAGGTATATGCGGTCGTGCCGCCTAAGGTCGAATATTCGCTTACCGAACTGGGCCAATCCCTCCATGGCATCCTCAAATCGATGGAGGACTGGGGCAAAAACTACAAGGCGTCCCAATAAATAGGGCTTTTACTTTTTTAAGACCCTTTTCGCCTCAAGCCAAATTGGGAGTTCCCTTTGCCTTATGATTCCCCTTATGCCTTCTTCGGGCAAACTTTCGTAAAGGGAAATGATTTCCTCTATCGGCAAAAACTCGGTCTTTTGGATGAACCCGTCCCCGCTAGAGGCAAAATGCTTTCCCACAAAGGTTTTCGCTTTGCAAAGGTAAAAGCGGTTGACGTTTTTCCTTTTTATCAGGTTATAGTAGTCCCTTACTTCTCCTAGGAAGGAGATTACTTCCACCCTATATCCCGTCTCTTCCTCACATTCCCTTATCACGGCCTCTTCGAAGCTTTCGCCTTCGTCCACGCCTCCCCCTGGGGTCTCTGGATATTCGACGTCGCCGAAGATATCGACGCGGTGGATGCGATGGATCGCGAAACCGCCATTGTCGTCCATGATGATGGCGCGGGCGATGTTCCTAATGTGGTCAAACCCCTCGAAAGGGTAGAAGGTATCATGCAAAGAAAGGTCGATAGCCATAACGGGAGGATTATACCTCTAGGCTAGAAGGTGGTAAACTTTAGCGGTATGTTTTGCGTAAGGAACCGTTTGTTGAGCCTAATCGTGAGATCGCTTGGCTTCATTGGCCTGACGACGGTTTTCGTTTTCTACCTCAATTCGGTGCAGGGCCTATTTTGGCTGGCCCGCTACGAAATCCAGGCCGGGTTCCTCTTTTTGGTTACCCTCTTCTTCGAAATCCTCTTCAATTTCATCAGCCTCCGCTATGGGGTTTTGGGGTATCCAGGCGGCGTATATATGCCCTTTAAGTTAGGCGTGACGCTATATATTTCGCTTTCCACCTTCCTCCATATCGTCATCCCCTTCTCCACTTTGGAAGGGTAAAAGTATTTCATCGCCGGGGCCTATTCGTTCCTTTTTTTCTTCTTCGCCCTGATCGATTGGATCTTCTTCGACGAAAAGGGGACGGTCAAATACCATAACGTCTTCTCCTATTCGGTCTACCCGACCTTCTATTTGATCTTCAACGTCTTCCGTCCCTATATCTTCGGCTTCTCCGCGATCTATAAAGACGGCACGACCTTCCCCTATGGCTACCTAAACCCCGAAAACAACACCGCGGTCGTCGGCATCCTATTGTCGATCATCGTCATATTGTTGCTTGGGCTAGCGCTAATAACCATCAACAACCTGCTCTCTGGCAAATACAAAAAGAGGACGCAGGATTATTGATTTGCCTTGTTCCAGCTAAGGAAATAGGCAAAGACAAAGGGCAAAACGAAGCCCGAATAATCCAAAATCACATCGAATACGCTTGGATACCTATTGGCGGAGAATATCTGCACGGCCTCCCCGGCTATCGATAAAAGTAGGCCAACCATTAAAAATAGGAGGGTCCTTTTGTTCTTGCCTAACTTCGTTTCAAGCAAAAACAAACGGAAGAATAGCCCATCCAGCAAAAACAAGGAGAAATGGCCGAATAGCTTGGCCGAGGCCGTCACTACCGCCGAGCATTCCGCCTGGGTAAGGCTACCCGAGAAGAAGACGTTATTGATCCAGGTGATGATCGTCCCACCAAGGGAATTATGGCTCGCGCCAGAGTTGGTGGAGGTGAAGATAATAAAAGAAGCTAGGGCAAGGAAGACGACTAGATAAAGGTAAGCCCGCTTTCGCATACTGAAATCATACTATAGATTCGGCCCCTTCTCCTCCCTCTTTTTCCCTTTCTAGGCGATAAAAGCAAGGGAAGGAAGACAAAGAGGCATCGCTTAGGCTTTTGCTCGCATAAAAGCCCTTAACGACCCATTTAAGGGGCCTGCCGCTTTGGATGACGCTTACCTTAAGCAAGAATAGCTCCTTTCCCTTGGGATAAAGGCGAAGGTAGAGAAGTTCGTTCCTTTCTCCGCAATAGGAAAAGGCGTCAGGCCGCTTAATGGTAAGCGCCATCTCCTCGATTAGCGACAAATAGGACGTTGGGTGTTCCCTGGCGAGATTATCGGCCATAGGCTCCAACAAATAGATCGCGATGTCGTTGGAAAGGGAGACGCCCATCCTCTCCTCCACCTTCTTATTGATGCGCCCGATTTTGATGAACATCTGGTTTGTGGCTTTGCCATTTAGGATTTTGCTCATATTTTTCCCTCCTACTTACTATTTCGTAAACAAAGGGGATTTGCGGACAAAAAAGAGGGAAAAAATAAAAAACCCACCATAATCGATGGGTTTGAAGCGAAACGATTATCCTTATTTGAAGCCTTCGCCCCTAACGGAATTTAGCAGCGCATCCTCTTGCTCCGCCGCATCGGTGACGGCGCTAGAGACGACATTGGCGACCTTGAACTTGGAGAAGCTTCTTTGATAGAGCTTCCTTTCCTCTAGGGCGTCAAGTAGCCACCTAGGAAGGCTCATCGTGACTTTTACTTCCATGATATAGCAATCGTCATCGATAAGGGGGACAACACCCGCGAAGACGTCGCGGTCGATCGTTAGACGCGTGTCGGTGATATCGTCATGGAAGGCGAGGCGGTCATAGGTGATGACCAAAGCCGGGGCAAGGCCAGGATGGGTTTTGGCGAAATAGGTGATCTCCTTGGCGATTTGTGAGTCGCTATTAGCGGCTTCCTCGAGGGCTCCCCTAAGCGATTTGACCTTGATCCTCCTTTTGTAGGTCAATCCGTCGAATTTGCTTTTCAATTCGAGGAACTTGGGCGAATTCTCCGCGTCGACATAGATGCGGTAACGGAGTTTGCTCTTCCAGATGGGCTTCATGAGGTTTTCCCTGGAGACCTGATGGTTAGGGGTATCGTAATACCAGGAACGGATGCGGTAATGGGGATAGGAATCCGGTTCCATATTGGCCTTGATGATCGGAACCAGGTAATTAAAATCCTCCTGGGTCAAAATGAACTTCATCTCCCAGCGCTGGAATGTGAATATCGTTGCAGGCATATACTTTCCCCTCCTTGTGACGGGAATAGTGTATTGGCCCAAAATTAAAATTAACTAAAAATCAGGATTTTTTGTTTTTGGCAAGATACGCGGCGAGGGCTTCTTGCTGCTGGTGGGCCTTGTTATAGGCCTTCTGCTGCTTTTCGATGAACTTGCGGTTTTCGAAATAGTTGATACCCATGGCCCTTCTTGCCATTAAGCCATAGGTCGCGGCCTTTTCCTGGGCCGCCTTGGTGCCTTCTTCAAGGACCTTATAAACGCTGGCGATGTCCTTTTCTAGTTCGTGGCGGCGACTCCTAATCGGAGATAGGACGTCATTTAAGACGGAGGCGAGGAAGCGTTTTACGGTCACATCGCCTAAGCCGCCCTTGCGGTAATGCTCCTCTAGTGCGTCTAGATTTGGGTATTCGGGCAGGAATTTGGCGAAATGCTCATCCTTGGCGAAGGCCTCTAGGTACATGAAGACGGGGTTATTCTCGGTGTGGCCGGGATCGGAGACCATTAGGTGGGTGGGGTCGGTGAACATCGTCTTGACCTTGTCGTTAACGGTCTTCTCGTCATCGGAAAGATAGATGCAATTGCCAAGCGACTTGCTCATCTTGGCTTTGCCATCCGTCCCGGGAAGCCTCTTGCTGACCCCTTCCGGAACCATGATCTTCGGTTCGATGAAGACCTCGCCATAGGTGGAATTGAACTTATGGGCGATTTCCTGCGCCTGTTCCACCATCGGGGCCTGATCTTCGCCCGCGGGGACGCTCGTGGCTCCGAATAGGAGGATATCGGCGGCTTGGGAAATCGGATAGGTAAGGAAACCCACGGGGATGCTTTCCCCGAATTTTCTCATCCCTAGTTCCGCCTTTATGGTGGGGTTTCTCTCTAATCTAGACATCGTCACCAAATCGGAAAAATAGCAGGTGAACTCGAATAGTTCGGGGATCCTGCTTTGGACGAAGATATGGACTTTGCTCGGATCGATGCCGGCGGAAATGTAATCGAGGGCGACCTCGATCACGTTGTCCCTGACTTTCTGGGGGTTACCGGCATTATCGGTTAGGGCCTGGGTATCGGCGATCATGATGTACATCTCGTCGAACACACCCGCGTTTTGGAGTTCCACACGGCGCCTTAAACTGCCGGCATAATGTCCGATATGGAGTCGTCCGGTGGGACGGTCTCCCGTTAACATGACTTTTTTGTTTTCTTCCATGTGGCTCACTTCCTTTTGCTTTTAGGAGGGTTTTGCGGGGTTTTTAGGCGTTTCTTCCCCTTCTAGAGGAGGGTCTTTGACCTTGATTTCCCTAATCGTAAGTTCCCGTCCATAGACCAGATATGTCCTATCGCTGCCGCAATGGGGGCATTTCTTGCCATATTTAACAGTAGGATACGTCTTTTTGCAATCTTGGCAATAACTCACCGCTTCCACGACCACGATCTCTAGCTTTGCCTCCTTTAACGCGGGAACCTTGGTTTTCGCAGACTCAAAGCATTCACGAAAATAGGAGGTCACCACTCCGGAGACCTCACCTATTTCCATTGTGATGGAGGCGACCTCCAAGGCTTTGTTGTCCTTGGCGATGGCCTCCACCGCATCAATCATGTGGAAGACGAGCCCTAGCTCATGCATCGACGGAATTGCCGGTCCACTTGAGGCCGTTTCCCTTCGTCTTTGCCTTGAATTCCTTCTTCTTCTTGCGAAGCATCTTGGCTTCGGCGGAGAAGCTATGGCCCAAAATCTTGAAGGCACGCTTGGTGGCGTAGCCTAGCATCGGAAGATACTTCTTCTCGGCGATCCTCATCTTGGAGCATTCGGGATGGTCGCGGACGAGGTGGATGGCGTCGAAGTGGCAGCGGGTCGTGCAAACGCCGCAGCCGATGCACTTATGGGGATCGACGACGCTCGCGCCGCAAGAGAGGCAGCGGCCGGTTTCGATCTTAACCTGTTCCTCGGTTAGGGTCTTGTGGGCATCGCGGAAGCTATGCTTGTAGTCGATAGTTTCGTCCATGCCGGCTTCTTGGCGACCCGCCTTATCGTAATCGGGGAAGGTGATGTCGTCTTTGTTAAGCGGGACGAAGTGACGGTGGTCAAGCGCAATGAGCGGGTCGGCGTCGGGACGGACGTGGCGGTGTAAGGATTCCGCGACGGCGTGACCGGCGGCAATCGCGTCGATAACGAACTTAGGACCGGTGAAGACGTCGCCACCGACGTAGATGTCGGGATCGGCGGTCTGGTAGGTGAGCTTGTCGGCGATTGGGTAATTGCCATGCCAGAAGGTAACGGCGGTTCCTTCGAGCAACTTGCCCCATTCGATGGCCTGGCCGATGGCGAAGACGATGAGGTCGGCTTCGAGTTCGGTGACCTTCTCTTCGTCATAGACGGGCGAGAATTTGCCGCTTTCTGGGTCGATGGTGCGTAGGCAGGCCTTTAACTTGATGCCCTTAACGTGGCCATTTTCGTCCACGAGGACTTCCTTCGGGCCCTGGGAGTTGATGATTTCGATGTCCTCGTCGAGAGTCTCGGCGATCTCCTCTTTGGAGGCGGGCATGGTGTCGCGGGATTCGAGGGCGACCATCTTAACGGATTTCGCGCCTTTCCTCTTGGCGGTACGGGCGCAGTCGACGGCGACGTTGCCGCCACCGATGACGACGACATTGCCTTCGAACCTTTCTTCTTCATTGGCTAGGGCGTTACGGAGATAGCTGACGGCGATCTCGGTGCCTTCGGCGTTATCGTTATTAACGCCAGGACGTCTGCCGCCTTGGCAGCCGATGGCGACGTAGAAGGCCTTATAGCCCTGTTCCTTCAATTCGGCGATGGTCACGTCTTTGCCAACCTCGCAGCCGCACTTGATCTCGACGCCAAGCTGCTTCATGACCTCGATTTCGGCGGCGACGACATCCTTCTCCAACTTATAGGAGGGGATACCATAGGTAAGCATGCCACCGGGAAGCGGGTTCTTCTCGAAGACGGTCGGACGATAGCCCATGACGGCTAGGTAATAGGCGGCGCTTAAGCCAGCGGGGCCGGCGCCGATGATGGCGATCTTCTCGCTCCATTCGCCATTGAGGTTGGAGATGACCTTCTCGGGGATGAAGCGCTTTTCGCTATTGAGTTCCAAATCGGCGACGAATTTCTTGACCGCGTCAATGGAGACGGGGTTGTCGATGTTGCCGCGGGTGCAGGCTTCCTCGCACCTTTTGTTGCAGACACGGCCGCAAACGCTTGGGAAGGGATTTTCCTTCTTGATGAGTTCGAGGGCCTCGAGGTATTTGCCATCGTGGGCCTTCTTTAAATAGGCTTGTACGGGTACGTGCGCGGGGCAGGCGACCTTACAGGGGGCGGTGCCGGTGCTACGGGTATTGGTGGCGCGGTTGGTGGAACGGTAGTTCTCATCCCAGGCGTATCTACCCCACCTGTTGTTGTCGGGTAGGGGAACGCTAGGATATTCCTGCTCTTTGCCATTGGCTAGGCAAAGCTTCTGGCCGAGCTTGACGGCGCCGGCGGGGCAGGATTCGACGCAATAGCCGCAGGCGACGCATTTGGTCTTGTCGACTTTGGCGGTATAGGCGCTACGGGAAAGGTAGGGCGTATTGAATAGCATCGCGGTACGGAGGGCGTTGCAGATTTCGACGTTGCAGTTGCAGATGTCGAAGATCTTCTTCTCGCCGTCGATGTTGGTGATTTGGTGGACGAAGCCGTTATCCTCGGCCTTCTGGAAGATCTCGAGGGCCTGTTCCTTGGTAATATAGTGGGCACGGCCGGTTTCGACGGTGTAGTCGGCCATGTCGCCGAGCTGGACGCACCAATCGTCGGGATCGTCGCCGCAGCCTTCGCCCATGATGGCCCTTGAGCCACGGCAAGAGCAGATGCCCGCGGAGATATGTCCGTCATATTTCTTTAGCCAATAGCTGATCTTCTCAAGCTTGATGGCGCTTTGGTTGTTCTCGATGGCCTTTTCGACCGGGATGACGTGCATGCCAACGCCATCGCCGCCAGGAGGAAGCATCTCGGTGATGCCGGCTAGCGGGATGAAGGTCATCCTCTCGAACATGTTGGCGACGGGGGGATTGGCCTTGATGCGGGCGATCGAGGAGTTCATTAGCTCAGCGGAGCCCGGGACGAAGAAAGGAAGGCGGTACCTTCTGACCTTGGGGGCGTCTTTGATGGGTCCGTCGTCGTTATAATGGTCGCCATAATCGTATTCGATGATGCCGATGACGCTCATCTCGTCTAGGATCTTCTGTAAACCAGCCGCATCGTATTCGGGATTCATCTTGAGCAAGTCTTCGAAGGTATAGTGCTTACGAAGCTTCATCTTGAGGGCCAAATCGACCATCGGTTCGGTCAAGACTTCGCGAAGTCCCCAATACTCGGGGTCCTCGGATTTGATTCCGAATAGTTTGTGGGGGACGACGTCCGTGATCTTCTTCGCCAATTTGGCGTACTTCTTCAGGGTTTCGTCCATCGCCTCGCCCTGGTGGACGGATCGGCAGGTTTTAAATTGTTCTGGCATACTAAATCGCCTCCTAAAATCGTCAAACGCAAAAACGTACGTATGTCTTACGCACAATATAGCGCGCGAGAATAAAGTTAATCAAGATTATTCGTATCGGTATTACAATAATTTTTTAACTTATTTAATTAATTTGTTTCGAAAAACACTGATTTTTTGCGTTTTCTATTGAAAAAACTTCGATTGCAACTCTAACTCACGCTATTTTCTAGTTGCTTTTCGAAAGCGCTTTCACCTAGAATTATTCGGCATCCCAATATAAGGAGGTTTTTTATATGGGTCGTCTTAAAATAAACGGGACATTCACCGGAAACAAGGTTCCTCGCCTAACGAGGTTCCTATATCCGTTCTCCGGCATCTTCCGTGACGCCTGCTATGCGCTAGTAGGCTCGTTCCTACTCCAATACGCCCTCACTTCCGGCGTGTTGTCCGACAACTCCGAAGTATTCGCCGCCCAATATGGCGTCATCACCGTCGCGATGATGGTGGCCTTGGTCTGGGATGGCATCAACGATCCGATCATGGGCTTCATCGTCGAGAAGGTCCACTTCAAACTCGGTAAGTTCAAACCCTGGATCCTAATAGGCGCCATCGGCAACGCCTTGGCCGTCTTGCTTTTGTTCCTAGTCCGCCCAGGCGGAGATGGTTGGGCCTACGTCGTCTTGATGATCGTCTTCTATGTCTTATGGGACACCTTCTTCACGATGAACGACATCGGCTATTGGGCCATGCTTCCCTCCCTCACCAACGATGATAAGGAAAGGGCATCCCTTACCTCCCACGTCTCCATCTGCGCCGCGATCGGCGGCTTCCTAATGACCGCGATGGCCACCCTTCTCCCTGGCATGCTTTCTGGCGTTGCGACCTCCACGGTCTATGCGATCCTAGCCATTGCGATCTCCATCCTCTTCCTGGTCTCGCAGGCCGCGATCTTCTTCCTTTGCCAAGAAAGGGCAAGGGACGAAGCCGTTGAGGAGGCCAGCGAAAAATCCAGCCTCGTCGACCTATTCAAGGTCATCGTCAAGAACCCGCAGCTACGCATCATCGTCATCTGCATGTTCCTCTATTACCTTGCCAATGGCGTCATCACCGGTGGCATCGGCTTAAACTACTACTATCTATCCGTTGGTTATGGCGGCAACCAAGGCGGCTTGGTCGTCACCCTCATCTCGGTCTTCTATGTGGCAGCCATGATTGGCTCGCAGGCCCTTTACCCCATACTTGCCAAGAAGATAGCGAAAAAGAAGATCTTACTCCTTGGCACCATCGTTGCCCTGGTCGGCGCATTAGGTTTCTTCTTCACTTGTTTCCCCATATTTTCCGATACATCCTTAAACATAAGTGCCAATACTTATGTTCCCACCACCCCAATGGACTTTGGCTGGGCGTTTGGCGGGATGATGTGGTGCAACTACCTCTTCCCCTTTCTCTTCTTCTTTGGCGCTGGCACAGTCTATATGGTCATCCTCGTCATGTTCCAAGACTCCATCGACTATGATGAATATCGCTTTGGCGATAGGAAGGAATCCCTCATCTCCGCTTGGAGGCCCCTTACCGTCAAACTCGGTAGCGCTTTGCTACGTGGCATCCAGTTCTTGGTCTTCCTAACCGCTGGCGTTATGACTACTGTAAATGGGATTTCGACCGCTGAACAAACTTTTAATGCTGAAAAAGTTGAATTTGGCGACGAAATTGCAACTGAGCATTTCAAAAAAGCCATCGCGGATGTCATGGAATCTGTTACCGCGGAGAACCTCCGCATCATCGGTTTGTGGATCGTCATCATCCTAGTCGCTTGCTTCGTCGCGGTCTTCGTCATCATCATGCTTAACTACAAGATCAGCGAGGAAAAGCATCTTAAGATCGTCGAGGAAATCGAAAAGCGCCACGCGGAAGGCGAAA